>JBCCEF010000001.1:318398-636797 GCA_039030395.1 Acidobacteriota bacterium
GATCGCCCTGCTCGCTGGTGAGCGCCGGGGCATCGAGGACGACGTGCGGCAAGCCCAGGAAGCGCAGTCCGCCGCCACCCGGGAACTCACCGAGGTGGAAGTCCAGCAAACCCAGGGGCAGGAGCGGCTCGACCGCCTGGTCGCCGAACGGGAGAACGCCAAAGCCGATCGGGAGAGTCTCAAAGAAGCGAGCGCCGGCCGCCGCGGCCGCCTCGATCTGCTGCGCGAGCGCCTCGAAGCGCACGACCGCGAGATGGCCCGGCTGCGCCGGGAGTTGGGCGAAGGCGAGGAGCAGATCCACCAGTGGCGCGAGGAGGCGACGCGGCTGGATGCTGCACGGCAGGAGATCCGCGCCGGTCTCGAAGCAGCCGATCGGGAACTCCAAGCGGCCCTCGAGCAGCGGACGGGCGCTCAGGAAGCGGTGCTCGCCGCCCAGACCCGCCTCGACGAACAGCGCGCCGACCTCAAAGAACTGGAAGGCGCCATCGCGGCGCGCCGGAACGAGATCGAGAAGGTGCGTGGACTGCTCGGGGAACTGCGAGTGCGCCGCGCCGGCCTGGGCCAGGAGGCGGAGCACCTGAGCGCCTCGTATCTCGAACGCTTCGAGGAAGGCCTGCCGGAAAACGCCGGCGAAGCGCCGCCCAACCTGCCGGAGATGGAAGCCGACCTCGGCCGCCTGAAGGCAACCCTCGAGCGCCTAGGACCGGTCAACCTGCTGGCGGTGGACGAGTACGCCGAGAAGGAGGAGCGCCACGGGTTCCTCACCCAGCAGCGGGCCGACGTGGTGGACTCCATCGAGCGCCTGAAAGAGACCATCCGGGAGATCGACGAAGCCTCCACCGAGCGCTTCACGACCACCTTCGCGGCGGTCAACGAGAGCTTCTCCCGCATCTTCACCCACCTGTTCCGCGGCGGCGAAGCGGAGATGCGCTTGCTCGACGAGGAGGACGTGCTCGAGAGCGGCATCGAGATCGTCGCCCGGCCGCCGGGCAAGCGCACCCAGAACATCATGCTGATGTCCGGCGGCGAGAAGGCCCTGACCGCCATCGCGCTGCTGTTCGCGCTGTTCCAGGCCAAACCCTCGCCGTTCTGCATTCTCGACGAGGTGGACGCCCCATTGGACGACGTCAATACCCTGCGCTTCGTCGATCTGGTGCGCGAGATGGCCGGGGAAACCCAGTTCATCGTGATCACTCACAACAAACTCACCATGGAAGCGGCCTCCACCCTTTACGGCGTGACGATGGAAGAAAAGGGCGTGTCGAAGCTCGTCGCCGTCGAGATGGACGAGGTGCAGCCGGCGACCGGCAACCAAGCGCCCGAAGCGGCCACCGCCTGACGGCCCGAGTCGTTCTTCGATGAGCGATCTGGATCGCTTCTCCGCCCCCCCCTCCCGAC
This sequence comes from Acidobacteriota bacterium, assembly GCA_039030395.1. Lineage (NCBI taxonomy): Bacteria > Pseudomonadati > Acidobacteriota > Acidobacteriota bacterium. Next base: position 319,797 of record JBCCEF010000001.1, read on the forward strand.
CTCCGCGGCCGGCAGCCCTGACGGCCGGACGAATCGACATCTGGCGGGTCGATCTCAACCCGCCAGAGAACCAAATGGCGAGCTATCGGGCACTCCTGTCGCCGGACGAAAGAATGCGGGCCGACCGTTTTCACTTCGATCGCCACCGACGGCGCTACATCGTCGGCCGTGGGGCGCTGCGGCGTTTGCTCGGGCAGTACCTCGATCAGCCGGCCGCCACCCTCTCCTTCGCCTACGGCCCGAAGGACAAGCCTTTCCTGCCGGACACCACCCTCCAGTTCAATCTCACCAACTCCCACGAACTGGCCCTGATCGCGATCACCGAAGAGGTCGAACTGGGGGTTGACGTGGAGCATCTGCGGGCCATGCCCGACGCCGAGGCGGTCGCCGAACGGCATTTTTCGGCCAGCGAGCGGCGGGCGCTGCGGTCGGTGCCGTCGGAGGCCAAGGAGCTGGCGTTCTTTCGCTGCTGGACCCGCAAAGAGGCCTACGTCAAGGCCCTGGGCGACGGCCTGTCCCTGCCCCTCGACCGCTTCGACGTCTCCCTCGAAGAGGCTCGCTTCCTCGCCCTCGATGGCGACCCGGCCAAAGCAGCCGAATGGTCGCTGTTCCACGTCAACCCCGGGCCGGGTTACGTCGGCGCCGTGGCGGTGCCGGGGCGCGGCTGGGAATTGCGCGGTTGGCGGTGGGAACCCGAAGAAGGGTAAGATATATATTGAAATCTATTTAAAGGATTGCCTGCCGACCTCGCCCCTTTCATCGCCAGGGCCGGCCAAGGTCCTCGACGCTCGGGCAATAGGCTGAAAAACCAAAGGAGTCTGGAAGATGAAACTCGGTGATGTACTGCGCAAAGAACGCACCAAGAAAGGCATCGAATCGGGCGCCGCCGCCGGCGCCCTGGAGGTGAGTGACGAAGAGTACAGCCGGCTCGAGGCTGGCGACACCGATGCCGAGACGGCGGGGCCGCTGCTGGCCCAGATCGCCATCGCACTGGAGACTCCGGTCTCGCGCTTGATCGCGCCGAGCGGCCGATCCGAGGACGCCAAAGCGGGCCAGTTCGGCCAACTGGTCCAGGAACACCGGGAACGGCGGGAAAAGAGCCCGGACGAAATGGCCGAGGCCCTCGGCATCGAACTGGGCGACTACCAGCAGATCGAGTCCGGAGAGTCGAATCTCGAAACCTGGGCGCCGATCTTCCTGCGCTTCGCCGAGTTGATCGAACAGCCGGTGTTCAACATCTTCTACCCCTGCGGCCTACCCTTCCAAGAACTAGACGACTATCCCTAGGGGGGCTAGGCCGGGCCGCGCAGGCCCCCCCGACGCCAAGAAGTGTCATTCTTGGCCGGGCCGCGCAGGCGTCTCACCCCCCATCCTCGGCGGCTCTGCCGCCGCCTCGTTCGGGGGCGCCCAACCCGGTGGGCTCGCTAGCAGATCACTCCCCTCGGCGGCCACCTTGGGGGACACGTAAATGCATGTAAGAAAACGGCCTGTCGCGGGCGCCGGAGCGCTCCACCACAGGCCGTTTGATGGTCTTCCGAGCCGATGGCCGGATCGGTGCTCGAATACCGCCCAGGTCAGGCCGAAGCGGACTCCGCCGCCTCGGGCTCCGCCGGCTGGATCTCGATCGGCTCGAAGTGCGGAATCTCGAAGTCGAGTTCGTCGTGGCAGAAGGCTTTCCACTCGTCCGTCAAGTCGTCGAAGATGATGTGCTCGTCGACGAAGATGCCGTCCGTCACGGTGTAGTTCTCCTGCAGATAGAGGATGTCGTCGTCCTCCAGGGTCGAGCGCTCAATCTCCGTCTCCTTGCCGTCGACCACCTGCGTTTCCTTGCGCAGATCGTCGGTCTTTTCCTGCCAGTTCGCGAAGGCCCGGAACTGCTTCGCCAGGTAGGCCTTACAGTACTTTCCCATCTCAGCCATGGTCGATCTCCTCGAATGACTTTTTATCGTCTCGTATCACTAGCTCTCGTTGACCCTCGACCGGTCGCTTCCACCGGAAGGTAGGCCCGTCGCTGAACCAACGAACTTCAGCCACTTTCTTACTCAACACTTCGAATTGGCCGTTCGCCGACACCCGCGCCGCTGCTCCGAAGGGAAGCGCCAGCGCAGGTCGGCATCGCGGGTCGGCCCGCTGGGTGGCGATGACTTCCGCCCACCCCGCCGCCTCTTCATGAGCGCCGATCCAGTAGGGCGCCAAGGCGAGCATCGAAACCGCCCGATCGGCATCCGGCCTCACCCCAAGACCTAGTTGAACGGCGCCGGCGGACACTCCCACCAGCAGGGAACCCCGCTGCCAACGACTTCGCAGGGCATCGACCCAACCGTTCGCCTCGAAGGCGCGCCAGCCGAGGAGCGGATCGCCGCCGGCCAGCAGGATCAGATCGGCTCCGGCAAACCCTTCGGCGCCATCGCCGGAGCGCATCGCCGAGCGATCCGCGTAGCCCGCCGCGGCGACCGCCTGATCGAAAATCTCAAAGGCCGCCGGGTCGTCACCGTTTGACGCTCCGAGATACACGGCCCGGCCGCCGGACGACTCGCGCGCCACCGGGCGGAGCCACCTTCGAGCGTCCTCACCGAACAGAAACCGGCTGTCGGCGAGGAGCAGAACCGGTTGCGAAGTCAGCCTCCCTGCTGGGCTTCCATTTCCTGCATCTTCTTACGCAGGCTCAAGGGACGCATGTCCGTCCACACCTCTTCGATGTGATCCAGACATTCCTGCTTGGTGCCTTCTTTGCCTTCGGCGTTCCAACCCAACGGCAATTCGCGGTCAGCGGGCCAGATGGAATACTGCTCTTCGTGGTTCACCACCACGCGATAGATCGTCTTGTCGTCTTCTTCGTCCCAAGTCACGTCAGGTTCTCCACAGTCGATGAAAGACCAACGACCTTCCTCCAGCACTCCAGCGGAAGGCCGTTCGGTACATAGAATCTCGTCTATATAGTGTCAGAAATCTACCGACCGGGACAACTTTGGTGTGAATTCCTTACTACCTATTCCGACCAACTCTTGGTGAAACATCTCAGCGAGTGATCCGGGTAAGCGGCCGTCAGGCTACCCCAACCCCTGCTCCATCAGCTCGACCACCTGACTGTTGAAGCGCACCGGGTCGACCAGCTCCGACCCCTCCGCCAGGGTGGCGTAGCCAAAAAGTAGATCGGCGTATTTGTCGAGGGCGACGCCCTCTTCCCCCTTTTCCTCGAAGCGCGTTCGGAGGGTCTGGACAATGGCGTGGTCGGGATTGAGCTCCAGGATCCGGCGTTGTTTCGCGCCGCCGCCCTTGCCCTTCATTAGGAGCTTTTCGAGCTGCGGGCTGTAGTCGTGCTCGGCGCCCACCAGGCACGCCGGCGACGAGGTCAGTCGGCCGGACAGGCGCACCTGCTTGACGTGTTCGTCGAGGTGCTTCTGCATGGCTTCGAGCATGCCCTCGAAGGTCTTCTCCTTCTCTTCCAGCTCTTTTTGCATCTCTTCCTTCTCGTCATCGCTCGACAGGTCGATGGCGCCCTTGCCGACGGAACGGAGCTTCTTGTCGTCGTATTCGGTCAGGGACTGCACCATCAATTCGTCGACCGGATCCACCAGGTAAAGCACCTCGATGCCCTTGGCGTGGAAGGCCTCGAGGTGGGGCGACGCGGCCACCGCCTCGCGCGACTCGCCGGTCAGGTAGAAGATTTCCTCCTGGTCCTCCGGCATGCGCGACACGTAGGCCGCCAGGGTGGTCAATTCTTCGCCCTCGGAGGTTTCGAACATCAGCAGCTCGATCACCCGATCGCGGTAGTCGCGCTCTTCGTCCACCCCCTCTTTCAAGGCCCGACCGAACTCCTTCCAGAAGGCCAGGTACTTCTCCGGCTCGTCGTCGCGCAGTTTGCGCAGGGTGTCGAGCACCTTGCGCACCAGACCCTTGCGAATGGCCACTACCTGGCGATTGTGTTGCAGCAGTTCGCGGGAAACGTTCAAGGGCAGATCCGAGGCTTCCACCACGCCCTTGATGAACCGCAGGTAGCGCGGCAGGAGATCCGCCGAGCGCTCCATGATCAGCACCCGCCGCACGTAGAGCTGGAGCCCCGGCTCGAAGCCCACGTAATAGAGGTCGAAGGGCGCTGAGCCGGGCACGAAGAGCAGCGCCTGGTACTCGAAGCGACCCTCCGCCTTGAGCCACACCGGCAGCATCGGATCGCTCCAGTCGTGGGAGATATGGCGGTAGAACTCCTTCAGCTCCGCCTCCTCTACGTCGCCCTCCGAGCGGGTCCAGATGGGCTTCATGGAGTTGAGGACGAGATCTTCCGTTTCGGTCTTCGTCTCGCCGCCCTCGACGGGCTTGCCCTCGTCGTCGAGCACCGGCTTCTCGCGCTCCACCTCCAGTCGGATCGGGTAGGTCACGAAGTCCGAGTAGCGCTTGACGATGCGCTTCAGAGTCCACTCCTCGGTGAAGTCGTCGAGGCCGTCGTCACCGTCGCTCTCTTTGAGGTGCAGGGTGATGGAGGTGCCGTGGCCGTCGCGCTCCGCCTCGTCCAGCTCGTAGCGGCCGTCACCGGCGGATTCCCAGCGCGTCGCCATTTCCTCGCCCGCCCGCCGGGTGACCAGGATCACCCGGTCGGCGACCATGAAACTGGAATAAAAGCCCACACCGAACTGGCCGATGAGGGCGGCGAGCTGGTCTTCGGAATCCGTCGCCTGCACTTTCTCCATCAGCTCCCGGGTTCCGGACTTGGCGATGGTCCCGATATTGGCGATCACCTCCTCCCGGCTCATGCCGATGCCGTTGTCGTGCACCGTGAGGGTCCGCTTCTCCGAGTCCGGATCCAGGCGGATCTCCAGGGGTTCGTCGCCGGACACAAGTTCCGGCTGGGTGATGGCCTCAAAACGCAGCCGGTCCAAGGCATCCGAAGAATTGGAGATCAGTTCCCGCAGGAAGATCTCCTTGTTGGTGTAGAGGCTATGGATCATCAGGTGCAGCAGGCGCTGCGTTTCAGCCTGAAACTCGTAGGTTTCGCTCATCAAAGGTTCCTCCCGAGGGCGCACCGAAGGGCACCGTACCCGGCCTTCCAGGCCGGCGCCTTGCTTCGTCGGTATGGGGTGGGCGCCTCGATTGAATCTAGCCTGCCTTTCTCACCAGCGACCGTAGCGAGAGGCCGTAGGTCGTTGAAGCTGCAAGGCATCCGCGGGTTCTGCGATGAAGGCGTACTCGCAGTACGTTGAAGAGCAGGTTCCGCGGATAACGCAGCAGATTCAGTGGCATACAGCCTCGCAGTAGGTTGCTGGTGAGAAAGGCAGGCTGGTTGGTTCCGAGCGTGTTCGAGCCCGCTATCATTCGGGCTTTTTCGCGCTTCGGCCCTTCGTTCTATCGCTATTTTAACAGCTCGTGGCGAAGGCGAGAGCCGGCGGTTTCGCCACCCCGGCTAGCCCCTCCTAGACTCCGGTACATCAATACTCAAAGGGAAGCGAAAGTACCGACGCCTTGTCCCTCTGCAGACGCTCGAACGCATATACATGGATGCAGCATCCAACCACTCTCGGTCACTGCTTCCCTCCCGAACCGGAACCGGATCGGTGTTCTCTCGTCCTCCGGAACCGGCAGTCTAGGTGTATTCAATTGCCGCGACATCGACGGGTGTCGCAAGGCCCAAGGAGGCCGTTTGATGATTTTCATGTGCAGGCATTTGCGCTCCCACCGGTTGCTGGTTCTCACCCTGGTCCTCATGGCCTCGCTGACCGGGATCCTCCATGGATCGAGATCCGACGCGGCGATGGTCCGCGCCCTCGACCTCGACGAACTCGCCGACCAGGCGGATCGGATCTTTCGCGGCACGGTGGTCAGCGTGGACCACGGGACCGCCGCTGTCGGCGGCGGTCAGGTGCCGGTGATCGTCTATCGGCTGCGGGTGAGCGAAGCCTTCAAAGGCTCCTTCGACCAGCAGGACGGCCAGCTCGTCGTCGACCTCCGGATGGTGACTTCCCCGGAGGGAGGGGACCCGGCAAGCGCCAGTCGCTCCCGAACGTTCGCTTTCATGCCCCGCCTCGAACTGGGCGGCGAATACCTGCTGATGGTCACCAAGCCGAGCAGCGCCGGACTCGCCGCCCCGGTCGGCCTCGGCCAGGGCACCTTCGTCATCGACGGCTTCGGCGATCAGGCGAGGGTGCGGAACGGCTTCGGCAACACCGCCCTGGCCCATCGAGACCTGGCCGCTGGCGACCCACCGGACGGCGATCGATCGACCGCCGCGAAGAGGTCCCAAGCGATGACCTACGCGGAACTCGCCGACCACCTGGAACGGTCCCTTCGACGATCTGAACACAACGTCGAGGTGGAGAGGGTCCCGTGATGAAGACTTCCCTCTCGCAACGGAGAATCTACATCCGATTTCTTAGCCTCGTCCTCGTCGCCGCCTCGTCCACCGCCTCGTTGTTCGCCGGCGGCCCGCTCCAGAACTGCCGCCCCGGCGAGCCCTACCGCTGGCCCGACGGTGGGCGGCAAATCCCCATCGCCGTCGACCCGGGACCCCTTGGACCGCTCTCCAACAGCGAGGCGCGGAGCCAGCTCCAAACCGCGCTCGACACCTGGGGCGCCGTACCCTCCGCCACCAGCTTCTTCGCCGTCCCGGACGAGCTGCCGGAGGACATCACGGTGGACAATTTCGCCACCTACTTCGGCACCGCGGCGCAAGACGGCATCAGCCCGGTGATCTTCGACGACACCGGCGAGATCTTCGACCAGCTCTTCGGCGAGGGCTCCGGCATCCTCGGATTCGCCGGCAGCGAGTGGTTCTCCCTGGCGGACTGCGAGATCCTGGAGGGTTTCGCGATCTTCAACGGCCGGGCGCTGGCCGATGGCGACGAAGCGCTCGACATCATGGTCCACGAGATGGGCCACTTCCAAAACCTCGCCCATACGGTGGTCAACGGCCAGCTCGTGCTCGGCGACACCAGCGGTCCATCGCAGGTCGATGTCTTTCCCGTGCCGCCGCTGGGCGGCACCATCGAGACCATGTACCCGCTCTACTTCGGCCCGGTGGCGGGCATCGCATCGCCCCATCGCGACGACGTCGCGTCTCTCTCGACCCTTTACCCGACGGCTGATTTCCTCGCCGGGAGCGGCGCCATCTCCGGCCGGGTCCAGGGTCCCAACGGCACCACTCCGTTGACCGGAGTCAACGTCATCGCTCGCAATCTGGAAGATCCCTTCGGCGATGCCGTCTCGGCGATCTCGAGCGACGCGACAGACGACTTCTCTCCCGGCGCCCCGGAGGTCGGCAAATACCGCCTCACCGGCCTCACCGCCGGCGCCGACTACGCCCTGTTTGTCGACGAGCTGATCGCCGGCACCTTCAGCACGCCACCGTTGAGCCCGCTGCCGGGCCTCGAAGAGTTCTACAACGGCGACGCCGAATCGACCGACGACGCCACCGACGACCGCTTCGAATTCACTCCCCTGGCACCTCCACCGGGGGCCACCCTCGAAGGGGTGGATATCGCCTTCAATGCCCAACCGGTCGGCACTCTGGACCTGGGCGACGACGCCTCCCGGCAGATCTTCCTGCCCTACGAAGTGCCCTTCTGCGGCGAGCGCTACGACTCCCTATGGATCAACTCCAACGGCAACCTGACCTTCGAACGGGCCAGCCCCGACGGCTCGCCGAGCGTTGTCGAGCTGCTGGCCGGACCGCCGCGCATCGCCGCCCTGTGGACAGACCTCAATCCGTCCGCCGGCGGCGCCGTCACCTGGGAAGCGGAAACGCACGGCCTGCGGGTGCGCTACCACCAGGTCCCCGCCGACAGCTCCGAAGCCGGTGCTCAAAACAGCTTCGAGATCTGGCTCGATCGCTGGCTCGGCGCGACGGTCCTCACCTACGGCGACATCGCCGCCTCGGACGGCATCGTCGGTGCCTCCTGCGGCGAGCGGCGCACCTCCGGCTTCGAGCGGGAGAGCAACCTGCGGCGGCACGGCGGCCTCAACTTGAACGGCCTGTGGTGGGAGGCCGCCACCTTCGAGAACTTCGAAACGGCGGACAACGACCTCGCCGGCTCGACCCTCAAGATCCTGCCCCGCTTCGCACCCTTCCGCGACCGCTTCGAGATCAACGACCGTCTGAACCGGGCGCAACCGGTGCATCTACCCTTCGCGAGCGACCGGTCCTTCTCCTACACGGATCTGGCACCGGCCGGCGAGGACGTGGACTTCTTCCGCTTCCGCACCCGCCCGGACGACATCGTCGCCGCCGAAGTGGTGCGGAGTTCCCTCGACACGCGCCTTGGACTGTTCGACGCCGACACCGGCGAACGGCTGTTCCAGGACGACGACGGCGGCGACGGCCAGCTCTCGCGGCTGCTGTTCTCCTTTCCGACGGCCCGCCACCTGGCCCTCGCCGTGACCACCGGGGACGATCCGGCCTTCGAAGGCCAGGGAGTGCCCCGGCGCGGTGCGCGCTACACTCTGCAGATCGCCGCCTATCGAGGCGACCCCATCGCCGCCGGCGACGACACCTCGACGGAGGTACCCTTCCCGGCCTTCTCGTTCCCCTTTGCCGGCAACTCCTGGGACAGCGTGTTCGTCAACTCCAACGGCAACCTGACCTTCGGCGAGGGCAGTTCCCGGCGCAACGAGGGCGCCACGGAACTGCTCACCGGCCCGCCGCGCATCGCTCCCCTGTGGGACGACTTCGACGCCCGGTCCGGCCTGGTGCTGGCCGAACCGGTCGGCCACCATGCCCTCCGCATCCATTTCCTCAGCGTGCCGGAATTCGCCTCCCGGGAGCCCAACTACTTCACCATCGAGCTGCGGCGCAGCGGACGCATCGCGATGGCGTGGCTGGCCACCGCCCGGCGGGACGCCCTGGTGGGCTTCTCCCCCGGTGGAGGCGCCCCGGACCCGGGCACCACCAACCTCTCCCGCCGTCGATTCCACCGCGGTGAAACGGTCTACGAGGTGTTCCCGCGTGGTGAAGGCGAGGATTTCGACCTGTTCTATTCGTGGCGGGTCTTTCGGCCGTAGCCGGCTACCGTCCGGAGCGAGCCTCTCGGGCCACCGGGTAAGATCCACCGACTGGATCAAACCCCCGGAGGCCCGAGATGATTCGTACCCTGTCCGCCATCCTGTTCGTCACCGTCCTGCTCCTCAACGCCCTGCCCGCCGCGGCGGACTTCGACGACCACTTCACCGGTCGCTCCCTGCGCTTCGACTACTTCCATACGGGCACCGCCGGAGAGGAACACATCAGCCTCGACGAGCTGCGCCTGGAGAGCGACTGGCCCGGTAGTCGCATCCAACTGATCGACGGCACCGGCCTCGGCAAATATCGCTTCGAGGTGACCGAAGCCGGCGGCGGCGCGGTGCTCTATTCGCGCGGCTTCGCCTCGATCTACGGCGAGTGGGAAACCATCGGCGAAGCGCGCCAGGGCAACTGGCGGACCTTCCACGAAAGTCAACGCTTCCCGGAGCCGAAGCAGCCGGTGGATCTGGTGCTCCACAAGCGGCAGGGGGACGGCACCTTCGCCGAGATTTTCCGCCGCACCGTCGATCCCGCCCACCGCTCCGTCAACCGGTCGCCTCTCGAGCCGGTGGGCACCCCCTGGACGGTCTTCGAGCACGGCCCGCCGGCGAAGAAGGTCGATTTACTGGTGTTGGGCGACGGCTATACCGCCGCCGAGATGAGCACATTCCGGGACGACGTGAAGAGCCTGATGGACCATCTCTTCACCACCGCGCCCTTCGACCACCACAAGAAAGATTTCAACGTCCGCGCCATCGACCTGCCGTCCCGAGAGTCGGGCGTCACCAAGCCGCGAGAAGACGTCTGGCGCAACAGCCCTCTGGGCCTGTCCTACAACGCGTTCGATTCAGAGCGCTACATCCTCACCTACTCCAACCGCGCCCTGCGGGAAGCGGCGGCGCTGGCACCCTACGACGCCCTCATCCTGCTGGCCAACCAGCGCAAGTACGGTGGCGGCGGCATCTTCAACCTATGGACCACGGCCGCCGCCGGCAGCGGCGAGGCGCCGTACCTGGTGGTGCACGAATTCGGCCACTCCTTCGCCGGCCTGGGCGACGAGTACTACACCTCCCAGGTGTCCTACGAGGACTTCACGGCGCCGGGCACAGAGCCCTGGTCGCCCAACGTCACGGCGCTCCTCGACCCGGAAAACCTCAAATGGCGACATCTGGTCACCGCGGAAACGCCGATTCCCACCCCCTGGGATCAAGACGAATACGACACCCTCTCCCTCGCCTACCAGGAGAAACGCCAGAAGCTGCGCGCCGAGGGCGCCTCGGAGGAAGAGATGGAAGCGCTGTTCGATGAGGTCAAGGCGCAGACGATACCGTTTCTCGGCGCTCAAGAACATGCAGGCAAGGTCGGCGCCTTCGAAGGCGCCGGCTATCAGGCGAAGGGCCTCTACCGGCCGGCTCTGGACTGCATCATGTTCACCCGCAATCCGAAGACCTTCTGCCCGGTGTGCTCCGAGGGGATTGGTCGGGTGATCGCGCTCTACACCGAGTAGTCCTGCACGACGAAGGTAGATAGAACAGCCGGGCTGCCGCGGACGCCCGGCTCGCTCGCCGACACTCGGGTGGCACCTGCTTCCTTCGGTTCGCCCACCGACATTCGGGTGGCACCTACTTCTTCTGCCTCCTGACATTAGGTTGGCACCTGATTCTTCGCACCCTCTTCTTCCGCCCGGTTCACGCCCGGGGTACACTGGACGGGCCGATGATTCCGTCCGAACCTCGCCCCCTGCCCGAGGGTTATTACCTCGACAACTTCGAGGCCATGCTGGCGACCGTGGTCGAGCGCTACGGCGATCTGCTGACGGACCCGGAGAAGCAATTCACCACCGCTTTTGCGCACCTCTCGACCGGCGCCCGACGGCTCTATGTGCGACTGATTTCCCGCAAGGGGCCGCTGTTTCGGCGCGATCGGCTGGCCTACCGGGAAATTCCCGACCTCGACGCCGCGATGAGCGAACTGACGGGCGCCTCATTCGCCGATGACGCTCCGGACTCGCCGGCCGCCGAGCGCATCTCGCTGCTGCTGCGGCGCGAGATCGAAGCCCTCGCCGTCGTCGTGCTGCCGCCGCGAGCGGCGGTGAGAGCCTGCCGCCTCGGCAAAGCGGAGCTTGCGGACCGGGTGTTGAGGGGGCCTGAGGGCGAACCCCAGGGGGCGGATCCGGCACTGCACCTGGAGTCCGGTCTCGAGCGGGCCCTGGCGACCTTTCCGATGCTCCGGTTGCTGCGCCTCGCGGAGGTGGAAACCCTCCAACTCTTGTTCTTCGGCAATTTCGGCCAAAGCCTGACGGAGTTCGTGCTGCGGGACATGGGACTTCTGCGCTTCGAGGCCTATGACTTCGACCGCCGTTTCCGGCTCTTTCCCCACCGTGCTGCCCTCGACGACACCCTCGAGGCGCGCCGCCGCGGGCAGGAGATTCAAGATTTGCTAGAGGCCGGCGAGATCGCAGCGGCGGCCGAGCGGGGGCGCGAGATCGTCCATCGGCAACCACCCTGGGATGCGGTGGCCCGGCCGCGGGTGGATCGCCTGCTGGTTCTCCTCGGCCGCGACCTCGAACGCCGGCAACTCACCGACGAGGCCCTCGAACTCTACTCCGCCGCCCATCGACCGCCGGCGCGCGAGCGAGCCGCCCGCATTCTGAGCCGTAGCGACCGCCAGGCCGAAGCCCTCGATCTCTGCGCCGCCATGATCGCCGCACCGCGCGACGAGACGGAGGCAGAGGTGGGGCCGCGAATTCAGCACCGAATCCTGCGCCGACGGCGGGAAGTGGGCCCCGCCCAGCGTCCCCGGCGCCCGACGACGACCCTCGAACTGCCGCCACCGCCGGTCGGCGTGTCGATCGAAGCCCACGTACTCGAGCACCTGCAAGGGGAGGGGCGCCGCGGCTTTTTTGCGGAGAACCGGTTGTGGCGCTCGCTCTTCGGCCTCGCTTTTTGGGACATCGTGTTCTCGCCGGTGGCCGGCGCCTTCGAGCATCCCTTCCAGTACGGACCGCTCGATCTCTCCGGGCCGGAATTCCGAGCGGCCCGCCGAAACGCCGTGGAACGCCGACTGGCGGACCTCGCCGCCGCCCCCCGGCACCGGCTGCGACGCCGTCTACGGGCGATCGTCCGCAAGAAATGGGGCATCGCGAATCGCCTCGTCGCCTGGCATCCCCAGCTCGACGAACACCTCGAGTTCGTCCTCCGGCGCCTCTCGGGCCGTCAGCTCGCGGCAGTGTGCGATCGCCTGAGCCGCGGGCCGGGCCGCTATGGGCGGGGTCTGCCAGATCTCTTCCTGGCCGACCCACGGGACCCGGCCTCCGCCTTCGAGTTGATCGAGGTCAAGGGGCCCGGCGACACCCTGCGCCCGGAGCAGGGCCGCTGGCTGGACTACCTGACGGCGCACGAGGTTCGGGCTTCGGTCCTGCGCCTCACCTGGAGCGAAGAGCGCACCGTCGCGTGCTACGATTTCGCCCACCGCTCGCAGCCGGTAGCAGGGTTGTTCGACGGCGCCGATGACGCCCCCGGCCCGCCGCCTGCAGCCTCGGAGAAAGCCACCTCATGACCGCCTCCGCGGACCCTAGCCTGCATTTCTCACCAGCGACCGTAGCGAGAGGTCGTCGCTGGCTGAAGCTGCAAGGCATCCGCGGGTTCTGTGACGAAGGCGTACTCGAACTACGTCGAGGAACAGGTTTTGCGGATAACGCAGCAGACTCGGTGACATACGGCCTCGCAGTAGGTAGCTGGTGAAAAATGCAGGCTGAACCCGTCGCCGCCTCGGATGCCCTATGGCTCCAGGACTCGCCGCACAACCTGATGAACATCGTCGGGGTGTACACCACCGATACCCTAGACGCGGCCACCCTGCGATCCGTCTGGCTGGCCCGGGTACAGTCCCTCGATGACGGCCGCCGCTTCCCGCGTTTCAGCAAGAAAGTGGTGTCCATCAACGGGCGCGATCACTGGTCAGAGGATCCCGACTTCGACATTGAACGGCACATCTTCGAGGTCGAACCCAGCGACCACTGGGGCGACGGCTCGTGGACCCGTGAGCGCCTGACGGACTACCTCGGCCACCTCGCCGCCGACCCCCTACCGCGGGACCGGCCGCTGTGGCAGATCTTGGTCCTGCAGGGGATCGACAAGGGCAAGAGTGCAGTGATCACCCGCATCCATCACTGTATGGGCGACGGCATGGCCCTCATCCCGATCATGTTCTCGATCCAGGATCCGATCGGCGAAGGAGCGGAGCGAGTCGAGCCCAAAGCCGACGATCCGACCCGGCGGGTGGCGAAGGCCAAGCCCAGCCGCGCCAAGCTGTGGCTCAAGGCACCCCTGGCGGGGCCTTTCGTACTGCTCAGGAAGGCCCTGGCGCGGCCTGATCGCAGCGCCCTGCACGGCCCGCGTCCGGGCGGTGAGAAGCGAGTGGCCTGGTCGCAGCCGATTCCCCTCGCCCAGGTCAAAGCGATCAAGAACGCCCTCGGCGCCACCGTTAACGATGTCCTGATGGCTGCGGTCGCCGGCGCCTTCCGGCGCTACCTGGAGCAGGGCGGCGAGCCCTACGACGCCCGGCTACGGGCCTCGGTGCCGGTCAACGTGCGCTCCGCCGGCGAGATCCCCAAGATGGAGAACCGGTTCGCCACGGTGCTTCTCGACCTGCCGCTGCACATCGGCGACGGCCTGACGCGGGTGCGGGAGGTCAAGGCTCGTATGGACGCTCTCAAGCGGTCCGTAGAACCGCTGGTGATGTTCGGGGCGGTGCAGGTGGTCCTCAAGACTCTGCCGCAGCGGGCCAGCCGGTGGGTGGCCGATTTCTTCGCCAACAAGTGCACCTGCGTGTTGACCAACGTTCCCGGCCCGCAGGAACCGGTGGCGATCTCCGGCCGGCGCATTCACGACATGATGTTTTGGGTGCCGCAGCGAGCCCACATCGGCATCGGCGTGTCGATCCTCAGCTTCGCCGGTACAGTGCGTCTGGGAGTGATCAGCGATGTCGATCTGATGGCCGAACCGCACCGTCTGGTGGAGGCCTTCCGGGAAGAGCTGGAGATTCTGAGGGAAGTGAGCGAGAAACCGGTGTCTACCTGAGCGGACAGCCGTCCTGTCAGTCGTCCGCTTCGACGGTCAGGCGCACCCAGCGGCCGCAGATGGTTGCCGGATCGCCACTGCCGAAAGCCTGACCGGAGAACTGCTCGATCTCCGGTCGCCCAATGCCGGCACGCCGCAGTGCCTGCCGGGTCGCCCCGATAAGCGCCAATGGGTGGGCACTTCGGCTCGACACTTCAATCTTTGGGTAGCGGATCTCCGGATCACGCAGCTCACACATCTCAGACCCCCACCAACACAACGCCTCTAGCACCCGAGACGTTTCACGGACTACCCCACAAAAGTATGGGTATGCAATCCCGATACCGCACATGCGAAGGGTTTCGGCCGCGGAGCCGCGTCGAATTTGGCTAGAAGTCTGCCGGGGTGACCGGCCACGGTGCCGATGCGGCGGTGACGGTCAGACGTCGCCGCTGCGGCGGGAAACCACCAGCTCGTCACCCACCCGGCCGTGACGGCGGAAGCCCAGCAGATGGAACAGTTCCAGGGCGAACCAACGCGCCACTCGCCGGTTGACCACGAAGGTATGGGCCTGCGAAGGATGCCGGCGCACCCCGGGCAGCCAGTGCACCCATTTCTCGATCCCGAGACGCCGCAGACGTTCCGAAACCCGCAGCCAGCGCGCCTCGATCGCCCGCACGATGAAGAAACCGTCCTCCCCCTGGTCCTGATAGAGGGGCATCAAGATCAAACCGTCCTCCGGGCAGTGGATCGGCCCGTTGCGGTCCGCCGCCAGGCGCTGACCGACGGTGACCCGATCGAAACTGGCAAAGCCCGGCTCCATAGTGAATCGATCCGCCGGATCGACGGGGTGGCGGTAGCGCACCTCCGTAACGTGCGGCAAGTGGCTGGTACGTTCGCTCAACAGGGCGCGGGCACGCGCCACTTCGGGGTGGCCCGGTGGCAGCACGCCGCTGGTTTCCAGAGCGATCCAGACCGCCGCCTCGGCACCATCGACGGAAGCCGGATCGTCATGCTGCCCGCTTTCGAAGCCCACCGTCACCATGCCCCGCTCCAGCAGCATCGGCAACAGGGGACCGGACAACTCTTCTTCCAGTCCGAGGACCAGTGGCGCCGGAAACTCGAGGGCGAAGTCCCGGTTGGGCAGGGTGTCGTCGAGCACCGCGAAAGCCGTGCCGGGGCCGGACGTGGTGTGGAGATCCAGCACGTAGATCGGCCCGCGGGCCTCGGCGGTGACGCGTCGGATTTCGTCGTCCAACTCCAGCATCTCTTCGTCTTCGGCGTGCGGCTCGAAGACGCCGGCCCGTAGCTGCTCCAGCCGCTCCTCGCTCCATAGACGGTTGAGATCCTCGACCAAGAAGCGCTGGCCGGCGGCCAACGCCTTGCGGTTGCCCACCAGGGCAACGATCTCGCCGCGCAGCTCCGAGATACCCGCGAGTGCCGCCAACACCCGCCGCACGCCGAGGAAGCCGGCCGGTTCGTTGCCGTGGAGGGCGGCAATGCAGAGGAGGGTCGGGCCGGCCGCGGCGCCACGGCGACGGCCGACGACCCTCTCGACCCCGGGTAAAGGCGGAGCCTTGGGAAGCGTTGCTACCGGCATCGAATCACAATTGGTGTCTTCGGGCTTCGACCGCAACCCTGACCACCGAATGCGGCGGATTTCCAGTCGAACAAGACCCTAACCCTATCGTTATTCAGCCTCTTCGGGCAAGGCCTCGGCGCTCCCCCAAAGGCCCTTCGAAGGCCCGCCGTCGTGCACCCAGTCGCTTGCTTCGTTGACTCCGTAATGCGCCTCCCATATGCTCACAAAGTACTGATTCGTCATATACTTTAGGATGATCCGAAGACCGTTCCCAGTCGCCATAATGCCGCCTCGTGCCCCCCGGGCCGACGACGTCGCCGGTGCCGAGGTGGCCGAAGGATGCCCCGGGTGGGCGATCCTTTCGGTGCTCGCCGGTCACGTCCTTCCGCGGCCTTCCCGCAAGGTGCGCTGGCGCATGCGGTTGTTCGACCGGCTGGTCGTCCTCCAGCGGCGCCTGCAGCTGGCGCCGCGGCGGCCGGCGCCGACCCTGCTCGAACTCTCCAATCGAGGCCACACCGGCCACAGCGAGGCGGCCTGATGTCCACCCCTGACTCACCGGCACCCTTCCATCTTTCAGCAGGCCCACGGGATGGGGACCGACATTCCTTCTCCTGCCGCCTGCCGGCCGACCTCGCCTATTTCGAAGGGCACTTCCCGGGGCATCCGGTGCTGCCGGCGGTCGCTCAGCTCGAGCTGCTGCGCCAGGCGATGCACTCGATCGAGCCCGGCCTCGCCCTCCGCGCCGTCGACGGTCTCCGCCTCAGCCAGCCACTGGTTCCCGGCGACCGGGTCGAGTTGGAGGTGCAGGTGCCGGAGGACGACGAGGGGACCGCGTTCGTGGTGCGGCGGGACGGTTCCACGGTCACCCAAGGGCGGGTCCGCTGGAGCCGCCCGTGAAGCGACCGATCGATCCGGCGCATCTGCTGCCGCACCGGGCACCGGCGCGCCTGGTCGAGAAAATCCTCGAACACGGCCCGGACCGGGTGGTGTGCCGCGGCTCGATTCCCCCCACCAGTCCCTTCGTCGCGAACGGCCGGGCACCTTCCTTCCTCGGCCTCGAACTCGCCGCCCAGGGAGCGGTCGTGCTGACCGCCGGGATCGGCGATGGCGACGCGGGGGATGACAGCGCGCCGGCGATCGGCTATCTAGTGCGCATGCGCGGTGCCGCACTGTCACCGGAGGGCGTCCCGGCTGGCGCCCCCCTGATCGCGAAGATCGAGCGCACCGGCGGCGCCGGGCGCCTGGGAATTTTCTCCGTGCGGGTGACGGACGGCGACCGCACCGTCGCCGAAGGCAGTCTCAGTACCGTACGGGTGGACGACTGAGGAGGTCCCTCGCCGGCCGAGCCGGCGGCTATACTCTTGCCTTCCACTGAAGTCTTCCGGTCCTTTCAGAAGTTCTTTGTCGCGTTTTGCCGAAGGAGCCATCATGCGCCACTTTGTCGTTTTCTCGCTGCTGATTCTGATCGCCGCCGCCCCTTCCGGATTCGCGCTGGCCTGCGAGCACCACCACCCGCCGGCAGCGCCCGCCCGGACCGGTGAACCCCTGGCGACCCTGGCGGCGGACTGCGTGGGTGGCGAGGCGGACGGTTTCCCCTGCGACTCCGTCAACCTGCTCGCCCGCATGCCCCTGGCAGATCTCGGTGGCGGCACCGCCGGCAACGACGTCTGGGGCTGGACGGATCCCAACACCGGCACGGAGTACGCCTTGATGGGGATGCGCAACGGCACCGCCTTCGTCGATCTGTCGGACCCGACGAATCCGGTCTACCTCGGCCTGCTGCCGACTCACACCAGCAACAACTTCTGGCACGACATCAAGGTCGTCAACGACCACGCAGTGATCGTTTCCGAGGCCCCCGGCCACGGCCTGCAGGTGTTTCACCTCGGCATGCTGGCGAACGTCAGCGATCCACCGGTGACCTTCGGCGAAATGGCCCACCATGACGGTTTCGGCAGCGCCCACAACGTAGTGGTCAACGACGAGACGGACCTGGTGGTGGTGGTGGGCTCCAACCAGTGCTCCGGCGGTCTCTACATGCTCGACATGACCAACCCCCACACGCCGGTGTTCGAGGGCTGCTTCAGTGCCGACGGCTACACCCACGACGCCCAGTGCGCCGTCTACCAAGGGCCGGACACGACCTACCAGGGGCAAGAAATCTGCTTCGCCAGCAATGCCGACACCCTCACCATCGTGGACGTCACGGACCGCTCGAACCCGGTGCAGCTCTCGCGCACCACCTACGACGATCTGGGTTACGCCCACCAGGGCTGGTTGACCGAGGACCACGCCTACTTCCTGCTCGACGACGAGCTGGACGAGATCAACGCCGGCCACAACACCCAAACCTACATCTGGGAGCTGTCGGACTTGACCGCCCCACAGCTCATCGCGACGCACGTATCGGACCTGCCGGCGAGTGACCACAACCTCTACATCAAGGGGTCCTTCGCCTACCAGGCGAACTACCGCGCCGGCCTGCGCATTCTGAATCTGTCGAACATCGCCGCCGGCGAGTTGGAGGAAGTCGCCTACTTCGATACCGTTCCCGGCAGCAATGCCGCCGGCACCAACGGGAGTTGGAGTGTCTACCCGTTCTTCGCCAGTGGAACGGTGCTGGTGAGCAACGTCAACGAAGGACTGTTCATCCTGGAGCCGATCCTGTGCACGGCACCGGAGGCGCCGACCGGCAGCAGCATTGTGGCTGGCGGCGACAACGCCTTCGACCTTTCCTGGGACGCCGGGGACCTGGGAGAAGGGTTCTCGGTGGAACGCGCCCTCGGCGGCTGCGGTGGCACCTTCGAGACCGTTGCGGCGGGCCTCACCGGCACCTCCTTCCGGGATGAGCCGGTGTCCGGTCAGGTGACCTACGGCTACCGGCTGCGCCGGGCCGATCCCTCGGGGGAATGCCTATCCGACGCTACCGCTTGCGTCGAGGTGTCGACCACCGGTCCCTGCACCGCGCCACCGATCTTCGCCGGCGTCACCGGCGTGACCAATCGGGCAACGACGAGCTGCGCCCTGGACGTCGCCTGGGACCCCGCCGTCGCCAGTTGCGGCGCCGCGGTGTCCTACCGGGTCTACCGCGACACCGATCCGGCCTTCACGCCGGACGCCGGCAACCTGCTCGCCGCGGGCCTGGCCGGCACCTCCTACGGCGATTCGGCGGTGACCAGCGGGGTGGAGTACCACTACCAGGTGCGCGCCACGGACTCCGGCAGCACCAGCGAGGACGGCAACCACCGAGTGGCTTCGGCGACTCCCACCGGCAGCGACGCGGACGGCGATTTCGTCAACGGCGCCGAGGTGGGGGAAGACATCCTCGCCTCCGGCAGCGCCACCGCCCGGCACATCGGCTGGGAAGTGGAGGATTCGGTGGCCCGCTCCGGCGACCGCAGCTACTTCTCCACCTACACCAACAACCTGTGCGTGGCCATGGAGACGGACGCCATCACCCTAACGCCGGGCGAGGCCTCGGTGCTTTCCTTCTGGAGCCGCTACGACATCGAGGACCGCTACGACGGCGGAGTGCTCCAGCTGTCTTCGGACGACGGCGCATCCTGGGGCAACGTCACCGTCAGCCCGCCCTATCCGTCGACCTTCAATACCTCCAACGACGCCTGCGGCTTCAGCTCCGGCACGCCCTCGTTCTCGGGCACCCAGGCCGCCTGGACGGAACACAGCGCCGACCTCTCGGCCTTCGCCGGTCAGGCGATCAAAGTGCGCTGGATTTTCTCCACCGATGGCGGCCTGACGGTGGACGGCTGGTACATCGACGACATCACCCTCACCCACGCCCAGGTGCCCTCGATGTGCTCTTCGACGGACATCTTCGGAGACGGCTTCGAAAGCGGAACGACGGATCTCTGGTCGGCCAGTGCGGGGAATCCTTGAACTAGTGACCGAAGAAGTGAGCCGCAGTTGGAGATCACCGTTCATTCCTGAATATCGCCGATCAAGGTCGCGATCGGCGACTCCAGCAGATCGCGACCGAGGACCAAGGCCGAGGCGGCGGGCTTGGCGCCCTCGCGAGAGCCGCCGAGGATGGGGGTGAGACGCCTCCGCGGCCCGGCCGAGAGTGGCACTTCTTGGCGTCGAGGGGGCGGTCCCGCGGGCGGGCGCCTAGCCCCCCTTCGGCCAAAGGTCTCGGAAGCAGAACCACTGATAGGGCCGGTGTCGGACAGCCTCCTCGATCGCCGCCGCCAGGGTTTCCAAGGCCGGCCGGAGATCAGCCGAGCGGTCCTGGGTGCGCTGGATGTAGATCGGCTCCGAAGGAGCGACGCGGTACCTTCGGCGCCCTTCGCGGAACACGAACACCGGCATCAGCGGTACCTCCGCCGAGCGCGCCAGCGCCGCCGGTCCCACGGGCATGCGATAGGGGCGGCCGAAGAGGCGCATTTCGATGCTGCGGCCGGCGGCCCGCGGCCGATCCCCCTGCAGAGCCACCACCTCACCCTGGCGCAGGGCCTCCAGCAGGCGGATACCGAGGCGCGGATCGATGGTCGAGGCGAAGTGCGTGCGGTAGGCCGAGCCGGTGCGGCGCTCGATCGCCCGGCGTAGCGCCGCCTGGGTCTTGGCGTCCATCTCTTCCTCGCGCACCACGTGAACCACCACCCCGTCCTCCGAAGAGGGAACGGTCGAGCCCACCTCCCAACTGCCGATGTGCGCCGTGACCAGGATGAATCCGCGGTCCCGGGAGAGCAACTCGCGCCAGGTCTCGACCCCCTCCTGCTGCACCTCGAAGGGAACGTCCGTCTCCAACCGTTCCCAGCGCTCGGTCATGCACCAGGCGAGGTTGTGGACCGTTCGAAAGCTCCGCCGGGCGCCGCCGAATACGCCCACCGGTCCGAGCACCGGTTCCAGGTTGCGGACGATCGCCCGCCGCACCCCCCGCAGGCAGGTCCAGAAAAGCACCGCCATCACGGCGATCACCCAGCCCTTGACCCGCTCCGGCAGGGTGCGGGCGGCGAAGGCGTGGAGGCGAAACCAGAACACACCGGAAAAGCTGAACGGACCGAGCCAGCGGGCCATCCGGCCGGTGCGCGGTGCGTGCGGCGGCACTTCGTCCGGCGCCGGCTGGTCGACGGCGAAGGGCTCGAAGCTTGAAGAGCCCTCCGGATCCTCCCGGCGCAAGCGCTCCAGGGCCGGCAGCAGGATCAACGTCACCAGCAAACAGAGGGCCGTTCCCAGGGCCACCACCAAACCCCCGCCGCGCAGCGCGGGAATGCCCGACAGGGCGAGGCTGCCGAAGCCGATGACGGTGGTGAGGGTGGTCAGCGCCATCGCCCGGCCGGCGCCGAGCACCGAGCGATGGAGCGCGCCGGCGCCGTGCAAGGCGTGGAGACCGTCGTCTACCCCGATGCCCAGCAGCAGCGGCGCAACGAGCAGGGTGAATGGATCGAGGGGAAGCCCGAGGAGGCCGCAGGCGCCGAGGGTCCATAGAGTGCCCAGGGTCACCGGCAGCAGGGCGAGCACGGCCCGGCCGGGGCGTCCCGGGAAGGACACCAGCACCACCAGCGCCACCAGGGCGAGGGCGATCCCTCCGAGGCGCCGCAGGTCACCGGCCACCTGATCTTTGATCTCCGCCGCCAAGCGCGGCACCGAAGCCACCGCCGGCCGGGGCTCGATGCCGCGTAGGATCTCCGGCGGTGGACCGGCCGGCCAGCGCCCCACCGGTACTCCGAACGAGACCGCCACCCAGGCGCCCTCAGCGTCCTCCGCCAGCAGCCGGCCGAGCGCCGAGGGAGCGGCGCTCCAGTCGATCGGCGGCGGTCCGGCGCCGGCCGCCAGAGCGTCGAGCACCGCCAACGGCCGCTCGAAGGCCGAGAGTGCGAAGCCCTCGGCGGTCAGGGCCTGGCGCAGCGACCCAGCGGCCGCCGCGGCCGGTAGCCGCTGGCGCCGGCCGGGCACCTCGGCCAGCCAGTCCGCCGGCGAGGTGACGTCGGCGCCGATCGCCCGCAGCCGCCGCGTCACCTCCGCCGCTCGGCCAAGGGCCTCGGCGCGGTCCTGGCCGAAGACCACCACCGTCGAGCGGTCGAGGCCGAGATCGAAACCCGTAGCGAGGGCGCTCTCGGCGGACATCGCCGGGTGATCGGCCGGGCGCAGGGAGCGCAGATCGCCGTTGAACGAGAGATTCCGCACCCCGACGAGAGCGGCCGCGGTGAGCAGCAGTGCCACCACTAGAACCACCCTTCGCCGGCGGCGTCCCCAGGCGACGGCGATCTCCACGGCCCGGCCCAGGACTCGCCAAATCCACCCTTCGGTGCTCTTCGAATCCTCGCGCTCACCGGCCGTCAGAACCAGGATCGGAGCGCCGACGGCCAAGGTCGCGACGAGAATGGCGAGGATTCCCACCAGCACCAGAACGCCGAGTTCCCGAACCGGCCGGAAGTGGCCGAAGGACAGGACACCGAAGGCCAGGGCGGTGGTCACGGCGGAGGTGAGAATCGCCGGACCGGCATCGCGGCAAGCCGCGAAGAGGGACCCGCCAGCGGCTTTTCCGCCCAGCCGATATTGGCGGAATCGAGTCGCTCCGTGGATCCCGTAGTCGACTCCGAGGCCGAGCAGGATCGCCGCGAAGGCGACTCCCAGGGCGCTGACCGCGCCGTACAGCACGGCCGCCGCCGCGCCGGTCCACAACACCCCTGCGGCCACCGCCAGGAGGATCGCCAGGGGCGCCCGCAAACCGCGGAAGAAGAGCAGCAGCAGGAGAGCGATAGCGACGATGGAAAATCCGACGGTGCGGGTGAGGTCGCGCCGGAAGAGGCGCTCGTCCTGGGCGGCGTAGAGCGGCCCGCCGACGGCGGACAACCGCCATCTGCCGGGGATGGACTCCTGGACCGCCGCCAAGGCATTTGCCAGAGCCGCCTCCAAAGCCTTGCCGGTCTCGCTGTCGATATCGCTGCCGGCGGGGGTCACCAGCACCAGGGCGGCGGCGCCGTCGCGGGACAGAAAGCCTCCGGTTTCCGGGTCTATCGGCCCGCCGGCGGCGGAACCGGTGCCGCCCGCAAGGGTCTCAGCGAGACCCAGCGGATCGGCCGCCGCGAAGAGCGCCGCAAAGCGGCCCGCCGGTGAGCGCAGGCGGCGGCGCAGTTCCGCTACCCGATCGGCAATCGCCGGGGTGGCGAGGCGCTCTGCCACGGCCTCTTCCGGCGCCGCCAGCACCGCCCGCGGCAGCACCTCGTGGGTGAGGAAGGTGAGATCCTCGGGGCTGATGCCGGCCGTCGCCTCGGCCACCACCGCGTGGCTCTCGAGCTCCGCCGCCAACTGCTCGGCCACCTCGACGAGCAGGCCGGCGGGCGCACCCCCTTCCTCGGCGACTTCGTCGCCGCCTCGCCCGCCGGGCTCGGAGCCCGAGACTGCGGAGTCCGCCGCGGTGACCATCACGTAGACCGTTTCCAAGCCGCCGAAGCGCTCCAGATAGCTGCGGTATTCCTCCGCCGCGGGAGTGCCGGCCGGCAATAGGTCGACGAGCTGCCCCTCGATGCGCAATTGGCCGGCCACCCATAACGAGAGGAGGGACAAGACCAGCGCCGCGACGAGGGGCAGCAGCCAGGTGAAACGGCTGCGGAGCATCGGCGAACTGTATCCCAGGCGCGGCAGGGTGTGGCAAACTCGGCGACGACCCGCGAGGACGCTCATGGAAAGCCAGACTGCAACTCGGCCATCGAGTCCGCCCCGTCCACAGGTGGTGATTGTCGGCGGCGGTTTCGGCGGCATCGAGTGCGTCAAGAAGCTCGACGGCGCCGACGCCGACGTGCTGCTGGTGGACCGCAACAATTACCACCTGTTCACCCCGCTGCTATACCAGGTGGCGAGTTCGCTCTTGAACCCGTCGGACATTGCCTACCCGCTGCGCAAGTTGCTGCGCGGATCGCGCAACCTGCGTTTCCGGCGCTCGACGGTGACGGACATCGACCTCGACGGGAAATACCTGACGACCGCCGACGGGCACCGCATCGACTGGGACGTCCTGGTGCTGGCCGCCGGTAGCGAATCCAATTTCTTCGGCAACGGCGAGATCGCCGAGCGCTCCATCGGCCTCAAGAACCTGGACGAAGCCTTGCAGCTTCGGAACCACATCCTCAGTTGCCTCGACCAGGCCAGCCGAGCCACCGACCCGGAAGAGATTGCCGCCTGGCTCACCTTTGTGATCGTCGGCGGCGGACCGACCGGAGTGGAGTACGCCGGTGCGCTGGCGGAGTTGTTCCGGCTGGTGCTGCGCGCCGAGTACCCGGAGCTGATCGGACACAGCCCCCGAATCGTCCTGGTCGAAGCCATGGACCGGTTGCTGCCGCCCTTCGATCCGCGCCTCGGCGCCTATGCCGAAAAGGTGCTGACCCGACTCGGTGTCGAGGTGATGACCGGCGTGCGGGTGGAGGGCGCGACGGATTCCGAAGTGCGCTTGTCGGGAGTCGAACCGGCGGGCGAGGTAGAGATCGCCTCGCGCACTCTGGTGTGGGCCGCCGGCGTGCGCCCGACGGATCTCGCCGGCGAGGTGGAGGCGGAGAAGAGCCGCAGCCGGCGCCTGCGGGTGGACGAATTCTTGCGCCTCGACGGCCGCAACGACGTGTACGCCATTGGCGATCTCGCTTCCGTCGATCAGGACGGCCAGGAGCTGCCGATGCTCAGCCCGCCGGCGATGCAGGCCGGCCGCTATGTGGCCCGGCGGATCCTCGCCGGCCTCCGCCGGAAAGGCTCGAAGAAGCCCTTCCGCTACAAGGACAAGGGCACCATGGCGGTGATTGGTCGCAACGCCGCCGTCGCCGAGGTCGGCGCGCTGCGCCTCACCGGTTTCATCGGCTGGTTGGCCTGGCTCGGGCTACACCTCTACTACCTGGTGGGCTTCCGCAATCGCCTGGCGGTGATGATCTCCTGGGGGTTCAACTACCTGAAGGCGGACCGGCCGGTGCGGCTGATCACCCGCGCCAAGGCCGCCCCGTTGGCGGACGCCTAGCAGGTTGCTGAAAACGGACTTCGGCCGATCCTTGAAGCTCCCTGCTAACCGCCGGCTTCCTCCACCAAGAGGCGCCGCTGTTCGGCCAGGGCGGCGCGCTCGTCCGCCGGTAGTTCCGGGTAATTCAGATGCAACCGTCGCAGGGACTCGACGACGATCTTCGCCACCTGCAGGCGCATATAGCGCTTATCGTCCGCCGGAATCGCATACCACGGCGCATGCGGGCGCGAAGTGGCGTTCAGGGCATCCTCGTAGGCTTCCATATAGCGGTCCCAGAAACCGCGCTCCCGCACGTCGCCGGCGGAGAACTTCCAGTTCTTCCGGCGCTCGTCGATGCGCGCCAGGAAGCGCTGCCGCTGCTCTTCCTTGGAGACATTGAGCCAGAACTTCAGGATCTTGGTGCCGTTGCGGGCCAGATGCTCTTCGAACTGGCGGATGGACTGGTAGCGCTCGGACCAGCGCTGGTCCATCGACATCAGCCGCGGCAAGCGCTGGGGCCCGAGGTATTCCGGATGCACCCGCACCACCAACACCTCTTCGTAGTGGCTGCGGTTGAAGACGCCGATGCGGCCGCGTTCCGGTAGCCGGCGGGAAATCCGCCACAGAAAGTCGTGGTCGAGTTCTTCGGCCGACGGTTGCTTGAAATTGGAAACCTGGAAGCCCGCCGGATTGACGCCGGTGAGTACAGCTCGAATGGTGCCGTCTTTGCCGGCCGCGTCCATCGCCTGAAACACCAGCAGCAGAGCGTAGCGGTCGTCGGCGTAGAGCTTTCGCTGAAGCTTTGCGAGCTGGTCTACCTGCTCCGCCAGGAGAGCCTTCGCCTGCTTGCGAGCCAAGGGTCCGGAAGGAGGCTGGGTGGGCAGTTCCGTGCGTCGAAAGGACCCGTCGAAGGGCACGAGGTACGGGCTATCTACGGGTTCGATCATCGATGTTTCTCCCCTTGGGAAGCTCGCAAGAGCTTACGTGCGCATGATTCGTCGTTCTGCTATCCTAGTTTAGTGTTGGGGACCTTCTCAGGGGCCAGGTCTCGTTAGTTTTCTGAACATTCCGCATCTGCGCAGTCTGCTCGAAGCGTCGAACTGCGTCCAGTCTTTTCGTTTGCAGGAGGAACCATGAAAAATTGTCGCGCAACCATGTTTTTGGGTTTGCTCTGTATCGTCGGCATCGCTCTGGCCGGGCCGGCGCTGGCGACGCAGGGCGGTGACCTGCCGCAACTCACCAGCTATCCGGCCGATCCCTTCACCCCCACCGAAGAACAGGCCGTGACCACCTGGATGCTCGCTCAACCGGCGGTCAAGGCCCTGCTCGGCGACGACCGCACCCGAATCCTGCGGGGCGGTTCGGACTACCCCAAGGGCCCCGATGGCCCCTTCCGCCGGGCCACCCTGATCATCCGCAACTACGACCAGGGACTGACCCATGAAGTGACCGCCAACCTCGCCACCGGTGAAATCTCGACCCGCAACGACTACGGTCTGATCCAGCCCAACCGCGCCGAGCGGGAAGAAGCGATCGCCTTGATCGAGCAGGACGAGAGCCTCGCCGTCTACCGGAACAACCCGAAGCTGGTTTTGAATGGTGCGTTCTTCTTGCGCAGTCCGCACAAGCAGGATCCCTGCAGCCGCAACATCTGCCTGATCTTCCACTTCGTCGACACCAGCGGCACCCACAGCCGCTCGGCGCGCCGGGTGCTCGTTGACCTGACCCGAGGCGAGGTGGTTCCCAACCGCTTCGACTACGGTTCGATCTGGGACACCCAGTACGTCAAGAACTTCAACGCGGAGGGCAAGTGACCATGAAAGCCAAGACGATTCTTTCCGCCGTGGCGTTGGTCGCGACCCTCGGAGTCTTCGCGGCAGCCCCGGCCCAGGCGGGCGGCTGCGCCAATGCCGTGAGCTGGCCGTCGGACGTGCCGCTGTGGGAGTTCTGCTATCGCTCTCCCAACCAGAGTCAGCCTTCGGGTAACGGCTCCGGCCTCGAAATCTACGACGTGAAGTGGAAGGGCACCACCATCCTGAAGCAGGCCCACATTCCCATCCTGAACGTGCGCTACGACGGCACCTGCTTCAGCGACCCCTGCTACCGCGACTGGTTCGACGAGAACCAACGATTCGAATGCGCCCCGGGGTCCGGCGGCGAGTGCACCGGCGCCACCACGCCGGCGAGCACCGTGTGTGACCATCCGGGCAGTGACGCCGGCAGCTTCACCGGTGTCGCCGTCGAGGACTTCGGCACCAGCCTCAAGCTGACCGCCCAGACCTCCGCCGGCTGGTATCGCTACATTCCGACCTGGGAGTTCTTCGCCGACGGCACCATCCAGGCGCGCACCAGTTTCACCGCCGTAGATCACCCCTGTGAGCAGGAGGACCACAACCACCACGCCTACTGGCGCTTCGACTTCGACATCGGCGATTCAGCGGACAACTGGGTCGATAAGGTGGTCGGCGGCGTCGGCACTCGGGTCACCACCGAGACCGAGTGGATCGACACCAGCCCCGCCCGCTCCCAGTGGTTGGTCGGCAGCAACAGCTCTCCGTACATGGTCGAGGTCACCCGCAACGCCGGGGACCAGGCCGCCGGCGATCCGCCGATCGTTCCCAACGATTTTCCGATGGCGGACGGCTGGCTACTCGCCTACAAGAGCAACGAGTTGACGGACTTCACAGGCTTCTCCACGGACCCCGCCGTTTGCCGCGCAAATTTGGCGAACTTCACCAACGGCGAAAACGTCAACGGCACGGACATCGTTCTGTGGGTCCACGCCGGCAGCTTCCACGAGTCGCAGCCGGGCGGCAACAACATGCGCTGCACCGATGCCGGGCCGACCCTGCGGGTGATCGAGGGCTTCGAGGACGGCTTCGAGACCGGCGACACCATCCGGTGGTCGTCGGAAACGCCGTAACGCGCTTCCAGCGCGATCACAAACGCCCGAGCGCCGGACGGCCTCGGGCGTTTTCCTTTGGCCGACTACCTGCGCATCGGCTGGAGGCGACCGTAGCTCATCGACCGCCACAGCCATTCGGCCGGTCCGAAGCGGAAGCGCGCCAACCACCAGTTCGACACCAGGAGCTGGAAAATCCACACCGCGATCACCACCGCCGCCTGCCCGGTCCGCTCCACCGAACCGAACCACCCCAACCCGTGGCCATAGTGGAGCAGCGTGCAGAGGATCGACTGCCCAAGATAGTTGGTGAAGGCCATCTGCCCGGCCGCGGCGAGAGACTTCTGAAGGAACATTCTGCCGGCGGCGCTGGCGCCCACCACCCAGCCGACGTAGCCGGCGGCGATCAGCAGACTCCCGAGGTAGTTGGGAAAGGAGCCGATGAAATAGGACCATCGCCAATCCCATCCGTGCTCGAAGTGCAACACCACCCCAACGGCCACGATCGGAATGCCCAAGCCCAGGCCACCCGCGGTGAGGTTGCGGTAGAAGCGCCGGGAGCGCTCGCCTGAGAGAATGCCCAGCTTGAAGGCGGCCATGCCCAAGAGCATCAGTCCTCCGGCCCGCCACAAGGTCCACAACAGGAAGGCCGGCCCTTGGAAGAACCGAGCCAGTTCCTTGCGATACTCCATCTGCTGCCACCAAGAGCCGCGATAGGCGGCGATTTCATCGGCGAGGAGCTGAGCATCCGGTTGCCAATCGGCATCGGTCTCCGCCACCGCCGCCGCCGGCCAATCGGGAATCGAAACAGCACCGAGAGTGGAGAACAACATCGGCACACACAGCACAGCGACTGCGGTCACCACCAGCGATCGCGGTGACCAGTTCCGGCAGGAGAAGACCACCACACCGCACACCGCATAGGTCACCAAGATGTCGCCACCCCAAATGCCGTAGGCATGGATCATCCCGATCACCAGCAGCCCGCCCATCCGCCGCAGATGCAGGTACCACCCACTGGTTCCTCGCGCCTTCATGCGGCCCGCCATCAGGGCAATGCCGGCCCCGAAAAGCAGCGAAAAGATGGTCATGAACTTTTGGTCCGCCAGCACGTGGCTCACCAGCCAGACAACGAGGTTCGCACCGCTCAGGTCGCCGTAGGCGGTGGGGTTCACGTAGGCGGCATTGGGCATGGCGAAGCTCTGGATATTCATCACCAAGATGCCCAACACCGCGAAACCGCGCAGGACGTCCAGAGTGACGATCCGCTGCGCTTTGGTTACCGGCCGAGCGGCCGCCGGCGTGGGAGTAGGTTCGCCGGCCTCGGACTCCAACGACTGATCAGATTCGGTCATCATGGCGGTGAGTTTAGCCCTTCTTTCCCGAT
The DNA here is from genome assembly GCA_039030395.1 of Acidobacteriota bacterium. NCBI lineage: Bacteria > Pseudomonadati > Acidobacteriota > Acidobacteriota bacterium. Next base: position 348,649 of record JBCCEF010000001.1, read on the forward strand.
GCAGGCGCATCGGGCCTCGCAATAGGAGGCTGGTGCGAAGGAAGGGCTGGGGAAATACCGGTAGGTGAACCTCCGCGCCCTTCGATCTGGTAGGGTCCCGGCGAGGAAATCCCGCCGATGAACAGCTCTTTCCGCTCCCTCTACTCCCATGGATTCGCCCGGGTGGCGGTCGGAATTCCACGCGTCAAGGTAGGCACTCCCGCCTTCAACGGTGACGAAACTCTCACCCTGGCCCGGCAGGCCTCGGAGCAGCGGGCGGCCGTGGTGCTGTTCCCGGAACTCGGCCTGACGGCCTACACCTGCGACGACCTGTTTCATCAGGACGCCCTGCTCGACGCCAGCGAGCAGGCCCTCGACCGGCTGTGCGAAGCGAGCCGCGACCTCATGCCGCTGTTGCTGGTGGGCTTGCCGATGCGCCATGAGGACCGCCTGTTCAACTGCGCCGTCGCGATCTATCGCGGCGACATCCTCGGAGTGGTGCCGAAGAGCTTCTTGCCCAACTATCGGGAGTTTTACGAAAAGCGTCATTTCGCTTCGGCACGACAGGCCATCGGCCCGTCGTGCCGGCTCCTCGGCCGGGAGGTACCCTTCGGCACAGACCTGATCTTCGAGGCGACGGGCATCCGCAACCTGGTGATCCACACGGAGATCTGCGAAGACCTCTGGGTACCCATTCCGCCGTCGACCTACGCCGCCCTGGCCGGCGCCACGGTGCTGACCAATCTCTCCGCCAGCAACGTCACCATCGGCAAGGCGGACTTCCGCCGTGCGCTCTGCGCCGCGCAGTCCGGTCGTTGTGCGGCGGCCTATCTGTTCGCCGCCGCCGGACCCGGCGAGTCCACTACCGACATGGCCTGGGACGGCCAGGCCTTGATTTACGAGAACGCCGAGTTGCTGGCCGAAGCCGAACGATTCCCGCGGGACGGCGATCTGCTGGTGGCCGACATCGACCTCGAACGGCTGCGTCAGGAACGCCTTCGGCTCACCAGCTTCGGCGACTCGATCGGCGATTTGCGGCAGCGTCTGGCGACCTTCCGGCGCATTCCCTTCGATCTCGCCCCACCGGAGCTGGACGGACCGGAGGACGCCTTGCCGCTCAAGCGGGAGGTCGATCGCTTCCCCTACGTTCCCTCCGACCGGACGCTGCGGGACGAGCGCTGCTACGAAGCCTACGAAATCCAGATCCACGGCTTGATGAAGCGCCTCGAAGCCACCGGTATTGACAAGGTGGTGGTCGGTATCTCCGGCGGCCTGGATTCCACCCAAGCCCTGCTGGTGGCGATCAAGACTTTCGATCGCCTCGGCCTGCCGCGCGCGAACATCCTGGCCTACACCCTGCCGGGCTTCGCCACCAGCGAACGAACGCTGGAAAGCGCTCGCGCCTTGATGAAGGTCTTCGGCGTCAGCGCCGAAGAGATCGACATCCGCCCGTCGGCCCGGCAGATGCTGGAGGATCTCGAGCACCCCTTCGCCGACGGCGAACCGATCCACGACGTCACCTTCGAGAACGTACAGGCCGGGGAGCGTACCTCGCACCTCTTCCGGCTGGCGAACTTCCACGGCGCCCTGGTCCTCGGCACCGGCGATCTCTCGGAACTCGCCCTCGGCTGGACAACCTACGGCGTGGGCGACCAGATGTCGCACTACAACGTCAACACCTCTGTGCCCAAGACCCTGATCCAGCATCTGATCCGCTGGGAGATCCAAAGCGGCCGCTTCGAAGGCGAGGCATCGGAAGTCCTGCAGTCCATCCTGGACACGGAGATCTCGCCGGAACTCATTCCCGGCAACGGCGACGAAGCCGACCCGGACGGTCCGGCACAACGCACGGAAGAGGTGATCGGCCCCTACGAACTGCAGGACTTCCACCTCTATTTCGTCACCCGCTACGGCTTCCGGCCATCGAAGGTGGCCTTCCTCGCCCACCACGCCTGGGGCGATCGCAAACGCGGTCCGTGGCCCGAGACGTTGCCCGAAGACCGCCGCAACGAGTATGACCTCGCCACCATCAAGAAGTGGCTGGGGGTCTTCCTCTACCGCTTTTTCAAGCTCTCCCAGTTCAAGCGGTCGGCCAGCCCCAACGGCCCCAAGGTCGGATCCGGCGGCTCCCTTTCGCCGCGTGGCGACTGGCGGGCGCCGAGCGACGGCGAGGCCGAAGTCTGGCTCGACGAGCTGGCCAGCGTTCCCGACGCTAGGCCGAAGGCCTAGTTCAGCAACCTGCTAACCTACCGGTTGCCGGAGCGGCCGAATCCCGAAGGTCCGGCGGCCGGCGAAGCGATAGGTCTCGAAGTCCGCGTGATCGACGGTGAACACCGTCGACAGGCCCGCTCGCTCGGCCAGGCGCACCAAGGTGGCATCGGCGAAGTCCATCGGCCGGTCCGCATAGCGCACCATCAAGTCCTCGAGAGGTCGCAAATCCTCGCCGGCCATCGGCTCCAGCACCAGCGCACCGGTGGTCAGCAGGCGCCAGACGGCGGCCTGGCCGGGCTCCGAGTCGCCCAGCAGGTGAAACAGCTCGCAGAGCACCGCCGAGGTCGTCGCCAGCGGCAACGGAAGCTCCTCGAAAGCTGTCACACAGGCACGGTGCCATCGATCGTCCGCATCCAGCAGGGCCAGCAGAGCGCCGGTATCGGCCAGCGCCTTGGGACGCATTTCGCCGCGGCCGAGCCCGCCCTCCGCCGGTGACCTAGGAACCATGATTTTGCCGCAGGCGCTCGCGCACCCGCTCGCGCACCCGGCTGGAGCGATCTGGATCTCCGCCCCGCAGCACGCCGAAGCAAGCCCGCGCCTCCCGGCGCATGCGTTCTTCGACCGCGGCGCCTTCGCCGGAGCGTCCGGCAAGCCAGCGAGTGACGATTCCTTCGAGCAGATGGGACATGCTGGTTTCCTCCTCCCGGGCGGCGGCTTCCAGCTCGGCCTTGAGGCGAGCGTCGAGGCGCCAACTGTAGACTTCCGACTTCTTCATGCACTTCAGTGTAGTGCATTTTACCTTTGCAATCAATCCTCGTCCTCCTTCCGCACCGTTTCAGGGTGTTTCATCCCCGTGCTCGGGGGGGATCGATAGGGGAGACGCGGAAGGCGGCGAGGATCGCTCGTCGGGAGCTAGCAGGTTGCTGAAAAAGGCCTTCGGCCTAGTCTTTCAGCTGCCCTGCTAGCGATTCTCTCGAAGGGACCGAATGCGGCGCGCCAGGGGAACCGCGAGAAGGAGACCGAGGACCCCGGCGAGGACGACCATCGCGAGCCCTGGCGGCTGCGGTAGGCCCAGGGCCTTGGCGACGGCGAGAGCGACGAGGCGCACCCCGAGGAGCACCGTCACCGCCGAGACGACGGCCAGCGCGGCGTTTCCCCAGGGGCCATTGATGCCCTCGGACCCGAGAGCCGCGCGATCGTTGACCGCCAGAAGCAAGAAGACCGTCACGATCGGCAACAGAACGCCGTTGAGGGCCTGCGCCAGAAGGATCACCGGCACCGGCTGGAGGCCGGTCAGGCCCACCATCAAGCCGGCTGCGAGCACTCCCGCCCATACGGCTCGAAACCGCAACCTCCGGGGATTCCAGAGGTCGCCATCTTTGCGGCGTGCGAGCCCCCGGGCGGTGATCGCCGCTGCCAGGGGTGCGGTGACGGCGGACGACAACCCGGCACCGAGCAACCCGAGGTAAAACAACCGGCGAGCCCCTGCGCCGAGGCGTTCACCCAACACTGCGCCGATGGCGGCGAAGGAGAACTCGCCGGTCACGGCGGCGCCGGTGACCATGACCGCCAGGGAGATCAAACCGCCGAGGCCGATCGCCACGGCGAGACCAAAGCGCATTTCTGCCAGGCTCTGACCACGGGCCAGGCTCGATCCGAGAAACAGGTTGTAGGGCACCACCGTCGTGCCGACCAGGCCCAACACGAGCAAGCCCGCTCCCGCCGGCAGATCCGGCACCAGGGCACCCCGCGCCACCTCTCCCCAGGGCGGCGCCAGCCGCCAGGCCGCGATCGCGAAGGCGACACCCATCAGCGCCACCAGGGCGCTCAAGGCCCGGGCCACCGCGCGCGGCGAACCGAGGAAGAGCAAACAGGCGGCCGCCACCGCCAAGGCGACCAGCCACGGCACCGTCCCTCCGGAGGCATCGCCCCGGACGAAGGCCAGATCCGCGCCGGCTACCGCGCCGAGGAGATTCCCCGCCTGGTAGGCGGCACAGCCGAGAATCACCGCGCCGGCCACCAGTACCGCCATCCAACGGCCGCCGGCCCACCGCCCAAGGGCGGCGGCCAGATCTTCCCCGGAATGGAGAGCCAAACGGCCGCTCGCCTCCTGCAGGACGAAGGTCGTCAGGGTCGAGAACACCAATGCCCAGAGCAGGGCATAGCGGTGCGCAGCGCCAGCGGAAGCGGCGGCGGTGACGGTGCCGGGACCGATGAAGGCGGCGGCGATGGCGGACCACAACAGGACCGAGAGTAGACGTTTCATTCGTTCTCCCCTCCCCAGCCTCCTCCGCCGGGGGTTTCGAGCACCAGGCGATCGCCGGGCATCACGGACCGTCCGGCGATGCCCGGCAGGTCCTCGCCGCTGCCGTCGGCCCGCCGGAGCCGCTGCCGGCCCGGGCTGCCGGGCCCTCCGCCGGCGGCGCCGGCGGGTCCCTCGGATCGGCGTTGGGAGAGCAGCGAGAGTTCTACCGGCTGCAAGAAAGTCATCTCGCGCACGATCCCGTCGCCGCCCCGAAAGCGGCCGGCACCACCGGAGCCACGCCGGACCGCGAAACGCTCCAGGCGCACCGGATAGCGGTGTTCGAGGATTTCCGGATCGGTGATCCGGGTGTTGGTCATGTGGCTGTGTACCGCATCGGCACCGGCAAAGCCCGGCCCGGCACCGGCACCTCCGCCGACGGTCTCGTAGTAACCAAAGCGCTCGTTGCCGAACAGCACATTGTTCATCGTCCCCTGGCTGCCGGCGGCCAAGCTCAGGGCCTCGATCAAGGTGTCCACCACCCGCTGGCTGGTTTCGACATTGCCGCCGACCACCGCCGGTGCCGCCAACGGGTCCGCCGGGAACGGCGGATTGAGCATGCCCTCGGGAACGATCAACCGTACCGGCTTCATCAGCCCTTCGTTGAGCGGCAGCGGCTCGTCCACCAGCAGTCGCAGAACGTAGAGCACGGCGCTCTGCACCACCGCCGGCGGCGCGTTGAGGTTACCCCGGTGGACCGGCCCGGTGCCGGTGAAGTCGATCCGAGCCCGACCCCCTTCGAGGTCGACGGCCACTCGGATCGGCGCTCCGTCGTCGAGGCGGTGGAGCGCTTCGTAGCGGCCCGCCGGTCGGCTCGCCAGGGCGCGCTCCACCAGCGTTCCCGAGCGCGACGCCAGCGCCGTCATCGCCGCCCGGATCACCGGGTTTCCGTGGATCGCGGCCAGTCCGGCGAGCACCGCCGCACCGCGCCCATTGGCCGCCAGGGCGGCGTGGAGATCGGCGACGTTCTCGGTGTAGGAACGGGTGGGAAACGGCCCTGAGGTCATGCGACGGCGCAGTTCCGGCCAGCGGGAGATGCCGTCGCGCACCAGGGCAAAGGGTTCGAGGACCACACCCTCCTCGGCGAGGCAACGGGCGTCCGGCGGCATCGAACCGGGCCGCGACCCGCCGATCTCCGCATGGTGCGCCCGATTCGCCACGAAGCCGATCCGCTCGTCGGCGGCGAACACCGGACTCACCACCGTCACATCCGGCAGGTGGGAGCCTCCCCAAGCCGGATGATTGGTGACGATGGCGTCCCCCGGCCGGAGTCCGTCGTCCGCAAAGCCCCCCGCCATCAGCTTGCGCACGCATAAGCCCAGGGCCCCCAGATGCACCGGAATATGCGGCGCGTTGGCCACCAGGCGACCGTCCGCGTCGAGCACCGCGCAGGAGAAGTCCAGGCGTTCCCGGATATTGGTCGAGACCGCCGTCCGCTGAAGCATCTCGCCCATTTCCCGGGCGATGGCCTCGAAGCGGTGGGTGAAGAGTTCCAACTCGACGGGACCGATCATCGCTCCGCCTCCGGTCGCTCCAAAACCAACGCGCCGGACTCGTGCAGGTGCCCCCGCCAGCCGTCTTCGATCATCGTGGTGCTGTGGGCCTCGGCGACCACCAGCGGTCCGGCGAGGTCCACTCCGGCCACCAAGGCTGTCCGTTCGACCACCGGAACAGTACCCAGAGCGCCCACCAGATCCCGCCGGTGGGAAGCACCCGCGGCGCGCGGTACGCTCCGTACCCCCGGCAGCGAGCGATCCTCACCCACCACCGCCGCGGCCATCAGCGAGACCACCTCCAGCTCCCCTTCCGGCCGGTAGCCGAAGCGCCCTTCATAGGCCGCCGCGAACCCCTCCTTCAGCACTTCCTCGACCGTGACCGCCGGCGGACTCGCGATGGCCAACGACGACTCCTGACCGACGAGCCGGAGTTCCGCTTCGCGGCGATGAATCCGCGGACTCGCCGCCGACTCGCCGACCGTCACCTCCCGGCGCGCCTCGTCTTCGAGGGCGGCGAGCAGGGCCGGGAGTTCCCCACCGCACCGGGTCAGCGGCGCCAGCACCTGTCGCCGGGCGATGCGCTCGATCGCCGCCGCCCCCAAGCCCCGGGCGCTCAGCAGGCCGGCATCCGCCGGAATCACCACCGTGCGGATGCCGAGCTTCACCGCCAGGGAACAGGCGTGCAGCCCACCGGCGCCGCCAAAGGCCACCATTGCGTAGTCCGCCGGATCCTTCCCTTCGCGAACGGAAATCCGGCGAATCGCTTCGGCCATGCGCTCATTGGCGATGGCCAGCATTCCGGCGAGCAGGCGTTCCGGAGGAGGTACCTCGCCCAGCGCTTCTCGCACCTGATTCTCGACGGACCGGAACGCTTCAAGGGCCGCGGGCGGATCGATCGGGATGCCGAAGCGCGCCGCATCGAGGCGACCGAGGAGCAAGTGGACATCGGTCAGGGTGAGCGGTCCCCCGGCGCCGTAGCAGGCCGGCCCGGGCATCGCCCCGGCGCTCTCCGGCCCCACCCCCAGGGCTACCCCATCGAAGTGGCAAATCGAGCCGCCACCGGCGGCGACGCTCTCGATCGCCAGGGCCGGCGCCAGCAGCCGCGCCGTGCCCACCCGGTGTTCGAACCGCAAGTCGAACTCGCCGTCCCAGCGGGCCACGTCGCTGCTGGTTCCGCCCATATCGAAGGCGATGATCCGCTCGCAGCCCGCCGCCCGCCCAGCAGCAGCGGCCCCCACCACGCCACCGGCCGGACCGGACAGCAGGCTGTCCTTGGGATGAAACCTGTTGCGACCCATCAGGTGGCCGGCACTGGTCATGATGCGGAGCGAGCCTCCGGCAGGCGCCAGGGCCTCCTCCACTCCGTCCAGATAGGAATCGATCACCGGCGACAGGTAGGCATTGACCACCGCCGTTTCGGTGCGCGCCTGATAGCCGATCATCGGCGCCAGCTCGGCGGAGGCTGAAATCGGCAATCCCGCAGAAGACAGGAGTTCGACCGCCCGGCGCTCGTGATCCGGATAGCGATCCGAGTGCAGCAACGAAATCGCAACCGCCTCGAATCCCTGCCCGGCCAGGGTAGACGCCAGCTCTCGGAGGCGGTCGTCCGGTAGCGGACGCAAGGCTTCCCCGGCGGCCACCCCTCCCTCGTCGTCCCGTCGCAGAGCCATCCGCTCGTCGATCTCGAAAACTCGAGAATAGAGCGGCGCCGGGCGGTCGATCGCGAGGGCGAAGAGGTCCGGCCGGCGCTGGTCGCCGATCACCAGCAAATCGGCGAAACCACGCGTCACCAGGAGCGCCGTGCGGGCGCCGCGGCGTTCGAGCAGAGCGTTTGTGCCGCGGGTGGTGGCGAGGCGCAGGGCGATCGGTGGCAGCGGCTGCCGCGCGGCCGTTCCGGTGACCCAGCGCGCCGCCAGAATCGGCGCCTCCTCCGGCGAGCGCAGGCTGATCGGCACCCCTTTTCGCCAGGAGGTGGGTGCCGGCGACGCCAGTTCGATTCGTTGCAGATCGGACTCGCCGGCGACGCTCCGGTGACCGGTGACCGCAATCTCATCGGCGCCGCCTTCGGCAGCCGGCGAGGCGCCGGCGAGGAGTGCGAGAGTGCAGTTATCGAACAGACCCTGCGGCGCCCCGGCGAGACCGCCCAGGTGAAGCGTTCGGTCGCCCACGCGACCTTCGATCCGGCCGCGGAGGGTGCTCGAACTGAGCACCTTGGCGCGCCGCCAGCGGCCGTCCGGCGCGCGGGCCAGGCAGTCCGTAAAGGTCCCGCCGGTGTCGATCCACAGACGCCACCGGGCCACCGGCTCCGAAGTCCGATTCACTGCGCAAGGACTCCCGCGCCGGCTCGGCAACGGCTGCTGCAAGTCGTGGTCTGAGCGATGGGAGAATTATAGCGACCGCAGGGTGTCCAAGGTGGGGCCTTCGACCCGATTGCGACCAGCCGCCTTCGCCTGGTAGAGGCGGTCGTCCGCCTGCGCCAGCACCGCTTGCAGGCTGGAGCCGTCGACCGGGAAGCAGGCGACCCCGATGCTGACGGTCATCGGTGCCGACCGGCCGCCGCGCAGGGAGACCGGCGACTCGGCGACGGTACGGCGAATCGCCTCCATGCGACCGAGGGCGAGTACCGGATCGAGGCCGACCACGATCACCGTGAATTCCTCACCGCCATAGCGCGCCACAATGTCCGACGAACGGAAGGAAGCGCGCAACACCGAACCGATCACCCGCAGAGCCTGATCCCCGGCGCTGTGGCCGTGCTGATCGTTGAAGGCCTTGAAATGATCGATGTCGAGCATCGCGCAAACGGCGACGTCGCGTCGCTGTTCGATGCGCGGAGCGTCCTCCGCCAGGCGCTCTTCGAAGAAGCCCCGGCTCATCACGCCGGTCAGCGGGTCGCGGATCGACAGGCGGCGGAGCGCCCGGCCGCGCAGCACCAGGGCCGAAGCGAGGAAAGTAGCGGCGGTCAACAGCACCCCACGGGCCACGTGGACCAACCAGGAGCCGAAGAGGCTGGAATCGGCGGCGGACGCGAGGCTCATGCTCGGCAAGAACACCGCCAGCAGGGTGTACTGCACCACCGCCGCTGCGCCGGTGACCAGACAGACCCGCGCATCGAAGCGCAGGGAGGTGGCGAAGATGGCGAGGAAGTAGATCAGGAAGGCAATACCCTCAGCACTACCGCCGGTCACCGCATCGCTGCGGGCGGCCACCACCAGGCCGGCGCTGACCAAGGTCACGTCGAGCAGGCTACTGACGAATCCCAATCCCGGCAGGTGACCATTGCGCCGCAGCACCTGATAGACGATCAGGGTTTGCAGCAGGGTCAGGGCAACGAGCACAAAAGCGACGCGCAGAACCACGGTCGGCTGGAGAACCACCCCCACCGCCGGAATGATCAGGATCAGCAGGCCGATGACCGCCCGCACGCGGGCGACCAACAGTTCACCCGCCGCGCCGACGTGCGCGTAGGCAAAATCCGGAGCCACCCAAAGGCGCTCCCACAGGTCCGCCGTTCGTCCCGCAACCAGCGCCATGGAAGAAAACAAACCGCATGCCTCCTGGGGGTCACCGGCTTCGCTCTACCGACACCCTCGATGCAAATAGAGCCATAAGAGTAGCAGGTTCCCTTGCCGCAACGGTTCCGCGCCGGCCAGGGCCCCGCCCTGCGATATCGTCGCTGCCTGATGGCAGAGCCGCAAGCGGCCGTCGACGGCCGCCCCAAACAGACCGGAAGCGCACAAGAGGACTCCGCCCAGGGGGATCCCTTGGCCATGTTCCATCCGGCCGTCAGAAGGTGGTTTCGCTCCGCTTTCGACCGCCCGACAGGCGCCCAGGTCGACGCCTGGCGGGCCATCCGCGCCGGCGAACACACTCTCGTCGCCGCACCCACCGGCTCCGGCAAGACCCTGGCGGCCTTCCTCTGTGCCCTCGATGAGCTGGTGCGTGAGGGCAGCGAATCGGACGGCGGACTGCCGGACGAGACGCGGGTGCTCTACATTTCGCCGCTCAAGGCTCTGTCGAACGACATCGAGCGCAACCTCGAAGCTCCCCTGGCGGGCATCGCCAAAGAATTGGCGGCGATGGGCCGGCCGCCGGTCGCCATCCGCCGGGCAGTGCGCACCGGCGACACGCCGCAGAGCGCCCGCGGCAAAATGCTCAAGGAACCGCCGCACCTGCTGGTCACCACCCCGGAATCCTGCTACCTGCTGCTCACCAGTCTCGGCGGTCGGGGACTGCTGAAGACCGTCCGCACGGTGATCGTGGACGAGATCCACGCGATGGCCGGCGACAAGCGCGGTAGCCACCTCGCGCTTTCCCTCGAACGGCTGCGCGACTTGGTTGAAAAAGAGGCGGTGGAGAAAGAGGGCGGCACTCTACGACGCATCGGCCTGTCGGCCACCCAGAAGCCCATCGCAGAGGTCGCCCGCTTCCTCACCGGCGGCGGGGAAAACGGCCGGCATCCGCACTGCAGAATTGTCGACACCGGCCACAGCCGGCCCCTCGACCTGGCGATCGAGGTGCCGGACTCGCCTCTCGAAGCGGTGCTGTCGAATGAGGTCTGGGAGGAGATCTACGACCGCCTGGCGAGGCAGATCGAGGCCCACACCACCACCCTGGTGTTCGTCAACACCCGGCGGTTGGCGGAGCGGGTCACCCGTCATCTGGCGACGCGCCTCGGCGAGGACGCGGTCACCTCGCACCACGGCAGCCTCGCCAGGGAGCGCCGGCTCGATGCCGAGCGCCGCCTCAAAGGCGGCGAACTGAAGGCCCTGGTCGCCACCGCGTCGCTCGAAATGGGCATCGACATCGGCAGCATCGACCTGGTGTGCCAGATCGCCTCGCCGCGCTCCATCGCCACCCTCCTGCAGCGGGTGGGCCGCTCCGGCCACCAGGTCGCCGGCACTCCCAAGGGGCGCATCTACCCCCTCACCCGCGATGAATTGGTCGAGTCCGCCGCGCTGCTCGATGCGGTTCGCCGCCGGGAGCTGGACCGTCTCGTCTGGCCCCGGGCCCCGCTCGACGTGTTGGCGCAACAGATGGTCGCCGCCGTCTCCGTCGAGGACTGGCGAGAAGACGACCTGTGGCGCCTGGTCCGCCGCGCCCATCCCTATCGCGAGCTCACCCGGGAGCGCTTCGAAGAGGTCCTCGCCATGCTCGGCGACGGCTTTTCCACCCAGCGTGGCCGGCGGAGCGCCTATCTGCATCGCGATGCCGTGCACGGCAAGCTGCGCGCCCGCAAGGGCGCCCGGCTGACCGCGCTGACCTCCGGCGGCGCAATCCCCGACACGGCAGACTTCGACGTCGTCCTCGAACCGGAAGGCGTGCGGCTGGGCAGCGTCGACGAAGACTTCGCCGTCGAGAGCTTGCCTGGAGACGTCTTCCAGCTCGGCAACCTCTCCTGGCGCATCCTGCGCATCGAGCAGGGCCGGGTACGGGTGGAGGATGCCCGCGGCGAGGCGCCGAACATCCCCTTCTGGTTCGGCGAGATGCCGGGACGGACGGAGGAGCTGTCCCTGGCGGTGACCCGCCTACGGCAGGGGATCGCCGAAGCGCTCGGCGACTCGCCCACCGCGGAGGACCGCCACCGGGTAGCCGACGAGCTGTCCGCAGAACTCCATCTCCCACCGGCGGCGGCGGGACAATTGGTCGAGTACCTGGCCGTCTCCCTCGCCTGCCTCGGCGCCATGCCGACCCAGCGCACCCTGGTGATGGAACGGTTCTTCGATCGCGCTGGCGACATGCATTTGGTACTCCACTCGCCCTTCGGTACCCGGGTCAACCGTGCCTGGGGCCTAGCGCTGCGCAAGCGGTTCTGCCGCCAGTTCAACTTCGAACTCCAGGCGGCGGCCAACGACAACGCCATCCTCCTGTCCCTCGGCCCGAGCCACAGCTTTCCGCTCGAAGAAGTATTCCGCTACCTCCACCCGGCGAGCGTGCGGGATGTGCTGGTGCAGGCCCTCCTCGACTCTCCCATGTTCGGCGTGCGCTGGCGCTGGAACGCCTCCCGCGCCCTCGCCCTGCCGCGCTTCCGGGGCGGTCGCCGGGTGCCGCCGCCGCTCCAGCGGCAGGCCGCCGAGGATCTGGTGGCGGTGGTCTTTCCGGACCAGCTTGCCTGCCTCGAAACCATCGAGGGCGATCGCCAGGTGCCGGACCACCCGCTGGTTGCCGAGACCCTCCAGGACTGCCTGCAGGACGCCATGGACCTGGAACGGCTGATCGCGATCCTCGAAGAGCTCCTGGCCGGCAACCTCACCACCGTCGCGCGGGATCTGACGGAGCCGTCGCCCCTGGCGCACGAGATTCTGAACGCCATGCCCTACGCCTTCCTGGACGACGCCCCCCTCGAAGAGCGCCGCAGCCACGCCGTATCGGCTCGCCGGTGGATCGATCCGGAAAGTGCCGACGACCTCGGAGTTCTCGACGCGGCGGCCGTCGAGCGGGTACGGACCGAAGCCCGGCCGACGGCGGACAGTGCGGAAGAACTGCACGACGCGATGGTCATCTACGGCTACCTGCCGGCCGACGATTGGGGCGACGCGGCGCACCTCTGGCAAACGGAGCTGGCCGCCGCCGGCCGGGCCACGCGGCTGGCGGGTCCTGCCCACCTGTGGGTGGCGGCGGAACGGCTGGACCAGGTCCAAGGGGCCTTCCGGCACCGGACCCTCGAGCCGCCGATTCCCTTTCCGGAGCGCTTGGAGCGGCGGGAATGGAGAGCCGAAGAAGCCCGGGTCGAGCTGCTGCGGAGCCGCCTGGAGGCTTTGGGGCCGGTGACGGTGGACGCCCTGGCCGGCGAGTCGGGATGGACCCCCGGCGAAGTGGAAGCGGCGCTCACCGCCCTGGAAGGCGAGGGCTTCGTGCTGCGCGGCTGCTTCACCGACGGCGGCGAGGAGGAGTGGTGCGAGCGGCGTCTGCTGGCCCGCATCCACCGCTACACCCTGCGCCGCCTGCGCAGCGAGATCGAACTGGTGGATCGCGGCACCCTCGGGCGATACCTCCTCTGCTGGCAGCAAGCGGCGCCGGGCGAAGACCGCGGCCGCGGGCAGGCCAGCCTCACCGCCGCCCTAGAGCGCCTCGAAGGCTTCGCCGCGCCGGCGGCGGCCTGGGAACGGGATCTCCTGCCGGCGCGGGTGGCGGACTTCGATCCGGCCTGGCTCGACACGCTGTTCCTGTCCGGCCGGTGGATGTGGTGCCGCCTGGCGCCGGCGGCGGCAGGGCGCCGGCCGATGAATCTCGCCCAAGCGCCGATCGCCCTGCTGCGCAGGGAGAATCTCCCGGCCCTGCGCGCCCTGGTCTCGCCTTGCAAGGGGCAGGATCTGACCGCCAATGCCGACGCCATCCGCCGCAGCCTCGAAGACCTCGGCGCTTCGTTCTTCTCGGATCTCCTGCGCCACTCCGGTTTGCTGCCGGTGCAGGCCGAAGAGGGACTGGCGGAACTCGCCGCCGCCGGCCGGGTGACCTCCGACGCCTTCGCCGGCCTCCGGGCCCTGCTGGTGCCGGCGTCCCGGCGGCCGGCGGCGTACCGCACGGCGATGCGAGCAGGCAACGTCTCGGCCCTCGAAGGCGGCGGCCGCTGGTCCCTTCTGCCACAGGCCCCCGAGGCACCGACAGACGACGACTTCGAAGCGGTGGCGGACAGTCTGCTCAAACGCTACGGCGTGATCTTCCGTTCACTCCTCGCGCGAGAGACCATCTCGCCGCCGTGGCGCGACCTGCTGCGGGTGCTGCGTCGCCGGGAAGCCCGAGGAGAGCTGCGCGGCGGCCGTTTCGTCGCCGGCTTTTCCGGCGAGCAGTTCGCCCTGCCGAAGGCGATTCCCGCCCTGCGCTCCGCCCGCAAGAGCGAACTCGGCCCGGTGTCTCTCTCCGCCGCCGACCCACTCAATCTCGCCGGCATCATCACCCCCGGCGAGCGCCTGCCGGCGGTAGCGACCAACCGCCTGCTGTTACAAAACGGCCTGCCGAACGCCTTTCACGAGGCCGGAAGAACCCGCTTTCTGTCCGCCGCCGACGACCCGGCGCCGCCGGAACGGGTCCGCCAGGAACGCATCCTTCTCCGGCAGCCCATTCCGGAACACTCGGATGCCGCCCTGAACGCTGGAAGATCGAGGATCTGAAACATTGCCACCCGAGGAAGACGCCCTTCCCGAACCGCTCGCCGTCTCGGCGAGGGATCGGGCCGAAGACGAAGCGACGCACGCGCCGCCGCGGCCGGGCGCCCTCGAAGAGGCCTTCTCCAGCCGCCTCTTCCGCTGGCTCGCCCCGCGTCTGCCGCGGCGCGCCCTGCCGGAACCGCCACCGGAACTCGCGCCCTTCGAGCACAGCTCCCTGCCGCGCCGCGATCGCGGTCATCTGACGGCAACCCTCTTTCCGGTCGACAACGCCCGGGGCACCGTGTTGCTCCTCGCTCCCTGGCTGGAGTGGGGCCGCGCCTACTTCCACCGGCGCAGGCGCATCCCGGCGCTGCGCGCCGCCGGCTATCGCGTATTGACCGCCGACCTGCCGGGGTTTGACGGCACCAACGGCCCCACCGGCCTCTATGACCTCGCCACCGAGGATATGCTCAGGTCAGTCCAGCGGCGCTGGCCGGATGATCCGATCTTCGTGTGGGGGGTCAGTTCCGGCGGCTACTGGGCCCACGCGGCCCTGTCCCGCACCCAGGCCGCCCGCGGCGCCTTCTTCGAGGACGTCTCGCCACACCTCCTCGAATGGTCCACCCGCATGGCGCCCCTGGGCAAGCCGGCCTACCGCTTTTTCGCCTCCGTCTTCCGGCGCTCCTACCGTTTCCTCGACCTGCGCCTCCACGCCCCGCACCTGGGCGTCCAGGCGGTCGCCTACCTCACCGGCAAACGCGACCCCGGTGTGCGCCCCGGAGACACCCAGTCCCTTGCCCAAGCCGCCGGCGGCGACCATCGGATCATCCCCAAAGCCGGCCACCTGGGAGCGATCAAAATCGCCGAGGACGAGGTCATCGACCTCGCCCTCAGAACCTTCGAGAAAGCCCTTGCAGGCTAGCTATGCCGGCTTGATGATCCAGCGCTGAGTGTCGTTGTTCTGCGCCCTCCGGGTGGCTACCTGGTGATTGTTACTCGAGGTGTAGGCGTCCATGAAACGACCCGTAGTCAACTGCTGGACGGTGTAGGTCTCGTTGCCCAACGGCATGAGGATCCAACGCTGCGTGTCGTTGTTCTGGACGATTCGGGTGACCGCCGAATGGTCGTTGTCCGAGGTGTAGGCGTCGAGGTGACGACCGTTGCTCCGCTGTTGGATGGTGCACACCTGGCCGACCGGCGTCAGCACCCAACGCTGGGTGTCATTGTTCTGCTCCGTTCGGGTCACCGCCAGAAAATCGTTGCCCGAGGTGTAGGCGTCCAAGAAACGACCGTTGACTTCCTGCTGCAGGGTGTAGGTGTTGCCACCGAGAGGATGGAGCACCCAACGCTGGGTGTCATTGTTCTGCTCCGTTCGGGTCACCGCCAGAAAATCGTTGCCCGAGGTGTAGGCGTCCAAGAAACGAGAAGTGCTCAACTGCTGGATCGTGTAGGTGGACAATCGGTCCGCCACCGGCCGAAGGACCCAACGCTGGGTGTCGTTGTTCTGCGCTCTCCTGGTCGTTACCGAGTAGTTGTTGGACTGTGATTCGTAGGCATCGACGAAACGGCCATTGATCACCTGCTGGACGGTGTACACCCCACCCACCGGCGTGATCACCCAGCGCTGCGTATGGTTGTTCTGGGAGGTCCGCGTGACGACCGAGAAATCCCGGTTTGAGGACTGGTAGGCGTCCAGGAATCGATGGTTGGCCTTCTGCTGGAGGGTGAACAGCCCTTCCAATGCCGGCTGAGCGATGTTCTGGAGAGTGGGCGATGCTTCGAGCAGCCGACCGATGCGGACACCGAAGTTCGAACCCGAGCCGTCCGTCCGGCAACCGCCGTTCGTATGCACCCCGACGATGTCTCCGGTGAGCGATCGCCAGATCGCCGAGCCGGAGTTGCCACCGAGGGTATCGATGTCGTTGTACCGGATCCTGAAATCGTCAAAGGACGTGAGCGGCCCCGCCTCGATCCGTTTCGGAACGCCGGCAGGATGGCCGATGACGCAAATCATGTCGTCGACAGCGGCGTCCTGCTGAGCGACCTTCCCGGTGCCGAAAATCCGGCCCGGCGCACCTTCGAGGCGCACGATGGCGAAGTCGAGACCGCCGAGCCGGTACTCGGTCAACTCCTCGATGGCGAAAATCGACGCGGTTCGCAGGTCGCCGTTGGGATCCACCTGGTAGTTGAAGTTGACGTGCATGCGGCGCGCGATTTCCGCACTCGAGATGATGTCGTTCGAACCATTCACCCGCGGCCGCTGCCAACCGCCCCCCGTCCGGTCGAAACAGTGTCCGGCGGTCAGAAAGAGGTTGTCGCTGATCAGCGTGCCGGTACACCACCGCACGCCGGCGACGTTGCCGGGGTTGTCGTAGAGAGCCCCCAGATTGTCGTTCCACTGCAGTTGACCGACGGGTCCCTGGTGGGCATCGACGAAGGCTCGGGTGACGCCGAGGGTGCCGTCGTATTGCTCGACGGGCTGCGAATCGTCCGTGGCACCGCACTGGGATTCCAGAAAGGTCGGGTAGACATCGCCCCGGCGAATCGCCTCGGGCATCCCTTCCAAAGCGCTGGCAAACTCTTCCGGCAGTGGAGGAAACAGGACAGCGTCTTCGGGCTGTTGGTCATTGGGCATCTCGATTCTCCTCAGAACGAAAGCGGTGGAGACGTCTCGCACAGCCACTGGGCGGGCTGTGGAACGTCGGTACACCCTCCGAGACGAATCGAAGCGTCAAAACACTCACTTCAACCCTTTAACCGACCACCTTTCGATCCAGGAGTCATCCCCTCTGCGACAGGCGCCAACCACTGATCCCCAGCGAGTGCAGCCTTCCATCGAACTCCAGGAGTCTTAGGTTCGCGGTGAGTTCGTCGCGAGAGGGTGGATGTGGCTGTAGCTGCAAGGATGCGGCATCGAGCACCGCAGGCGTACTGGAAGTACGTCGAGGAGCGCAGAGGTTGCGTGACGCCGCAGATGCAGCCGCAGCCGCCCTCGCAGCAGAACTCACCGCGAACCTAAGACTCCAAAAAAGGAGGGGACCCCCTCCGCGCCGCCGGTTAGGGCAGCGCGGAGGGGGCCGAGGGAGGGGAGGAGGGAGAAGTAAGGCTCTCGAGGCGAAACACCTCGCTCTGTGAAGCAGACATGGCCGAATAGCTGGACAGTGCGAACCGCAGTGTTCTCCGCAAGAGCCGTGTTTTCAAAGCACTACGCCTATCTTCGGACTACGGAAGTTAGGCCTGGTCGGTTTCCGCCACGGACAACTGGCCCGTGCAGGTCCCCGTTTCACCCACCACCCAGAGGGACCAGACGCCGCCCTTGGCGGCGGTCGTGTCGGCCTCGAGGCGCAGGTGAAGTCCGTCCTCGGCGTCCATCGAAGAGATGGTCACGCCACTGTCCGGATCGATCTCGATCGTCTCCACGGCCCCGACGGGCTCGGTCAGGGCGATGGCGATTTGCACCGCTTCACCCTTCGTTTCCACCTCGCCGGTTTCGAAGAGCACCTCGCAGGTCGGGTCGTCGACCTGCTCGTCCTGAGCCGTGGCCATGCTGCCCACCGCCAGTACGGCGAGGGCGAGTCCACAGGTCATCAGCATCGAGAACAACTTTCGCATGGTGTACCTCCTTGGCAGTCGGTTCATGCGTCCTGCGTTAAATGGCCGCCAGCATTGGTGTCGAAGCAAGGCCGGCAGACGCCAACCCTCTAGAGCAACGGCCGTGCCAAGCCGGGCAGAGCGGGCCTAGCACCCATGAGACAGGGCTTTTCGGCACCCGCCGAAGATTCTCGAGGGTCTTCCAGAGGGCGGGGATGAGCGGGGAAGGTTTCCCCGATTCCCCGATCGGCGACCGAAGGGCGCCTGAGAGCGGCCCCCCGCGGGCTCCGCGGTCACCGGGTCGATAGCGTATCGAGCCATTACAATGGAATGCACGATGACCGATGCGACCAAGGTGCTGGTGGTGGACGACGATGCAGCGATGCGCGAGGTGCTGGAGATGCGCCTCGCCGAGTGGGGTTTTGACGTTTCCCTGGCGGAAGACGGCGACGAGGCGAGGCGCCTGGCCGAGTCCCTCGATCCGGGAGTGGTGATCTCCGACGTCGTGTTGCCGGACCTGACGGGCCTCGACCTCCTGGCATCCCTGAAAGCCGGCAACCGCGACCGGCCGGTGATCCTGATCACCGCCTACGGCACCGTCGACGCGGCGGTGGAGGCGATGAAACTAGGCGCCAGGGACTTCCTGACCAAACCCATCGACTACCCCAAATTGCGCGGCATCCTGGCCGACGCGGAAGGTGATCTCGCCACCCGCGCCTCCACCCGGCAGCTCGAAAAACGCCTCGACGGAGCGCCCGGCCAGGGCGCAATGATCGGCGCGAGCAAACCGATGCGGGAACTCTTTGACCTCATCCGGGTGTTGGCCAAAAGCGACGCGGCGGCGATCATCACCGGCGAGAGCGGCACCGGCAAAGAGCTGGTGGCTCGGACGTTGCACAGCTTGAGTACCCGCCGGGAGGGACCGTTCATCGCCCTCAATAGCGCCGCCATTCCCGAAGGGCTGACCGAGAGCGAACTCTTCGGCCACGAAAAGGGCGCCTTCACCGGCGCCGCCTCGGCGCGCCCCGGCTGTTTCGAGATGGCCCACCGGGGACCCCTGTTCCTCGACGAGATCGCCGAGATGCCGATCAACCTACAGCCCAAGCTCCTGCGCGTACTGGAAGACGGCCGGGTGCGGCGCCTGGCGGCGAGCAAGGAATTCGCCTTCGACGTGCGCCTGCTGGCGGCCACCAACCGGGAGCCGGAGCAGGCTGTGCGCGACGGTCTGCTGCGGCAAGATCTCTACTACCGCCTCAACGTATTCACCCTGTTCCTGCCGCCGCTGCGGCAGCGACGGGAGGACATACCGCTCCTCGCCCAGAGCTTCATCCGCCGCTTCAACGACAAGTACGGCATCGCGGTGCAAGGGATCGGCGAGGCAGCGGGCGAACTGCTCGATGCCTACTCCTGGCCGGGCAACGTGCGGGAACTGCGCAACGTGGTGGAGCGAGGCGTGATCCTCGCCCGCGAGGGATGGGTGGAGCCGCCCCACTTGCCGCCGCACATCCAGGACCCCAATGCCGACCGCGGCGAAGAGATCGTGTTGCCCCGGGAGGTGACCTTCGCCGAGGCAGAAGAGATCCTGATCACCGAAACCTTGAAGCGCGCCGGCAACAACAAGGCCGAAGCCGCGCGCCGCCTCGGCCTCGACGTCAAGACCATCCGCAACAAGCTGCGGGCCTTCGGTTCCAAGAGGTAGATACGCCGTGCGGATCGCGAGCAAAGTCGCCACCGGCTCAGGGCTCCTGATCCTGCTGCTGGGCGTCGCGCTGATCTACCAGGTGTCTTTCGGGCGGCGCCTTGCCGGCAAGAGCGACCGGGTGTCCTCGGACTACTTTCAGGTCGCCATCGACTCCCTCGAGACCATCCGCCACCTCGAACGGATGGAGGAGCTGCTGCGGGGCATGCTCGCCGTACAGGATCCCCGCTATGGCGAGAACCTCAAGCTGGCGGCGGTCGGTGTCGACGAGCGCCTGGCGGACCTCAAAGGCCGCACCCCGGCATCGGCCGACGTCACCGAGCGGGTGGAGAGTCTAGTCCGCCTGTGGAGTGCCTTCCCGCTCGCCAGCGACCAGGGCCGTCCGGAAGGCCTGCTCGACCTGCCGCCGCCCCGGCAAGCCGAGCTCCAGGACGAGTACCTGCAGCAGATCGGCGCCCTGCAGGCGGCCGCCCAGGCGGTCAAGGACATCACCCAGTACGCTATCAACGAGGAGTCACGGCTCTATGTGGCGGCCAGTCTGCGGGCACAGCGGGTGTCCTGGACAGTGTTGGGAATTTCGCTGGTCCTTTCGCTGATCGTCCTGCTGGGTACCGTCCGCGCCATCAACGAGCCCTTGAAGCGCCTCGGGGAGGTCACTCGCAAGGTGCGCGGCGGCCGCCTTTCGGTGCGTCTCGAAGTGGACGAAGACGACGAGTTCGCCGACCTGGCGACGGACTTCAACCGCATGGTGTCGGCCCTGTCGCAGCTCGATCAGCTCAAGAAAGAGTTTCTGTCGCGGGTCTCGCACGAACTCAAGACCCCCCTGGTGGCGATGCAGGAGACCAACCAGCTCCTGCTCGACGGCCTGCCCGGTGAGTTGACCCCTCGGCAGCGGCGGCTGGTCGAACTCAACCTGCAGAGCGGCCGGCGCCTTTCCGGCATGATCGTCAAGCTGCTCGATCTGTCGACTCTCGAAACGGGCATCGTCCAGTACGACCTCAAGGCCCGGGACCTGACGGACCTGCTGTACCTCGCCGTCGACCAATTCGAAGGTCCCGCCCGGGAGCGCGACATCACCTTCGATCTCGATCTCGGCCCGCGGCCGCTCATCGCCCAGTGCGACGGGGACCGTCTCTACCAGGTGTTCGAAAACCTGCTCGAAAACGCCATCAAATTCTCCCCCCGCGGCAGCACCGTGGTGATCCGCGCGACGGCCACCGACCGGACGCCGGACCACCTGCCGGCGGCCTGGGACCGGACGCTCACCGAAACGCCGGAAGACGGCGAGTGGATCCACCTCACCTTTGGCGACCAGGGACCGGGGGTACCGGACGAACACAAGGTCGCCATCTTCGAGAAGTTCCATCAGGCCAACCGCCGCGCCGGATCCGGCACCGGCGTCGGCCTCGGCCTGGCGATCTGCCGGGAAGTGGTCGCGGCGCACCGGGGAGCGATCTGGGTGTCCGACGGGCCGGAGAACGACCGACGGCCGCCGGGCAGCGTCTTCCATCTGCTGCTGCACCCGGCGCGGGACGGCGTCGCCTCCCTGGGTTTGCGGCCGATGGCGGCTCGGAGAGCGGGATGAGCACTCGACTCAGCGTGCTGCTCCTCGCCTTCGCGCTGGCCCTCGCCGGCTGCACCCTGGCCCCGACCCCGGACGACCTCTTCGAGCAGGGCGACCTGTCGGCGGCGGTTACCGCCTACGAGTCCACCCTCGCCGACCTGCCGGCCGGGGCGGAGCGGAATCGCGCCCTGTTCCGGCTGGCGCTGATCTACGACATGCCCAGCGGTCCGGCCCACGACCCGGCGCGCAGCCGGCAACTGCTGGAGCAACTGGCCGCCCAGCCGGAAACGCCCTACGGGCGGCAGGCCCAGCAGATGCTCAGCGACCGGCAGCGCATCCAGCGCCTGCGGCGCAGTTTGACGGAGCGGCGGGAGCGGATCAGCCGGCTGCACGGTGAACTGACCGACCTGATGGTCGAACTGGCCGAGTACGAGAACCGACTCGGCGAAAAGCTGGAAGAAAACCAGCGACTGGACCAGACCGTCGAGCAGCTCGAAGCCAACCTCGCCACCCTGCGCAACCGCCTGACCGAGCATCGAGAAGCAGCCGATCGGCTGTCCCTGGAACTGGAGCGATTAAAAGAAATCGACCTAGCCTCGCCGCCCTAGAAACGGCTCGCGGGGCCGGCCGGACCGCACCGGGTCGCCGTCGGACCGCCTCAGTGGTCGTCGACCCGCCCCCTACTCCTCTTGATCTGACTGCGCCGGCGTTTGTTCTCGAGACGTCGCCGCTTGGCCGCCTTCGACACCCGCACCCGCTTGCGCCGAGGCCGGCGCACCAACGCTCCGGCGACCAGTTCCTCGAGCTTGAGACGGGCGGCATCGCGATTGGCGGCCTGAGTGCGGTGCTTCTGAGAGACCACCCGCAGAATCCCCGCCTTGGTGATGCGGGTAGCGAGCCGCTCCATGAGCAGCACCCGCTGGTCCTCGTCCAGAGCAGAGGTCGATGCCACATCCCACATCACCTCCACCCGGCTCTCCACCTTGTTCACGTTCTGGCCACCAGGGCCCGAACTGCGCGAAAACCGGAACTCCAGCTCGTCTTCGGGAATCACCATCGCGGCGCTCATCCACCCATCCTCCTGCCCTCTTGAAGGTGCCACCCGAACGTCAGTATGCCGCCGAGGGACGCCCTAGAACCCCTGGGCCTCTAGCGACTCGGACTCCCGCCGGAACACACCCTTCTCCAGAAAATAGAGCACCTGAGAGATCACCTCGTCATCGCCCATGATGAACGGGTGGGACGCTGCGACGATCAGGAAGTCGCTCATGCCCTCGACCTTGGTGCTCTCGACGGAGACCTTGCCGTCATCCGGATTGGGAAGCCATTGCGAGAGAATGGGGTTGAAGGTCTCGCTGCCGGCGATCACGCCGAGAGTGAATGCCACCGGACCGAGTTGCCGCGGCACGCTGTCCTCCCCGGTTCCCAACTGGAGGCCCGCCGGGCCGTTGATCAGCTCGAATCCCGGCACGTCCCGCAGGTTGTCCACCACCTCGCTACCCTGGTTGGGCGGCGCCAGCATCACGACCCGGCCGAGCCGCGGGATGTCGTCCTGCGTCAGATAGAAACGCACCAGAATGCCGCCCAGGGAATGAGTCACGAAGTCGATCGGCACTTCCGGAGCATGCGCCTCACACCGCTTCACACCTCCGGTGATCGCCGCCGCCGCAAGCGGGGCAATCTCGGCATCGCGCGACGGATAGTCCACATTGACCACCGCGTGGCCCCCCTTGACCAAGCCGGCGGCCATGGTTTCCATGGAACCGGCGGTCCGCGCCAGGCCGTGGAGGAGAATCACACAACTCTTCGGCGGCGCCTGCTCCGGCAGCGTCGCCGTAGACTCCACCGGCAGCAACAAGCTCAACAACAACGGCAGGATCATCACCCCTAGATCCTATCCCCGAAGACCACCGCCGTTCTCGACCAGCCCTTCATTCCTTCGTGATCCTTTCGTGAGATGCGCCCGCTAGACTCCCCTACGGGAGGCCAAGGACCGTGATGGACAAACGAGTGCTCGTGATCGAAGACGAACCGGAGATCGCCCGTCTGGCGGAGATGCACCTAGTGGATCTTGGCTGCGAGGTAACGGTCGCTCCAGACGGCCTGCGGGGTCTGCGGGAAGCGACGACGGGCGCCTATCATCTGGTGATTCTAGACCTCATGCTGCCCGGCGTGGACGGCCTGGAGATCTGTCGCCGCCTGCGGGCCGACGGCGCCGCTTACACACCCATCTTGATGCTGACCGCCCGCTCCGGCGAAGTGGACCGGGTTCTCGGTCTCGAAATGGGGGCGGATGACTACCTGACCAAGCCCTTCTCCATCCGCGAACTCATCGCTCGGGTCAAAGCTCTCTTCCGCCGCCTCGACGCGCTGTCGGTGCCATCGGAATTCAAAACCGAGCGTTTGGAGATGGGAGATCTGGCGATCGAACCGAGCCGGCGACGAGTCACCGTAGGTGGCAAGGCGGTACATCTCACCGCCCGAGAATTCGATCTGCTCGTCCACTTCGCGCAGCATCCGGGCCGCGTCTACACCCGGCCGGAGCTGCTCGATCAGGTATGGGGCTACGGCCACGACGGCTACGAGCACACCGTCAACTCACACATCAATCGCCTGCGATCCAAAATCGAACGCGATCCAGCCCGGCCGCTCTACGTGCAGACCGTCTGGGGGGTGGGCTATCGCTTTGTCGAGGCCTCGGAACTGGCCGATCGCGAAGAGGGAGCCGAGAACGTCGTGGAGGCACGATCATGAGCCGCACCCTCTACGGCAAGATCGCCGGCGTCTTTCTCCTCCTGCTGGTCGTCGGCGGTGCCACCGGGGCAACGGCGGCCTTCTTCAGCCTGCGCCTCTACCTGGCCGAGGTTTCGCAGCGCCTCAATCGCGACCTCGCCGCCCACCTGGTGAAGGACTCGGAGCTAGTCGCCGAGGGCCGCTTGCGCGAGGAAGGGCTGAAGCACATCTTCCACATGTTGATGGTGATCAACCCGCGCATCGAGGTCTACCTACTCGATCCGGGGGGTCGCATCGTCGGGTATGACGCGCCGCCGGGCAAGGTGGTGCGTCAAGCGGTCGACCTCGCTCCGGTGCACAGGCTCCTAGCGGGCGATGTGCCCCTGCCGATCCGCGGTGACGACCCGCGCCACCCGGAGCGGGGCAAGGTGTTCTCGGCAGCACCGGTAGAGGACGAGGGCGAGCTTCTCGGCTACCTGTACGTGGTGCTGGGCGGTGAGCGCTACGACTCCGTGGCGACCCTCCTCGCCGACAGCTACATTCTGCGACTCGGATTGTGGGGCGTTCTCGGTGCCCTCATCGCGGCCATCGCGGCGGGCCTGCTCGCGTTCCGATTGCTCACCCGCCGGCTGCGGCGTCTCGACCGGCGGATGCGCACCTTCGCTGCCGAGGAACTACAGGACGGAGCGGATCTCGTCCGTCGAAGTGGAGACGAAATCGACCGTCTTGACGGCACCTTTCAGCAGATGGCCGAACGCCTGGCGCGCCAGATGTACGAACTGGAGGCGGCGGATCGACTGCGGCGGGAGTTGGTGGTGGGGGTGTCTCACGACCTGCGCACCCCCTTGGCGTCGCTGCGGGGATTCCTCGAGACCCTATTGCTCAAGGAAGCTACGATCTCCGCGGCGGACCGACGGGAATACCTGCAAATCGCCCTTGCCCAAAGCGAGCGCCTCGGAAAGTTGATCGACGACCTCTTTGAACTCTCGCGCCTCGATTCCGGTGAAACCCATCTCAACCGGGAGCGCTTCTCGCTGCCGGAACTGGTCCAGGACATCGTGCAGAAGTTCGAGATCGAAGCTCGCCAGCGGAACATCGAGATCACCTCCGCCCTGCCCTGGGATCTACCCTTCGTCGAAGCCGATCTCCGGCTGATCGAAAGGGTATTGGAGAACCTGCTGCAAAACGCATTGCGCTATACCCCGGACGGCGGCCGCATCCACGTCGCCCTCGACGAACGCGACGGTCGGGTCGCGGTGCGGGTGGTCGACACCGGCCGCGGCATCCCGCAGGGTGACCTGCCCCGCGTCTTCGATCGTTTCTACCGCGGCGACAACAATCCGGCCGGATCTCGCGACGGCACCGGCCTCGGCCTCGCCATCGCAAAGCGCATCCTCGACCTCCACGACGGTCCCATCCAAGTGCAGAGCCAAGAGGGCCGCGGATCAACCTTCCGCTTCGAACTCCCCACCCACCCCTGAAGAAAAACGCAACGGACAGCCCCAACCGACACACTGTGAGAAAAGCGTGAGAATTGCGTGAGGGCTGCGTGAAGCGGGTTCGAGAGGGTCTGCCTGTCGAAGGGATTGTCAAGCCTCTTCGCATCACCCTTAACTCTGCGCATTCCGCGTTAACCGTCATCCTACGGAGACCGACCATGAGAACTCGCCTTGCTTTCACCCTCTCGCTCCTGCTGGCCCTTTCGCTCTTCGCCGCGCCGGCCTTCTCGCAGCCCGGCGCTACCTACAAGGTCACCATCACCAACATAACCAAGGCACAGATCTTCAGCCCTCCGTTGGTGGTTGCACACAGCGCCGATGTTCGGGTGTTCCAGGCCGGCGAGCCCGCCCTGGCAGAGCTTGCGATTCTGGCGGAAGACGGAAATCCTGCACCGCTGAGGGACCTTCTCGAAACCGTACCGGAAGTCTTCGACACTGGCGTGGCAGCTGGACCGGTGCCGCCGGGCGAATCCGTGACGGTGCTGGTGGACGCGCGTTTCCCCTATGATCGCATCAGCGCCGTGGGTATGTTGATCCAGACCAATGACGCGTTCTTCGGATTGAACTCCGTCGAAACGCCCTTCCGTCGCATGCGCGAGACGCACTTGGTGCCGGCCTACGATGCCGGCAGCGAAGAGAACAACGAACTTTGCGCTTTCATCCCGGGACCTCCCTGCGGCTCCGGTGGAGTGCGAGCGACCGCCGGTGCCGAAGGATTCATCTACATCAATAACGGCATCACCGGCATCGGTGATTTGGAACCGAGCGAGTTCACTTGGCTCAACCCCTCGGCCCGAGTGACGATCCAGCTCGCACCGTAGGACTTTCGATTGGACGCTCGCCCCGGCACGGGCTAGCAGCTATTTGACCCGGCTCCAGTGGAGCGCAGGGCTCCCCAACAAAACAGATGCTCCTCCCGTCACGGCGGGAGGAGCATATTTTCTTCCAGGTGAAACTCGGAGAGTCCGAAGGCAGAGCGAACCCTCCCTGACTGCGGCGAAGGGCGAGTCGGTGCGTTCGCCTTCAGTTCGGGGGAATCGGAGCCACCTTCCATGCCGACGACCGACAGGCGCGTAGCACCGGTCGGTGGCCTACGGACCTTCGGGTGGCACCGGATGGCGGGTCAATGGCCGAAGGCGGCGCAGTCGGCGGATTCGCCGTTGACGGTGCAGTTGCAGTCCTCACCGTCGCACATGACCTGCACTTGGCAGTTCTCCTCGCCGCAGTTGAAGTCGAAGTCGAAGTTCATGTCGCCCGGTGCGCAGTCGTCGCCGTCGCACTCGATCCGCACCACCCGCTTCTCGACGGAGCCGCAATCGCCTCCGTCGCAGTGCAGGAAGAGGGCGTTGGCGTCGCCGGAGAGGAGGGACTCGCAGTCGCCGTCGTCACAGCGGAAAGCCATGCGGTGGGCGCGCGGGGCGACCCGCTCCTCGACCTGCACCGAGGCCGTCTGCAAGCGACCGTCACGCCACAGCTCGACCGCGGCGGTTTCGTTCTCGTCGAGCTTTCGCACCCGCATCGCCAGCGATCCACCGGACTTCACCGCCGCGCCGTCGAGGGCGGTGATGATGTCCCCAACCTCGATGCCGGCATTGTCGGCGGGACCGCCGGCGACCACCTTGGAGACCATCACGCCGGCATCCGCCGACAGACCGAAGTGCTCCCGCAGTTCCGGCGTGAGTTCGGTCAACCCCACGCCGAGAAATCCACCACCACCACCGGACCAAACCATCGGGCCGTCCCCGACGACGGTGGCCTCGCCATCCTCACCGATGAAGATCGCGTGCCGTCCACTGTGGCTCACCACCGCGTGTTCGGTGCAATCCTCTCCATCGCAGTCGGCCACGATCTTGTGCACCCGCACCCGCTTTTCGACTTCCCCGTCTTCGCCACCCTGCGCCGCCCACACGAAACCCGCCACGGCGAATACCATCACCAGATACACCAGGACTTTCTTGGTCATGCTCATTCCTCCAACCTTGTCACTGTGAGAGCCGAAGGGTCGCGCTCGCGCCCTCCTTCGCTCCCTACAACTCGCGGGTCCGCGAAAGGTTCCCGGTCTCCGACCGAAGACCTCGCTAGTGAGCGTTCCGCCGGGCACACCTCACCGGCCTACGCTCACGCTTCGCCGCACGAAGGAGGACTCGCCGGCCAGCTCGTCACGCAGCCCGATGGCCACCTCGTGGGTGCCGCGGCGCATCAAGAGCTGAGCTTCATAAACGAAGTTTTGCCGCTGCGCCGTCTCCCAGTCGGCATCCGGCACCGTCACCGGAACCACCGTTTGTTCCGGGACCGAGGTGTCGCCATCGCTGTTGATCACCGACACGGCAACCCGCAGCCGAGCGTGGCGGGCGCCCTGCTGCGGCACCATGGCGAGCTGTGCCAGGGGAATGTGTACCTCCACCGGCACCAGGAAGTAGCGGTCTTCGCGCGGCTGGGGGGTCAGGACGTCCAGGCGCAGGCCGAGGGGGTTGGTCGAGACGCCGTGCAGCAGCGAGGCGAGGATGCCCTCGTTGAGACGGCTCTCCAGGGTCTTGTCGCGATAGCCAGCCCGGTGACGTACCTTGACTCCCTTGCGCTTCACCTTGACTTTGATCTTGTGGTAGCGGCCGTCGCCGCTGTGAGCCGGCGCATAGCCCAGGCTGTAGTGATCGTTGAAGTCCGTCGCCATGCGCTCGAAGGCGAGCTTGAGATTGTTGGTGTTGAACAGGGACTGGCCGCCGGTGTCCTCGGCCATCATCTGGAGGGGCTCGGTGGTGTTCGACTGCTCGATGAAGTCGAGCTCGACCTGGGAACCGCCGCGGGAGCTGCCGCGGCTGGCCGCCGAGGCGGACGACCGGCCTACCAGGCCCGACGCCTGGAGGGTGTAGAAGGTCACCCGGTTGGCGTTGGCGTGGGCGATCAGCTCACGGAACTGACTGCGGGCGTTGAAGCGCATCGCTCGCAGCTGGCCGCCCACCCCTTCGCCCTGACCGAATTCGAGGTCGAGCAGACGGTAGAGATCCTCTCCGGCGGTCATCGGGATGCCGTTGCTGACGTAGAGCACCGCCTTGCGTCCGGGCAGGCCGCCCAACGAGCTGATGAGGTCTCTCAAGCCATTGACGCTATTTTGCAGCGCGTGGTATCGCTGCCGGGCATAAGCCTCAACCAGCGGCTCGGCGTCTTCGAGCAGCTGCGTGGCCTCGATCTGCTGGATCACCTGCCGGCGCTCCTGCTCCGCCTGCACCGCGAAGCCGGAGAGTTTCTCGAGGCCCAGCAGAGCGTTGTCGAGGGTGGCGCGGTCCGCGGTGAACGGCTGGCGGATGATGAGCCGACGCTCGAAGGTTGCCACCAAAGCCCGGTCCTCGGGCCCCAGAAAGCCATCGAGGAAGGAGCGCGCTTCCAGGGTGACCTTGTTGCGGTCGAAGGGCTTCAAGAAGACATTGTCGAAGTAGAGGATCAGCCGCAAACGCTCGTCTTCGGGAACCGTGTCGGGCACGGCGATGGGTCGAGGAGCCTCCTCCCCGGGTACCGGGAGCGACGGCACCGCGGCGGACGAAGAACCGAGCCGCCGGCCGCCGGCAACCGCCGAAAAGTTCGAGATCTTCTGCCGCCGACCGTCTTCGAACACTTCGAAGTCTTCCACCGTCAAGTCGGTCACCGGATTGCCCGCCTTGTCGGTCACGTAGACGTCGAGGTTGACCAGATTGACATCGAGAGTCTCGAAGAAGACTTCCTCAGCGCCTTCGCCACCGGGAGACTCCGCGGCGGAGGTGCCCTGCGCCGCGGTGGGTTGCTGACCGGAAAGGCTGCCGGCCACCACCAAGAAGGCCGCCAGCAGAAGGTTCCATTGCAGATTGGTAGGCTGTTTATTCATCGGGTGTTATCTCCTCGTTGCAGAGGTCATCGTAGCAGCCTTCAT
The DNA here is from genome assembly GCA_039030395.1 of Acidobacteriota bacterium. Lineage (NCBI taxonomy): Bacteria > Pseudomonadati > Acidobacteriota > Acidobacteriota bacterium. The sequence continues at coordinate 377,711 of JBCCEF010000001.1, forward strand.
TTGCTACGATGCCGGCGATGAAGAGCTTGATCTTGCGAGTCGCGTGCCTTGCCTTCCCCCTCGCCGTGGGGCTGGCGTTTGCCCCTCCGGCCAAGGCCCAGACGGCCACCGAACGCTCCGGTCGCTTGCTGGAAGAAGCCCAAAAAAACCTCGAAGAAGGGCGGATCGAGGACGCCCAGGAGCGCATGCGCCGGGTCATCGAGATCGGCGGCAGCCGGCGCCAACAGGCCGATGCTCACCTTGGACTGGCCATGGTGGCACGCCGCCTGGGCAACCTAGACACCGCCGAGGAGCGGTACCGCGAGGCCATCCGCCTGTCTCCGAGCCACCGCATCGCCCTCGACGGCCTTGCCTCCCTGCTCGGCCAGACCGGCCGCTACCAAGAGGCCGCCGGCACCTACGAGCTGCTGCTCGACGACACGCCGGACAACGTTCCGGTGCGCTTGGCACAGGTTACCGCCCTGATCTTCGCCGGCGAGCACGCGCCGGCCCGGAACTCCCTCGAACGAGGCCTCCAGGCGGTGCCCGGAAACCTCGACCTGATCGACGTGCTGGCCCGCCACCTCGCCGCCTGCCCGGATCCGGCGATCCGCGAAGGGGCACGGGCGGTGGAACTGGCGGAGGTGTTGTTCGAAGGCGCTCCCACTCCGCAGAGCCGGGAGACCCTGGCCATGGCCTACGCCGAGGCCGGGCGCTTCGCGGACGCGGTGGCGATGCAAGAACTCCTGATCGAAAACGCCCCGGATCCGATCGACCCGGCGATCATCGAAATCTGGCAGGCGAACCTCGCCCGCTACCAAGGCGGTGAGAGCTGCTGCGCGCCGCGGGCCGCGGCGCCGGCAGACGGCTAGGTTTCTTCCGTATTTCCTACCGTAGGTCGACCAGAATCTCATCCGCCCCGCGGGCGGTCCATGCGCGACCCGCCTCGAAGGCCGCCAGCCGCTCGGCGGCAAGCGCTCCCGACAAGCTGCGCTGGAGTTCGATGGCTGGAGGAAAAAGCCCCTGCTCCGCCAGTGCCAGAGCGAGGGCCTCGCGGCTGGAGGCGGAGTCGGAGACCTGCGCCACGCGGCGGGCCACCTCCTCGGCCAGAGCGCCGTCGCGCACCCGGGGATCCGGCGCCGTCGCCAAGAGGCGAATCTGCGTCAGCGCCAGGTCGCGATCCCGCGGCAGCGCCGACAGGGCATCGCGCAGCGCCAGGCGCGCTTCGCCCCAGCGCTCCGCCAACAGCAGCGACACCACCCGTCCGCGGTGCGCCACCCCGGAACGGGGCGAGGATTCGAGCAAGGCTTCGAACTCGGCCACCGCCTGGTCGAAACGCCCGAGGTGGCCGAGCACCGAGGCGAGACCGAAACGTGCCGGCTGGAGGGTCGGATCCTGCCGCAGGGTTTCCCGATAGAGGGCGATCGCCTCTTCGTAGCGACCGGCCCGCACCCGGCTCTCGGCAACCCGCAAGCGGGCCACCCCGTCGGAGCCGCCGGCCAGGCGCTCCGCTGCGGCGCGCTCGCGGGCCGCGGCGGCCGAATCGCCCAGCCTGTCGAGAGCCGCCGCCAGCCGCCGCCGCAGCTCAGAATCCGCCGGTTCGGCGGCGGCAGCGGCCCGGAAGTCCGCCAGCGCCCCGCGCCGCTGGCCGAGGGCCATCCGGACAGTGCCGCGCTTTTCCCACAGGGCGGGTATCGCCGGGTCGGAGTCGTCCATTTCATCGACCAGGCGATCGAATTCGACCAGCGCTTCGTCGAAACGTTCGGTACGCGCCAGAGCGTTCGCCAAGGCCGCCCGGAGAGTGGGGCGATCCGGATTGAGGGCGAGGGACTCGCGCAGTCGTTCAATCCCCTCGCTGTGGCGCCCCAAACGAAGGTGCAGACCGCCGAGCAGGCGCAGTACCTCGGCGAGATCATCGTCGGGAGCGTCCGGCGCAACCCACTCCAAACCCTCTTCGAGCACTCCGATGGCACCCTCCGCGTCGCCGAGGGCCTCCAGGGCGAAGGCCAGGCCGCGCGCCGCGGCAAGCTGGCCGGGGTCGCGCTCGATCGCCTCGCGGTAGGCCGCGGCGGCATCCTCGAAGCGCTCGTCCTCCAGCGCTTCGGCGCCCTGCATCAGGTAGAACTGGGCGCTCTCGGCGACATTCGCCAGGGAGCTGATCAGCGGATCCGGAATGCGCGTCGCGACGTCGCCGCGGCGGGCCAGAGCGGCCGCGGCGGCCTCTCCATCGCCGAGATCCCGATGCGCCTGCCCGAGGGCGTAGTAGACACCCGTCGCCCGGGGTTCGAGGGCCAGAGCGCGCTCGAAGGCTTCCACGGCAGCCGCCGGATCGCCTTCCGCCGCCGCCACCCGGCCCAACCCCTCGTGTGCCGCCGCGACCTCCGGCGCAAGACGCAGCGCCTCTTCGAAAGCCCGCCGCGCCGCCGCCGACTCCCCCAGTTCGAGATGCGCCCGGCCCAGTCGCAGCCATGCCGGCAACAAGGCTTCCTCACGCTCGAGGGTCTCTTCGTAGCGCGCCACCGCCTCCGGCAATCGTCCCTGCACCCCCGCCAGATAGCCGCGCAGGTAGGTCCAGCGGTAGTCCTCCGGCTGCAGGGTGGCGGCATTGTCCAGGCAGACCTCCGCCGCGGCGAGGAACTCATAGGCGACATAGAGCAAACCGAGGGCGCCGAAGGACTCCGCCGCCTCGGCTTGGGCGTCGGCCGTCGCCGGCTGCGCCAGCAAGGCTTCGATTTCCGCCCGCTGAGACTCGAGCTGGTCGCGGGCTCCGGCCTCGGCACCGCTCAGGTCGAGGTCCGGCGTCGGCTGGAGATCCGGCCATTTCGCCGACGGCCTACCACCGCAGGCCGCCAGGCCGAGCAGCGCGCAGGCCGAAAGCAGGGCGGCGAGGATAGGACCCACCGATGGTTTGGTCACGGTGCCATTCCCTCCTCGGCAGCGGCGTTGGCGCCGCCACCGTTGCCCGCCGGAACCGCCTCGCCGCCCCCTCGGCGCAGGGTGCTGTAGCGGCCGGCGGGTAGGTCCCTCCAGCGCTCGACGTCACCGTCCGGCCAGGTCACCTGGACCGGGCCCCCGGCCACCCCCTGCAGGATCAAGCGGGGATCGTGGGCCGCCAGGTAGCTACCGCCGGCCACCGACCAGGCGCGCCGGGGAGCGCCCTCCGGCGTCGCTCCCTCGACCCGGGAGCCGTGGGGGTCCAGTTCCCCGTCCACCAGCCGCACCCCGGTCCAGCGGCGGGGCGAACCTCGGTCGAGCAACATTCGGGTGGCACCTCGACTGTTGGTGACCAGAATGTCGAGATCGCCGTCGTTGTCGACGTCGCCGGCGACCAGGGCACGGCTGACTTCCGATGGCTCCAGATCGAAGGCCTCGAAACGGCCCTCCGCCTGTAGGAACAACTGGTTGACTTCGTGCAGCGGATAAGGGTCCCCGGCCTGGACCAGTTCTTCCCGGCTCTGGACGGCACCGTTGGCGACCATCAGATCGAGATCGCCGTCCTCGTCGGGATCGACGAACACCGCCCCGAAGCCCGTGTGGGAACGGCTCGGTCCAGCCAGGGCCGCACGATTCGTCGCGTCGGAGTAGCGGCCGCCGCCCTCGGACCGGTAGAGGGTGTGGGTTTCGACGATCAGGTGGGTCAGCAGCAAATCCAGTTCTCCGTCTCCGTCCACGTCGCCCGGGGCGATGCCCATGCTCGCCTCTGCCTTGCCGGCGCCGTTGACCGCCAACCCGGCCAGCAGCGCCGCCTCCTCGAAGGTGCCGTCGCCAAGGTTCCGCCAGAAGTGGTTCGGTTCGGCGTCGTTGGCGACGTAGAGATCGAGGCGGCCGTCACCGTCGAGGTCCGCCGCCAAGGCGCCCAGGGCCGGTGCCGGTGGAATTTCGAGGCCGGCCTCGGCGGTGGCGTCTTCGAAGGTGCCGTCGCCGAGGTTGCGAAGCAGTCGGTCACCCTGCGGCGGAAACCGTCCGGCGCCGCAGTAATCCCGCCGGCCGGCGGAGGTCGCACAGCGCGGCGCCGTGGCGGCATCGTATGTCAGATAGTTGCCGACGAAGAGATCCTGGCGACCGTCGCCATCGAAGTCGAAGAACAGCGCCGGCACGCTCCAGCGCGGGTCGTCCACTCCCGCCCGCGAGGTGACGTCGGCGAATCGGCCGCCACCCAGGTTGCGGAGCAGCCGGTTGGCGCCGAGATTGGTGACGTACAGATCCGGCTGGCCGTCGCCATCGAAGTCGCCGGTCGCCACCCCCATGCCGTAGCCGTTCGAAGCCTCGACGCCGGAGCCGGCGGTGACGTCCGTGAAGTACAAGCGACCGCTCTCCAGCCATTCGTTGCGCAGCAGACGGTCCGAGGGCCGGGCGCCGGCACCGTTAGGCAGGGCCCCTCCCTGGACCAGGAAGAGATCGAGATCGCCGTCGCCGTCGTAGTCGAGGAACGCTCCACCACCGCCCATCGTCTCGGCGATGTGGAAGTCACCGGTCATGCCGTTGTCGTAAACAAAATCGAGGCCGACCTTCTCGGTGACGTCTTCGTAGAGGCCGAGGGCGGGTGACGGCGCGGCAACTTCCGGGGCACTCGGGGAACGAGCGCAACCGGCCAGCCACAGGAGGCCAACGCCGAGAATCGAAGTTCCACGCGCGCTGATCAAGGTTCCACCGCGGACACCGGCGAGCCGGCGCCCGCGACGAGGGTCGAGTATTCGCCCAAGGGAGCCGGCGGGAAGGTCTCTTCGGTGCCGTCCGGCCAGCGAACCCGGATCCGGTCGTAGCGCATGGCGTCGTCCGGCGGATCGCCCACCGCTCCCAAACCGAAGATCACCCGCGGATCGTGGGCGGCGTTGTAGCTGCCGTCGGTGTGCACCCGCCGCATGGCGACCGGCCTCCCCTCGAAGTCCAGGTACACCTCCGCGCCGAGGGCGTCGCGTACCGCGTCGCCGGCCAGCGGCAAGACCATGCGCAAGCCGATCCATCGCCGGTCCTGGCCGATGAGGTTTTCGAGCAATCGCGTGGCGCCGCTGTTGTTGACGATCACCGCGTCCGGATCGCCATCGTTGTCGAGATCGCCAAAGGCGGCGCCGCGGCTCACCTCGGACCGCAGAAGGTCCTCCCCGGCGGCGGCGGAAAGATCCTCGAAACGACCGTTCCCGAGGTTGCGGAATAACTGATTCGGCTGGTGGAGGGGGAAGGGATCTCCCGCCGCCACCTGCTCGGGGACCAAGGTCACCGCGCCGTTGACCACCAGCAGATCGAGCCAGCCGTCGTTGTCGAAGTCCGCCCAGCCGCTACCGAAGGCGGTGTAGGGCAAGCTGCTGGCGCCCAGGCCGGCACCACGGGTTCCGTCCTCGAAGCGGCCGGCGCCATCGTTGCGGTAGAGGGTGTTGGTCTCCTTGATCAGGTGGGCCAGGAAGAGGTCGAGATCGCCGTCGTTGTCGTAGTCGCCGGCATCGACGCCCATGCTCGCCTCGGCGGCACCGCTCTCGTTCAGGGCGCTGCCGGCGAGGAGCGCGTCGTCCCGCAAGGTGCCGTCGCCGCCGTTGATCCACAGGCCGTTCGCCTGGCCATCGTTGGCGACGTAGAGATCCGGCCGGCGGTCGCCGTTCAGATCGGCACTGACCACCCCGAGCGTCGGCAAGGCGACCCCCGCCAGCCCACTACCGGCGGTGATGTCCTCGAAAGTGCCGTCGCCGCGATTCTCCAGCAGACGGTCCGGCTGCGAGGGATAGGCGCCGGGGCCGCAGTAGTCCGGCGCCCCGGAGAGGCTGCGGCAGACGGTGCCGCCGCTGTTGTCGAACTCGACGTTGTTGCCGACAAAGAGGTCGAGATCGCCATCGGCATCGAGATCGACGAAGGTCGCCGTCACGCTCGACCGGCCATCGCCGGCCCCGCTGGCGGCGGTCACATCTTCGAAAGCGCCGCCACCGAGATTCCGCAACAGCCGGTTCTCGCCCAGGTTGGCGAGGTAGAGGTCGATCCGGCCGTCGCCGTCGTAGTCGCCGGTCGCCACTCCACAGCCGTACTCCACGATCTCGACGCCCATCCCGTCCGTCCCGTCGTCGAAGGAGAGCGCTCCGGTTTCGTTGAGGCGGTTGACGAACAGTCGATCGCGCGGCGGCCCTGGATCGGACGGCGGCGCCGAGGCCCGCTCCAAAGTCAGCCCCTCCCCCACCATTGCGCCCTGCGGGAAGTACACGTCGAGGTCGCCATCGCCGTCGAAGTCCGCCAGGGCGACGCCACCGCAGGTGATCTCGGCCAAGAACAACTCCCCGGACATGCCGTTGAAGTGGACGAAGTCGAGGCCCGTGGCGGTGGCGACATCGCGCACCCAAGAAGGCGAAGAGTCCGCCGCCGGCCCGGGAACGGGTGCCGGAGCACAGGCCCAGAAAGCGGCTGAGACGATCGTCACCGGAACCGCGGCGCGGCGGAAGAAAAACAGGGCGGCCATGGCGGGGACAGATCGTAGCAGGAGCACGGCATCCCCAAAACCAGAAGGTGCCACCCACTTGCGTTTGGAAGGTGCCACCCACTTGCGTTCGTGCTCAAGAAGGTGCAACCCACCGACCATCGTGCCCGCATCGGTATCGGGAGTTGGCCTCCATCCTCGCACCGAAAGGACCCACCGTCACCGGATCTTCGACCGCCAGTTGATCCACGGCGATTTCTCCGGTGTAGAATGAGGGGATCATCGATGTATATGGAGGATTTGGTACGGGTCGTGCGACCCCATTGGATCCAAAACGTTGAATTCAATCTCTTGGATGAAGGCGGCGGAACAGATTCGGTTGAGAGACGCCTAAACGTCACGAAGAAAAAGACTTAAGCGCACATCTCGACAAAACACACTCGACCTACGCCAATTCGAGTCTAAAGTACTGAGGGAGAATGATTTAACTCCCTCTTCCGCTCTTCGAGGCCAATGGCCTATGGCTTGCAGCCTTGAGGTCCTCGAAAGTGATCGAGGAGAGTCCGCAAGTTTCGCTAGAAAACGAACGGATCTTTCTGCTTTGGAGTTCTGCCCGAGGCCCTCAGGTTTCGGGTATGAGTTGTTAAACGCTGCTTCCCGCGGAAGGGAGCACTTGAAAGGAGTCAATCGTATGAGGACGACTGGCAACTGGACGGTACGGCTCATCTTTGTGAGCGTGCTCGTCTTGCTGACGGCCATGCCTGTGCTGGCCCAGAACCCCACAGGCACCCTGTCCGGCCGTATCACTGACCAGGATGGCGCTGGCCTTCCGGGCGTGACCATCACGGCGACTTCGCCGAACCTTCAGGGAACGCGAGTCACCACCACCGGCGTGAACGGCGACTACAAAGTCGCCTTCCTGCCCCCGGGCGACTACCAGGTCACCTACGAGCTCGAAGGCTTTAAGAGCGTCACCCAGGAAGCGAAGATCTCCGCCGCCAACGCCACCCTCTCGAATATCGAGATGGAGCTCGGCGCAGTGAACGAGGAAATCGTCGTGACGGCCGCCCAGGCGGCGATCTCCGAGGGCCGCACCGGCGCTTCGAACATCACCCTCGACGAGTTGGAGAACCTGCCCGTCTCCCGTACCCTCGGTTCCGCTGTGAATCTGGCGCCGGGCGTGGCGAACTCCGGTCCGAGCAGCGCACCCTCCATTTCCGGCGCGATGACCTTCGAAAACCTGTGGCTGATCAACGGCGTTGTCATCAACGAGAACGTCCGCGGCTCGATCCTGCCGCTCTTCATCGAGGACGCCATTCAGGAGACCACCGTCGCAACCTCCGGCATTTCGGCCGAGTACGGCCGCTTCACCGGCGGCGTGGTGAACTCGATCACCAAGTCCGGTGGTAACGAGTTCGAGGGCTCCTTCCGGGTGAACTTCACCAACGACGACTGGCAGAGTTCGAACGATTTGTCGCCGGAGCGGGTGGACGACATCAGTCAGAGCTACGAGGCCACCCTCGGCGGCTTCCTGTGGAAGGACCACCTGTGGTTCTTCGCCGCCGGTCGCGATCTCGAGACCAGCGACTCGGCCACCACCGACCTCACCAACATCTCCTACGGCCGCACCCAGACCGAGACCCGTCTCGAGGGTAAGCTGACGATCACTCCGCACCCGAGCCACAGCGTGATCGGTTCGTACCTGGAGATCGACGAGGTCAACACCAACACGGACTTCGGCGTCATCCTCGACCTGCGCAGCGTGAACGCCATGCGCGAGGATCCGCAGGAGATCCAGTCGCTCAACTACACCGGCATTCTGACCTCGAATTTCTTCGTCGAGGGCCAGTACTCGGAGCGCGAGTTCTTGATCGGTGTGGGCTCCGGCGGTGTGCCGGACCTGATCGAGGGCACCCTGATCCGCACCCGCGGTGAGGGCTTCCGCTACTGGGCGCCGACCTTCTGCGGCTCCTGCGAGGATCAGTCCCGGAACAACGAGAACACGCTGTTCAACGCGTCGTACTTCTTGACCACCGAGGGTGCCGGTACGCACGACCTCAAGGTCGGCTACGACACCTTCCAGGACAGCATTTTCTCGGTCAACCACCAGACCGGCAGCGACTTCACCGTCTACGCCTCGGACATCGTCCGCGATGGCGCCGGCAACATCGTGCTGGACAACCAGTTCGGCAGCCCGTTCCCAATCTTCGATCCGGACGCTTCCTCCCAGCCGTGGATTCGCTGGTTCGCGGTGTTCAACGCGGATCTGGCGCAGCCGACGGAGTTCAAGACCAACTCGCTGTTCGTCAACGACTCGTGGCAGCTCAACGACAAGTGGAGCTTCAACATCGGTCTGCGTTACGACGAGAACGACGGCACCAACAGCGCCGGCGCGACGGTGGCGAACGACGACAAGGTCAGCCCTCGCTTGGGTATGTCCTATGACGTCAAGGGCGACGGCGACCTGGTGATCAACGCCAGCTACGGCACCTACGTTGCGGCTTTGGTCGGTACCGGCAACATCGCCGACGGCTCCTCCAACGGCGGCGCCATCGGTAACTACCGGTTCGACTACGAAGGCCCGGCGCTGAACGTCAACTGCGTCCCGAACGTCAACTGTCTGACCTCTCCGGAGGTTTTGCAGGAGGTCTTCGACTGGTATGTGTCCCAGGGCGGTGTGTTCGATCTCAGCCTGATCAACGAGAACGCGCCGATCTTCGACCTGCTGAGCCAGCTGGGCATTCCGGGCGCCACCACCCAGGTGCGCGGCACCTTCAAGTCGCCCTCCACGGACGAGCTCACCGTCGGCGCGACGAAGCGCCTCGGCTCGAAGGGCCTGTTCCGGGCCGACGTCGTCTTCCGCGAGTGGAAGGACTTCTACGGCCAGAGCACCGAGCTTCAGAACGGCACCGTCCAGACTTCGTCCGGTCCTGCCGATCTGACCTTCATCGGCAACTTCGGCTCGGAGGAGCGTGACCGCGAGTACATCGGCCTGCACACGCAGTTCCGCTATCGCTTCACGGACCGCTTCACCCTGGCCGGCAACTACTCGTTGTCGAACACCTCGGGCAACATCGACGGTGAGACCGGCCGTTCCGGCCCCGTCCCCGGCGGTACCCGCAACTACCCGGAGTACTCCGAGGCGCGCTGGAACTACCCGGACGGCGACCTGCGCACGGATCAGCGTCACAAGATCCGCACCTGGGCGTCCTACGACATCCTGAACAGCCAGTACCACAAGCTGAACGGTACGATTCTGTTCAACTTCTTCTCGGGTCAGCCCTACGCGGCGAACGCGAACATCAACCCCTCGCCGTTCGTCAACAACCCGGGCTACCAGACGCCGCCGACGTCGCGGTCGTACTACTTCAGCGATCGGGACGCCTTCCGGACGGACGACATCACCCGGACGGACCTGGCGCTCAATTACTCCTTTACCTTCAACGCCTTCGGGCGCGGTGTCGAGATCTTCCTGCAGCCGGAGGTTCTCAACATCTTCAACGAAGATGGAGTGATCGATCCCAACGGTCTCGACAACAACGAGGGTGTGACCGTCCTGGAGTCGTTCAACCCGTTCACGGAGACCCCCGTCGAGGGTGTCAACTTCCGCCGGAATTCCAACTTCGGCCAGCCGCTGAACGAGAACGACTTCCAGACGCCGCGGACCTTCCGGTTCTCGGTCGGTTTCCGCTTCTAGGATCTAGGTCCTAGTCAGCGCGATCGAGGCCCCGGTCTTTCGACCGGGGCCTTTTCTATTTGTTCTTCCGGCCCGGCCGAAAGGTCGGGGGTTTTCTTTTTATACGAAGTTACAGCCCCGTTAACGGAAGTTGGCTTGTCCAGGAAGTCGGTACATACTGGTGTTCATCGACGAACTCTCCAGGAGGCACCCCATGAATCGATTCGTCCTGCTTTCCGCCCTCACGTTGGTCTTGGTCAGCGGTTTCCCGGCCGTCGCGCAACAACATGCAGACCTGTTTCTCGACACCGTCGACGTCCGCGTGATCAACCTCGAGGTGATGGTCACCGATCGCCAGGGCGAGACCGTGACGGGCCTCGAACGCGAAGACTTCGAAGTGCTGGAGGACGGCGAGCCGGTGGCACTGACCAACTTCCTGGCCGTCGAGCAGCGGCAGGTGCGCCAGTCGGAGACGGGTCCGGAAGGGTACGAAGAGGGTGGGTATGCCCGCGAGCCGGACACCCGCCAGCTTCAGCTCGTCATTTTCGTCGACGAAAACAACATCGACCCGCGCAACCGCAACCAACTCTTCGGCCGCCTGCGCACCACCCTCGATGAGCAGTGGAGGCCCGAAGACCGGGCGATGATGGTGAGCCTCGGCAGCGAGCTGAACACCCTGGCGCCCTTCACCTCCGACGTCGCCGACCTGCACGGCGCCATCGACGCCCTCGACGGCCGGGTCGGCGGCTATTCGCGGGTGATGAACGACTACCACCTCCTGCAGCGCGAAATCCAGCGCGCGGCACTCGAAACCCCAGTCGCCAATGGCCTGGCCAACCCTTTCTTCGACTCCGCCGTGCGCAACGCCGAACAGCTCGCCCGGCGGATCCGCCTGGTCGCCGAGCAGCGCAACGCCCAAACCCGCCGCACCATCGAACACCTGGGGAGTTTCGTGCGCACCCTGGCGAGCCTCCCCGGGCGCAAGGCCTTGCTGTTCCTGAGCGACGGCCTGCCCACCCAACCGGCGGACCCCCTGGTGGAGGCGTGGCGGGGCAAGTTCGAAAGCTGGGCGGTCCAGTATGACCAGAACTCGATGCTCAGCGAACTCACCTCCCTCGGCTCGCTCGATTTCGACGCCACCAGCCATATCGATGATCTGGTCGAGGAGGCGGCAGCCCACCGGGTGGCGTTCTACCCCATCACTCCCGGCGCTCGCTCCGCCGCCTCGGGCCTGTCCGCCGAGTTCCAAGGTAGCGGCACGACGGACGGCTCCGGCGCTTACTCGCGCACCGTGCAGGCACTGGAGCAGATGAGCCTCGAAAGCTCGCTGATGCGATTGGCGGACGAGACCGGCGGCCTGGCTTTCACCCGCACTCTGAACCTCGATGCGCTGATGGAACGCATCCGGGAGGACGTCACCACTTTCTACTCCCTCGGCTACTCGCCCACGCGGGAGGAAGACCAGGCGTACCACGAAGTCGAGGTGCGCATCAAAGGCCGACGCGACCTCAACGTGCGCCACCTGCAGGGCTTTCGCGAGAAGGGCGCGATGGAGAAACTGCAGGATCGCACCTTGTCGGCCTTACACCACGGCATCACCGACAACATCCTCGGCGTGCGGTTGGAACCCGGCGAGGCGGAGGCCACCGGCAAGGACCGTTATGAGGTTGCGGTGATGGTCAAGATCCCCTTCGAGAAGGTTCTCCTGCTGCCGCAGGGAGAGAACCACCAGGGCCGGCTGAGCCTGCTGGTGGCGGTACGCGACGACCAGGGCCGGGTCTCCCCCTTCCAGGAGATCGAGTTACCGATCCAGATTCCCAACGAACAGGTATTGAGCGCCCTGAGCGGCGCCGCCGCCTATCCCATGCGCCTGGAGATGCGTGGCGGTCCGCACCGTATCTCCCTCGGGGTTCGCGACCGCATCGCGCAGACCGACTCGACCGTCAACCTGGAGATGACCGTCGGCGCCAAGGAACCCTCCCGGTGAGGGAGACCGATCGGCAGCAGCGGCGCCCGGGACGCTTGACAATCTTGGCGTGCACAGCCCTGCTGTGGCCGGCCCTCGCCGCCGCCCAGTCCCCAGCACCGAAGCCGCCACCGGCAGAGCTTTCGGGCGCGGAGGAACTGTCGCCCTTCGCCAACGCCTTCGGAGCGGAGACGGTCCTTCTGGGGCACGGCCTGCGCGGCTTCTCGCCGGTCATCGCCGGCAACCTGCTGCGCGCCGACGACGGCGGGCCGATCGCGCTCGCGACCCTCGCCCTGCCGCGGCAGGGCGGCCGGGTTTCCGTCTGGGTGGAGATCGACGGGCCGACCTTTCTGGCCGGCAACATCGAGGGCCGCCGCCTGCGCGGTGAGATCTACGTCTACGCCTTGACCCCCTCCGGAGGTGTCGCCGGGCACTTCGCCGAGGCCTTCGCCGTCGATCTTGACCGCATCGGCGAGGCGGTTTGGCAGAGCGGCCTCAAGCTGCGCGGCGAGCTGACCCTGCCGCCCGGCGAGTACCGCCTACGGGTGCTGGTGCGCAACCGGGCGACGGAAGCCCTCGGACTGCTGAGCCGCGCCCTGACGGTACCGGCGGCGGATGCGCCGGCGCCGGTCGCCATGACCTGGCCGACGCCGCCGGACCGCGACGCCTGGATCCCGATCCGCTCCTGGAGTCTGCGACAGGGCGGCGAAGCCCCGGCCAAAACGGACGACCTGAACCCCAGCGCCTTACCGGTGCTCGCCGCCGACGAGAGCGCGGCCGCCCGCCTCCAAGGCGCAGCCGACCTGGCCCCGGGGATGTCCCTGGGCTTGCGGCTGGTCGCCGTCGACACACCGCAAGACGAACCGGCCCTCGGCCAGGCGGAGCTGGCCGAGGAGGGCCGGGTGGCCTTCACCGTGCCGGCGGTTGAAACCGGCGTCTACCGCATTGCTCTCTCGCTCGGCGAAGGAGGGCCATGGACCCCGGAAGTGCCGGTGCTGGTGCTGGCCGACGCGGAGCGTGAACGCTCACTGCAGTGGACGGATCTGCGCTGGCGCATGCAGGAGTCTCTCGACCCCACCGCCGGTGGTCCGTCCCGACTGGCGGCGGGCGGCGAGAGCCCCGGCGAGCGGCGCTCCGGACGCCGGCGGGACCGCCGCCAGGCACGGCAGATCGCCGAGCGCTATCGGCAAGCCTTGGGCGCCCTGGCGGAGGGAAGCGACGGTTCGAGCGGCGATTTTCAGGCCGCCCTCCAGGCGCTTTTCGAGTTCGAATCGTCCGCCCTCGGCGGCGGCGTCGGCCTGCTGTCGAGCGGCGAGAGCTTAGCCGCCGAGAAGCTCGCGGAAGAAGAGCCGGCCATCCTGTTGCCGCTGATCGTCCTTCACCAGCGGCTCTATCGCCGCTACCAGGGCCGCCGCGCCTACTCCCTCGGCAGCCACAGCCGCCTGATGGTGGAGATGCTGACGGAGCGCTACCTGGCGGCCGGCGGCGAAGCGTCCGTGGCGGCGGATTCCCTCGCCGCCCTCGGTGGGGTGTTGATCGACGTCCATCTGCCGTCGAGCGGGAGCCGACTGCTGCAGCGCGCCCGAGAACTCGAACCGGGCCATCCGGTGGCGCTCCTCGGCCTGGCCGCACTTTTCGAGCGCTTCGGCAGCTACGGCCAGGCGCGCTCCCTGCTGCTGGAGCTTGTGGAAAGCCACCCGCAACACCGGGAAGGGCGGCTCCGGCTGGCCGTCAACCTGCTGCGCACCGGCGACCGATCGCGCGCGGCGGAACTCTTGGCGGCCATTGACGGGCGCACCGAAGAGTCCTGGATCTGGTCCCTCGCCCGCCAAGAACAAACTCGGCTGCTGCTCTCCCAGAACCGCGTCGGGGACGCCCTGGCGGTGCTCACCGCCGCCCACGCCGAAGCGCCCCGGGACGCCGCCCTCGCCCTCCTGCTAGCGCACGTTCACGACCGGTTGGGCAACGCCGCGGAGGCGCAGGCGCTGGTGGCGGGAGTCCAGCCATCGAATCGCAAGGAATCGCCGCGCATGCGCTATGACCGGCCGCCGCGGGAAGCCTTCGCCGGCGCCGATCAGGCACTGGCGGCGGCGGCCCGCAATGCCCAGCCGCTCCTCCTCGCCGCCCTCGACGACGGTCAAGGGGCGCGATGAGCAGCCGTCGGAGGCAAGATTTTCGAGCGTCCCGTGGGATGGCGGTGCTGGCACTGGCCGGTGCGCTGTTCGGAATCGTCACCAGCCCGCCGGCGGCGGCGCAGTCTCGCGGCGTCGACCTACTCCTCCTGGAGCCAACCCGCGGCAAGCCGCTCTTTGGCCCCAACGAGGCGGTGATCGAGCTGGTCGGCGACTTCCCCATCGACCAGGTCGAAGTGGAGCTCGACGGCGAGATCGTCGCCGAGAAGACAGCGCCTCCCTGGCGCATTCCGTTCCACGCCGGAGACGACAACCGCGACCATCAACTGGTGGTCCGCGCGCTGCTCCGCGGCCGCCTGGTGGCGGAGACGGTAGCGGACTTTCCGGCCTTCCAGGTGAACTCCGAGATCGACGCCAAGCTGCGGCCGGTGTACGTGACCGCCAGCCGCCAGGGCGGCCGGTTGCTCGACCTGGAGGCGAAGGACTTCACCCTCTATGCCGGCAACGAGCGGCAGGAGATCGTCACCTTCGCCCGCGGCGATGTCGAGATCGCCGCCAGCATCCTGGTGGACGCCAGTTCCAGCATGGCCGGGCGGCGGCTGCGCTTCGCCGTTTCCGGCGCCTCGACCTTCGTCGAGGGCCTCGACGGCGAACACGACGAGGCGGCGGTACGCCTGTTCTCCGACCGGTTGCTCTTCCGCTCGCCCTTCGATCCATCGCCGGAGCGGGTGCTCTCAGGACTCGAGCGGGTGGATCCAGTGGGCGGCACTGCCCTAGCGGACCACCTTTATCTGGGCCTCAAGGAACTCGAAGAACGCCGCGGCCGACGGGTCTTGCTGCTGCTCTCCGACGGCGTGGACACCCATAGTGCCGTCGACCTCGGGGACGTCGCCTGGCTGGCCCGCCGCAGCCGGGCTCAGCTCTACTGGATCCGCACCGATCCGCGGGAGCAGGAAACCTCCCGTTTCTCCTCCTGGAAGAATGCCGACACTTATCGCAACGAGTGGAACCTTCTGCACAAGATGGTGCGCGATTCCGGCGGCCGGGTGATCACCCTCAACCGCATCGAGGAAACCGCCGGTGCGGTGCGGGAGATCCTCCAGGAGCTGCGGGAGCAGTACGTGCTCGGCTTCAATCCGCCGGACGGCCCCGGAGACGGTCGCTGGCAGCGGTTGACGGTGCGGGTGTCGCGGCCCGGCGTGGACCTGCGCTATCGCGAGGGTTACATTTCCGACTAGCAGGTTGCTGAAAAAGGCCTTCGGCCTGTCATTTCAGCTACCCTGCTAG
This sequence comes from Acidobacteriota bacterium, assembly GCA_039030395.1. Classification (NCBI taxonomy): domain Bacteria; kingdom Pseudomonadati; phylum Acidobacteriota; species Acidobacteriota bacterium. Next base: position 393,145 of record JBCCEF010000001.1, read on the forward strand.
CTTCTCTTTCAGGGGGCTGGGCGCTCCCTCGCCCGAAAACACCAATGTTTTCGGGCTCACCCCGTCCTCATCGGGCTACGCCCGCTGCCTCGGTCTTCGACCTCGGAGGCGGATCGCTCAGATCCTTCGCCCATGCACTCACTCCAACTAGCTAGGCCTGAATCTCTTCCAATCGTCTTTTCAAGGCGCCGCGGTCGATTTTGCCGAGGTGCGTGCGGGGGAATTCCTCCAGGCGGATCACCCGGCGGGGATGTTTGTAGGGCTCGAGAGCGTCCAGAACGTGGTCTTTCAAGGCCTGTTCCAGTGCATCGTCGCCGCCGGCCTCCTCGGTAGAACCGTCCTTCACCCGCACGGCGGCCAACGGCTTCACCAGGCCCGTGGCGTTTTCCACCCCGACAACGGCGCACTCGACCACCGCGGGATGACGCATCAGGCAGCTCTCCACCTCCTGCGGCGCCAGCCACTTGCCGCCCACCTTCAAGCAGTCGTCTCCGCGGCCGCAGTAGGTGAAATAGCCGTCCCCGTCGCGGCACACCAGATCGCCCGCCAAGAAGCCTCCATCCCGGAAGGCCTCCGCCGACTTCTCCGGATCGCCCCAGTATTCCAGCGCCGCCGAGTTCCCGCCCACCCACAGGCGCCCGATCTCGCCGTCCGGCAGCGACTGGCCATCCGGCCCGCGCACCTCGACCTCGAAACCCGGCACCGCCTGGCCGAGGGTGCCCGGCCGCACGGCGCCGGGCAGGTTGGTCACGAAGACGTGCCACATCTCGGCGGTGCCGAGCCCATCGAGCAACTCGACTCCGAAGGTTTCCCGCCACCGCTCGTGGAGCGGCACCGGCAAGGCCTCACCGGCTGAGGTGGCAAAACGTAGGCAGGAGAGATCCTGCTCCACCGCCGCCGGGTGAGCCACCATCTGGCCGACCATGGTGGGTACATTGATCAGGATAGTCGGCCGGTGGCGCCGAACCTGCTCGAAGAGGATCTCCGCTGTCGGGTGTTCCGGGAAGAGCACCGCCGAGGCGCCGACGGCAAAGGGAAACAGCAGATTCGAGCCGGTGGCATAGCCGAAGAAGAGCTTCGGCACCGACAGGGCGATGTCGTCTTCCCGATAGCCCAGGGCGCGGCGAGCATAGAGTTCGGTGGTGTTGGCGAAAGAGCGGTGGGGCTGTACGACGGCCTTGGGCTTTCCCGTCGTGCCGCCGGAAAAAAGCCAGAAGGCGGGATCTTCACGGTTCGTCCCGAGGGTGGTGGACGGTCTCTCGCCCACGGCCTCTAAGGCCGTCGCTTCCAGCGTCGCGATCTTCGCAGCATCCACCCGTTGGGGATTCCTCTCTCCGAGGGTCATGGCCTCGGCGCAGGCCGCAGCCGCGCCCTCTCCGACCAGGATCACCGCAGCCCGGCTATCGTCGAACAGATGCCGCAAGGCCTCCGCCTGCAGGCGCGGGTTGACCATCACCACCACCGCGCCGACCTTCAAGATGCCGAAGATCGCCCCCACGAAAGCGGCGCCATCCGGTAGGGCGACCAGAATCCGCTCGCCTCGCTCGACCCTCTGATTCCGCAACAGCTCGGCGAAGCCTTCGGCCAGGGCATGGACCTCGCCATAGCTCCAGTTGCGCTCCGGCGTGCGCAATGCCACTCGATCCGCGCGCCCCTCGGCGATGTGCCGATCGAGAAATCGCTCAGCGATGTTCAACTGCACTGGGAGATCAACCGGCATTTTCTATTCAGCCTCCGGAAGGGGCGAGTCGTTTGTACACGGCTACTCCTGAATGGTACTCGGGAACCCGCCGACTGTCATCTGGGGGAACACGAGCGATTGGTAGAGTGCCCCAGCCATGCTCAAACGCCACTTTTCCCACGCCTTCGCCGACGATCCGGACCGCCTCCACTTTGCCGCTCACAGCCATCATCTGTGGCCGGATGTGACCTTCGAGGCGCAGCAGCAGCACTGGCTGGATGCCGCCCGGATGGCGGACTCGAAGTGGGACAAGGTGCTCGGCGAAGAGTGGCCCGAGGCGCAGGCGCACATCGCCCGGCTTCTCCGTCTTTCGCACCCAAAACGCATTGCCGTCGCACCGAGTGTGCACGACTTCGTGACCCGTATCTTCACCTGCTTCGAAGGGCAGCGGCGACCGGTACGCATTCTCTCGACGGACAGCGAATTCCACAGCTTCTCGCGCCAAGCGAGGCGTTGGGAGGAGGCTGGGGTCGCGACCGTCGAGCGGGTCGCCGTCGCGCCCTTCGAGACCTTCCAGCAACGGTTCGCCGCAGCCATCGCCGCCGGCGGACACGATCTGGTGTACTTCAGCCAGGTGTTCTACAACTCCGCCTTCGCGGTGCCAGACCCGGCGGCCTTGGTGGAGGCGATACCGGATCCAGAGACCTTTGTGGTGATCGACGGGTACCACGGGTTCATGGCCCTGCCGACGGACCTGTCGGCGATCGAAGAGCGCGCTTTTTACACCGCCGGCGGCTACAAATACGCGATGAGCGGCGAGGGCATCTGTTTTATGCACTGCCCGCCCGGCTTCGGCCGGCGGCCGGTGGACACCGGCTGGTTCGCGGCCTTTGGCGAACTCACCGCCGGCCGGGACCCAGACCGCGTGCCCTTCTCCGAGGACGGCTACCGATTTTTTGGCGCCACCTTCGACCACACCGGCCTCTACCGCTTCAACGCCGTGCAGCGCCTGCTGCAACGGGCAGAAGTGACGGTAGATCACATCCACCGCCATGTGGTTGCCTTACAGAAGCGGTTTCTCGCCGGCCTGCATGAGATGTCCGCCGGCGAGCTATCGGCGGCGGAATTGGTGCCGCCGCCGGACAATCCGCACCGGGGGCATTTCCTGGTCTTCCGTACCGCAGAGGCCGGCGATCTCCACCGCCGCCTCGCCGACGCCGGCGTCGGGACGGACTTCCGCGACGACCGCCTGCGTCTCGGTTTCGGCGTCTACCAGGAGCCGGCGGACGTGGATCGTCTGCTGGAAGTACTTCAGCGAATCGGTTGACCGGTAAGCCTTCGCGCTTTGCCCTGACTACGCAAACGAGTAATATGCGTAGGTTCGTTTGAGTGTAAAGGTTTCACCTGCACTCGCCTCAAGGCGCAGCGGCGCGGCGTTCGTGCGGCTCGTCATTTCTATTAGTAAATACATTCTGGAAGAAGACATGAAGAAAATATTGCTTTCCGGACTGATTGTGACTCTCTGTTCTACTGTGGCGTGGGCCGAGGCGTACAGCGAGAAAGCCGAGCGGGCTTTCCCGGAGCAGGACGTTCATATGCTCGACGCCCAGGGCGACATCGTGCGCGGCACCCGCTGCGCGGTGAAGAATCCAACGGACGAGCACGTCGCTCGCATCCAGAGGCAGGTGGACGAGTGGATCCGCCACAACGTCTTTACCCCGGAGAGCGCCGCCAGCATCAACATTCCGGTGGCCTTCCACGTGGTCTACAAGCGCCGCCGCGGAGTGACTACCGGCAACGTGCCGCAGTCGCAGATCGACGACCAGATCGACGTGCTCAACGCCGCATACGCCGGCACCGGCTTTTCCTTCACGCTGGCGAGCGTTGACCGTACCCGCAGCAATCGGTGGTTCGACCGCTGCTACACCACCGGCCAGGAGCGCCGCATGAAGCAGGCGCTGACCGTCAGCCCGGCCACCACCCTCAACATCTACACCTGCAACCCGGCCGGCGGCATCCTCGGCTGGGCCTACTTCCCGGATTCCTATCCGGAGTCGAGCTACTGGCACGGCGTGGTGCTCCTCCACTCCTCCCTGCCGGGCGGTTCCGCGGCGCCCTACAACCTGGGCGACACCGGCACCCACGAGGTGGGTCACTACCTGGGCCTTTACCATACCTTCCAAGGCGGCTGCTCCTCGCCGGGCGACGCGGTGGCGGATACGCCGCCGGAGGCTAGCCCGGCTTACGGTTGCCCGATCGGCCGCGACACCTGCGCCGGCGGTGGCCCGGATCCGATCTTCAATTTCATGGACTACACCGACGATGCCTGCATGGATGAATTCACGGCCGGCCAGACCAGCCGCATGCACGCCATGGTCTCCACCTACAAGCCCAGCCTGTAGTTGTTAGGGGGCTGCGCCCCCCTCACCGCCAAGAAGTGTCTTTCTTGGCCGGACCACGCAGGCGGCACACCCCATCTTCGGCGGCACTGCCGCCGCCTCGCCCGTCGGGCTCGGACGCAGTGTGCTGGTGAAATCCCAGCACATTGCTGTCCACTTTCATCGGACTCCAGACTTCAACAACCTCACCCACTTTAGCCTTCTGAATCTGATCGGAAATCCTGGCATCTCACCCTGACCGACTACGTTCCGCCCAACCGTTCCAGCAGATCCTCCAGGATGTCCGCCGCCAGGCCCCACACCCGGCGGTTGCCGATGTGGTAGCTCTTGACCCGCCGCTGCAGGCCGTCCACTTCGACAATTTTTTCCTCCACCAGGCTGGGGTTGGCGAAGGCGGAGAGCGGTAGCCGAAAGACCTCGGCGAAGCTTTCGCCGGCCTCCGCTTCGAGTTTCGCCGGCAGCGCCCCGATGCAGGGGGTGAGCAGGCCGCCCTCGAAACTCTCCACCGCATCGAGTTCCCCGAGGCGGAGCACGCCCTTGGGATGGATCTTCATCTGCTCCTCGGCGCCGCGCAGGGCGCCGGTCCACACATCTTCGCCCTTTTCCAGATCGGCGCCGGGGAAGGCTCCGCCGCCATCGTCGTCGCCATAACCGCGGCCGAGCTGCACCCACAGCTCGCCGGCATCGGCGGCCAACGGCACTAGCACCGCCCGCCGCGAGGTCGCCTCTACGATCGGCTCACGGCCGGGAGGCGCTTCGAGGCGGCGGCGGATCTCCAGGATCCAGCTTTGCGGTTCGGTCATCGTCAGGGAGTCTCTTTCGTTGAGGGTGTCACGGTGAAGGAGAGGGGTACGGGAGCCGCTCCGGGCAAACGAATCCGCAGCCGGTACAGGTAGACATCCTCCCAAGTCCACCACATCGGATGAACGGCTCGCGGCTTGTCGAGCCCCACATCGAAGGCGACGCCGCCGGTGCCCCGCAGCAGCACTGCGCCGGGGGAACCGCCCGCCACCTCGATCTTGCTCGGCGCTTGCCGACCGAAGGAGAGGGTGAGCCCCTCGAGGCGCTGGCTGCTGCCGATCAGCAGGTCTCCGGACCGTCCGCCCGTCAGGCGCAGGCTCGCCCCGCCGTCAGCGGGCGAAGCGTCGCCGTTCAAGAACTTGACCCATAGGCCGCGGTGGCTGACGTCGCGCCCACCGGGGATGTGGCTTTGGGTGGTTTCGTAGGGCAGCAGCCGGCGGGCGATGACAGACGGATAGGCGTAGCGCCCGTCGTCAGCGATGGGGAAGCTCCGCGGAGCGGTCCATAGCGGATACAGATAGGGCGCCGCCAGCAGCACCACCGCCACGGCGGCCGTCAGACCACGACCGGGCGAGAGCCGGCGCCGGGCAGCACCGGCGGCCAGGTACCAAAAGGCCGGGTAGACGGGTAGGAAGTAGCGGTTCGCCAGCGCTCCGCCGCCGCCGAAGAAGTTGAACGGGCGCAGATAGAAAAGCACCAGGACGGCCGCCAGGACGGCCAGCAGCAGCGCCGCGCCGCGCAAGTCTCCGCGCATGGCGAAGAGCCCCAGCAGCAATGGCAGAAAGTACGGCAACACCCCGACGTTCTGGCCGAGCAGGAAGTACAGCCCATTCCAGGTCCACAGACGACGGTCGACGGGACGTTCCAGGGCACCTTCGTGAAGCCACGAGGTATTGCCCCAGCGCTCGACGGAGCGCGACCAGTCCTCGGCCGGAAAATCGATATCCGGAAAGCCGGTGCGCTCGTAGAAGCCTTGGCGTTCCCCACCGTAGCCAGTCCAGGAGCCGCCGGTTAGCCACTGACCGCCCCCGACGGCGGCGAAGACGAGCAGCGCTCCGGCGGCCAATGCCGCGATTCGCGGCAGTCGGCCCTGGCGCGGCACGGCGAGGGCCGCCGGCACCAGCAGGGCCAGGTAGAAGGGCCGAAAGGTTCCCGGCAGCACCAGGAGCATGCCCGCCAGCAGATATCTCCGGGCGCCGCCGCCGTCCTGCCAAATCTCCGGCAGAGAGGACCCCATCCGCCCGCCGCCGTGGGCGAGGGCCAGGCCGAGGGCCGATGCCGCCAGCAGAAAGAGATCCGCGTGCACCCAAAAGGTGTAGGCGAAGGTGACCGAGGCGAAGCAGAAGGCCGCCACCCAAGCGTCCGCCGCCGGTCCGATATAGCGCCGCAACACCCGCGCCGAGGCGATCGCCGCCAGGGCCAGGAAGAGGGCGTTGGCGATGCCGGCACCGCGCACCGGTGCCAGGCGCACGAAGGGCGCCACGGCAAGGGCATAGGGCAAGGGTTTGCCGAAGGTGATGGTGTCGCCGCCGTCGCGGCTCTGCAGGATCAAACCATCGGGCTTTCGGCCCCAGTGCCGAAGGAAGCGCTGGTAGTCCTCGGCCTGGTAGCGCAGGTCGAAGTCCCAGGCCAGGCTGGCCGCCTGCATGGCATAGGTCGCCTCGTCCCCCACCAGCGCCGGCCAGGGTGACCGGTCGAAGGTGACCGCGCCAAAGAGCAGGGCCGCCAGCAGCAGTCGGAGGAGCCACCGGCCGAGGGCTCCGCCCCGCTCGCCGCCCCCGAGAGCGGCGTCTTCTCGCTGCACAAACCCTTCGCCGACGCTCACAGTTCACCCCGCCAGATCGGACCGCCGAGGTCACGAAAGGAATCGCCGCCCATCACCCGCGGTTCGATCACCAACCGGGCCGGCCCCGGAGGGCGGCGGATCGCGATGTCGAATTCTTGCGCCTCGCCGGTGGCTAGATCCCGCGGCAGGGGTACCCAGGGGGCCTTCCACAGCAGGTTCTGCCCCTCGCTCTCGAGCCGAACTTCACAGGCCACGCCGCCGGCCCCGTGGCGGGCCGCCAGCCAGCGGGCCTCGCCGGTGTTGGTGAGGCGTAGGCGCAGGGACCGCCGCTCACCCTCCGGCCACGGGAGGTTGGCTCCCTCCACCTCCAAGGTGCCGGCCACCTTCCCCCAGCACAGGGTGGTCGGTGGCGGCAGGCGCCGGCGCCGATCGCCCGGCGGTTGCCGGTGCCGCAGGGCCTCGCAGGCGGCCGCCACCGCCATCGCCGCGGCCTCGGGATCGTGCACCCGGCGCACATGCTCGCGGGCCGCCCGGCCCAACTCCCGCAGCCGGTCGGAACGCCGCAGAAGCTTCGCCAAACGGGCCGCCAGGCAGGGGATCTCGTCCGGTCCGAGGGGAATCGCCAGAGTGGCCGCCGGGGGCAGTTCCGCGAACTGGCCGAACTCGGACACCACCGCGCCCCGCCCGACGGCCATCACCCGCAGCAGCGAAGCGGAGGTCTCGCCGGCGGACGGGTAGCGCAGGTTGACGCACAGGTCGACCGCCGCAATCGCCGCCTCGAACACATCGAAGCCAACAAAACCGGTGATCGTCACCCGCTCCGCCACCCCCAGACGGTGGATCTCCATTTCGAAATCGAGTTCCGGCGACACCTCCCCCACCACCAGCAGATGCACCCGTTCGAGGCCTGGAGCGGTGAGGGCGCGCACCGCCGACAGGGTGCGCTTGATCGGGGTCTGGAAGCCAAAGGAGCCGAGGAGCGGAACATCGGCGGGAATACCGTAGCGCTGCCGCAGCGCCCGGCCGGCGGCGGGATCCGCTTCCGGCGGCAGGGGAATGCCCATCGGAACCGCTCGCACGGCCAGCTCCGGATCCTCCTCGCGCAGCCAGTCCGCTGCCCAGGCGCTGTGCACCAGAACTCCCCGCTGGCGGCGCAGTAGGGTGCGGCGGGCCGGCAGGGCGAACAGGCCGGCATCGCTGTAGCCGCCCCACCAGCGTGGCTGGGCGACGGCCTCGCCGACCCAGTCGTGATCCGCCGTCAGAGCCTCGGAATACGGTTCGAAGACCCCTTCGCCGAGGGTGCATTCGGCGAGCAGGTGGTGGAGCACCAGATCGTGCAGGGTGACGATGCCGGGCTGCGCCAGGGCGAGGTCGCGCACCGCCGCGTGGTAGGGATTGTTGCCCATCTGGTAGAGCGGCAAGCGCCCGTCGCGGCCGAGGGTCGAAACGTCCGCCGGGTGCCAGCGGGCTCTGATCTCGTCGGACACCGGCAGATCCGGCAACCGCAGCACGCGCACATCCACCCGTTGCGCCAGATGGGGTAGCAAGTCGGCGCTGTAGTCGGCGATACCCGAACGCACCGGCGGCAGCGGCGAGACGTAGTCGAGGGCGAGCTGAGATTCCACGGAGTCCATCGCTCCTTTGGGGGCTAGCCCGCCCTTCTCGTAGGCCACCGTAGCGAGAGGCCGTAGGGTGCTGAACATGCAAGGCATGCGCGGGTTCTGTGACGAAGGCGTACTTGTAGTACGTCGAGGAGCAGGTTCTGCGGATAACGCAGCAGGTTCAGTGACATACGGCCTCGCAGTAGGTGGCTGGTGAGAAGGGCAGGCTACGAGGCGGATCCTTCGCGTTCCGCCATCTGGTGCGACAGGTAGGACTCCAGGAAGGGGTCGATGGCGCCGTCGATCACGCCGTCGGCGTCGCCGGTCTCGAAGTGGGTGCGATGGTCCTTGACCATCTGGTACGGCTGTAGAACGTAGCTGCGGATCTGGCTGCCGAAGTCGATATCGAGCTTCTGCCCTTCGCGCTCGGCTTTCTCCTCGTCGCGCTTCTGCATCTCGAGGTCGTAGAGCCGGGCGCGCAACAGTTTCATCGCCGTGGCACGGTTCTTCAGTTGGCTGCGCTCATTCTGACAGGAGACCACGATGCCCGTCGGCAGATGGGTGATCCGCACCGCCGAGTCGGTCTTGTTGACGTGCTGACCGCCGGCACCGGAAGCGCGGAAGGTATCCACCCGCAGATCCTTGTCGACCACTTCGATCTCCACCTCGTCGTCCACCTCCGGATAGACGTCCACCGAGGCGAAGGACGTCTGACGCCGCGCCTGCTGATCGAAGGGACTGATTCGCACCAACCGGTGGACCCCTTTCTCGCCGCGCAGAAAGCCGGCGGCGTTCTCCCCGCGGATGGCGAGGGTGGCGCTCTTGATCCCCGCTTCCTCGGCGTCCTGGCGGTCGAGCAGATCCGCCTGGAAGTCGTTCTTCTCAGCCCACCGCACGTACATGCGGAGCAGCATCTCGGCCCAGTCGGCGGCGTCCACGCCACCGGCGCCGGGATGGATCTCGATGATGGCGCTCTTGTCGTCGTCCTCGCCGGAGAGCTTGAGCTGGAGATCGAGGCGATGCAGATCGTGGTCCAGGCGGCCGAGAAAACGCTCGAGTTCCGGATCCGCTTCGCCCTCGGCCAGCAGTTCGCTCCAGGCGGCGAGGTCGGCGCCATCGGAGCGCAGTTTTTCGAGCGTCGCCAGCCGCCGTTCCAGGGCCTTGCGCTGGCGCAGAAGAGGCGCACTCTTCGCAGGATCGTCCCAGAAGTCGGGATTTTCCATTTCGCGGTCGATCTCCGCTAGCTGATCCTCGAAGTCCGGCGCTTCAAAGATACCCCCGGACACTGACCAGCCGTTCGGAAAGCTCTTCGATTCTCTGCTGTATCTCTAGACTCATTCTCGACTCCGGGAAACGGAAGATTGAGGGCTCTCCCCGGAGGGAGAAACCTGAATGTTCTTGCTGTGTTGGGCCGCCGCTAGGCGCTAGGGCTTTGAAGCGGCCCGTGACTTCGAGAATAGCGCAACGAGCGCCAACAGGCAGCAGGCGGCGGGGACGGCCCACGGCGCGCGCACATAGAGGGTGCGCTCGCTCCGGCCGCTCAGCCGAGTGTGCAGGAAACCCCGCTCTCCCACTCCCAGAGAGCTCGCGACGCCGCCGTCCGCCGCGATCACCGCCGATACCCCGGTGATCGCCGCCCGCAGCATCGGCCGGCGGGTCTCGGCGGCCCGGAAGCGCGCCGCCCGCAGGTGCTGCCAGGGCGCCGCCGTGTCGCCGTACCAGGCATCGTTGGTCACCGTCACCAGCGAGGTCGCGCCAGCTTGGACCAGCTTCGCCACCTCCCCCGGAAACACCACCTCAAAGCAGATCGCCATTCCCAGCCGTTCCCCGCTCCAGGGCAGCAGGCGCACCTCCCTGGCCGCCTCCAGAGCACCGGCATTGCGGGCCAGGGAATCGAGAAAAGAGAACACTCCCGACCACGGCACATACTCGCCGAAAGGCACCAGGTGGCGCTTGTCGTAGCGCGCCGGAGGCGCGCCGCCGGGAGTCAGGAGAAGTGCGGAATTGAAGTACGACTCGCCGGTCGGATGGAGCGAGTTGATGATCAGCGAACAACCGCCCCGCGCCCTCAGCGCTGCGAGATCCTGCCGCAGGCGCCGGCTCTCGGCGTAGATGTGGGGCCAACCGGCGCTTTCCGGCCAGATCACCAGGGTTTCCGGCGCGCAGACTTCTTCGGTCATCGCCAACAGGCCTCGATAATCCTGCTCGATCACTTCGAAGTCCGGCTCCAGGTAGTTGGGGATGTTCGGCTGCACCAGGACGACGGAAGGAGCCTCTTCGCCACCGCCACCACTCTTCGGTGCGCTCCAGTACGCGACGCTCAGCAGCAACTCCACTACCAGCGGAACGAGGAGGAACACCAGTGTCTTCCTCGGTACGAATTCGTGGCCGGACGCCCTCGTCTGCAGCCAGCCCAGCCAGACCAGGGCGATGGCGACATTGGTCATCACCAACAGAAACGACACGCCGTAGGCGCCGATCCAGGCGGAAATCGGCAAGGTGCCGGGCCAGTCCGTCCAGGCGTAGGCCGCCAGGTTCCACGGAAAGCCGCTACCGAGAAAAGTGCGGATCCACTCCAAGGCTACCCACAGGGCCGGCAAAGCAAATAGCGCCAGGGACCGCGGCGCCCGGCGCAGGATGACCGCACCGAAGCCCGCAAAGGCCGCCGTGTAGAGGGCGAGGTAGGCCGCCAGCAGGCCGAGCAAGGGAATCGCCAGGGGGCGCGAGATGCCGCCGAAGGTGATCAGAGTGGGCACGATCCACGGCAGCGCTGCGAACCAGCAACCGAGACCGTGGATCCAACCCAACCAGGCGGAGCGGCGGCCGTGCATCAAGAGCACCAGCGGAACGAGGGCGACCCCCGCTAGCCAAGGCAGCGGCAGTCGGCCGAAGGTCAGACCCCAAAGGCCACCAGCGGCGAAGGCCAGCAGTGCCCGTACCGGAAATCCCGAAAAAAAAGAGCGAGATGCCATAGCTAGCTTCGGCAGGCGGCCGGGAAGGAACCGAAACGCATCACACTACCCGCCTACGACCGAGCCCGAAAAGGACTGGGCGCCCCCGACGAGGCGGCAGCGAAGCTGCCGAAGATGGGGTGAAGTCGAAAAGGCCTGCCTTTTCGAGTGAGGGGGCGCCAGCCCCCTGAAAACAAACAGTAGCAGGCCTGCTGAAAACATCAGCGAAGCGTTTTTCAGCAGCCTGCTACTGAGTGATCCAGGTGTCTAGGCGGTAGTCGCGACGCACCTGATCGGCCACCTGGGTCGCCGTGGCGCGGTCCGCGTAGGGGCCGATGCGCACGCGGTACATCACCTGGCCGTCCACCTCCACCGGCGACAGGAAGGCGCCGCGGCCGCCGCGCACCAGCCGGTCCACCACTTTCTGAGCCTGGGCCTGGTCGGCGGAAGAGAACACCTGGATGTGGAGGTTGCCGGCCGGCGCCGGCGCTTGCCGCGGAGGCGCGGCGGCCGGCTGAGAGGTGGCCGGCCGAGGCGCAGGTTGCTGAGCGGCCGGCGGCGGCGTCTGCCGCGGCGGCGGAGCCTGTTGCGGTTCGGGCTCCGCCTGGCGGGGCGCGGGCGCCGGACGCCGGGGGGCCGGCGCGTTCAGATCTTCCTGCAAGGTGGTGTTGCGGTCCGGGGGCGTCGCGCCGGCGGCCACGTTCTCCGTCTCGTCCCGGTCGAAGAAACTGAGACGGTCCGGGGCGTCCGCCGCTGGGCCGTCGCTTTCCACGTCGAGGGTCGCCATGGTCACGGTGTCGTCGGCAGCGCCGGCAGCGGCACGAACCTCACCGCCGCGGCCCAACCAGATACCCGACAGGAAGGCGGACACCAGGCACGCCAACAGGATGACAAAGGCCACCACCACCTGGCGGTTGGTGAGGGCGATCTCGTAGTAGCTGGGCTCGGGGGATTGGCTCACGTCGGCGGACCTCCGGACCGAATCTTACCAGCAGTGCGGTGCCATTCCGCCGCTACCGCTCGGCGGACGAATCGCCGAAGGCCGACAGCGCCCGCAGCATCTCGATGGGGATCGGGAAAATGATGGTGGAGTTCTGCTCCGACGAGATCTCCGACAGGGTCTGGAGATAACGAAGCTGGAGGGTGGTCGGGTTCTGCGAGATCTTCTCCGCCGCCTCGGCGAGCTGCTCGGAGGCCATCAACTCACCCTGGGCGTGGATGATCTTGGCCCGCTTCTCGCGCTCCGCCTCCGCCTGGCGCGCCATCGCCCGCTGCATCTCGTGCGGCAGGTCGACGTGCTTGACCTCGACCATCGACACCTTGATGCCCCAGGGGTCCGTCTGGGAGTCGATGATCTCCTGCAGCTTGGTGTTGAGGCGATCGCGCTCCGACAGCAGCTCGTCGAGTTCCGCCTGGCCGAGCACCGAGCGCAGGGTGGTCTGGGCGAGCTGGCTGGTGGCGAACAGGTAGTTCTCCACCTCGTTGACCGCCTTGTTCGGATCGATCACGCGGAAATACACGACGGCATTGACCTTCACCGAAACATTGTCGCGGGTGATGATGTCCTGCGGCGGTACGTCGTGCACCATCACCCGTTGGGAGATGCGGATCAGCCGGTCGAAGGGCCAGAAGATAAACACCACGCCGGGCCCCTTGACGTCCTGGAGCAAACGACCCAAGCGGAAGACCACGGCGCGCTCGTACTCATTCAGGATGTGGACCCAGCGTGAGATCAGCACCAGGGCAATGACAACGGCGAATGCGATTGGAGCGATCATGAGTCCTCCCGGGCGGTGCCCGTAGTCGTTTCAGAAGATGTATACCGCAGCGGTCGGACGTGCAGCAGCATGCCCTCCACTCCGACTACTTCGATCGGTTCGTCCTCAGCCAAAGGTCCCCGAGCAGATGCCGCCGCGGCCGGCGCACCATCCCACACGGCATCCCAGATCTCACCCTGCACGAAGACCTTGCCGGCCGCCGCACAGCCCCGCGGCGCCAGCGGTGCCAGCACCCTGCCGCTGGCACCGACCAGGCCTTCGCGGCCAGTGCGCGGCGGCTGCCGGTGGGTGCGGATCACCAGCAGCATCAGAAAGCCGACGATTGCGAGGGCGGTGACCGCCACCGCCACCAGCACCTCGGTGCTCACCTGAAGGGCCGGGCCGGCGTCCTTGAAAAGCATCATGAAGCCTAGAACCAGGGAGATCACCCCGGCGACGGTCAACATGCCGAAGCTCACCACTTTGACCTCGGCGACAAACAAGATCACCGCCAGAACGATCAGCGCCAGGCCGGCGGCATTGAAGGGCAACACCGACAGGCCGAAGAACGCCAGGATCAAGCACAGGGCACCGACCACGCCGGGGAAGATCGAACCGGGGTTCATCAACTCGAAGTACAGCCCCAGAAAGCCCAGGGTCATCAGAATCGAAGCGATGTTTGGATCGGCCAGTACCGAGAGGGCGCGGCGCATCGGGCTCATCGTCACCTCACGCACCGGTGCCGCGGCGGTCGCTAGGGTGAACTGGCGGTCGTTCTTTTCGACTTCCCGACCATCGATCTCATCCAGGAGTGCCGGCAGACTGGGAGCGATCAGGTCGATTAGGTTCTCCGCCAGGGCCTCGTCCGCCGAAAACGACGTGCTCTCGAGCACCGCCGCTTCGGCGGCTTCGACGTTGCGGCCGTGGCGCTCCGCCAAGGAGCGGATGGTGGCCGCGGCGTCCTCCTCGGCCTTGTCCCCCAAATCGCCTTCGATGTCCTCGCCGCCACCCGCCACCGGGTGCGCCGCCCCGGTGTTGGTGCCCGGCGCCATCGCCGCGATATCCGCGGACATCAACATGAAAAAGCCGGCGGAAGCCGCCTGGGAACCGGCGGGCGAGACATAGATCGCCACCGGTGTGTCGGCATTGAGGACCGCCGTGGTGATGTCGCGTGTGGAGGTCAAAAGGCCGCCGGGGGTCGCCAGCTCGATCACCAGAAGCTGGGCGCGGACGCGGTCCGCTTCGGCCACGGCGTCCTCGACGAATTCCGCCGACACCGGATGCACCGCCGAGTCGAACCGGATATGGAGCACCTCGGCGATGGCCGGCGGCGTTGCCACCGGTTCGGCAGGCGAATCGTTCGGAGCCTCCTGCGCCGCCAGAGTACCGGCGACGAGCAGCGAAACAACCCACCCGAAGGCGCGTAGTAGAGGGGGCGAATGTGGCTGGTGTCCTTCGTACATGCTCTCTTCCGGCAGTATAATCGGCGTGCTACTCCTGTCAATTTCGAGATCCATCTGAGACGTAGCTACGCGTTCACTCCCTGGAGAATTCCCGTGGCAAGTACCCAACCGTGGCGTCAACACCTGATCCTATCCACCCTCTCGCTGTCCCTGATGGTCTCGATGGCGATCCTCGCGACGCCGGGCGCCGCCCAGACCCTACCGGAGCCGGTCTACACGGTGGTGATGGAAGCCGAACTCGACCCGGACTCGCGCGAGGTTCGCGGCAGCAAGTCGTTGGTGTGGACCAACCGGGCGAGCGTGCCGTTGACGGACCTGCAGTTTCACCTCTACCTGAACGCCTTCGCCAACAACCGATCGACCTTCATGATCGAGTCCGGCGGGCGGCACCGCAGCTCGGAGTTCGACGACCAGGAGTTCGGCTTCTGCGAAGTGCTCGCGATCACCGCCGACGGAGTCGACCTGCTGCCCGGCCAGGAGTTCTTGGCGCCGGACGACGGCAACGTCTACGACCGCACGGTGGTGCGCTACCCGCTGCCGGAGCCGCTGGCGCCGGGGGCTCAGATTCGCCTGGAGATCGACTTCCTGAGCCGCCTACCGGACATCTTCGCCCGCACCGGCATGCACGGCGAATATGTGCTGGCCGGCCAGTGGTTTCCGAAGATCGCGGTATTCGAAGACACCGGCGACCGCGGCCGCAAGATGCCCGGCTGGAACGCCCACCAGTTTCATCTCAACAGTGAGTTCTACGCTGACTTCGGAGATTGGGACGTCACCCTCACCTTGCCGGAGCGCTACGCCGGCAAGATCGGCGCGACGGGCCGCCGGCAGAGCGCCGACGTCGCCGATGGCAAAGTCACCGAGCGCTACGTGCAGCGCGGAGTGCACGACTTCGCCTGGACCGCCGACCCGCTCTACGAAGTGGTCGAAGCCCGCTTCGATCCGGCGGCCGACGTGCCGGCGGCAATGCTCGCCGAGTGGAGCGACATTCTCGGCCTGCCGGAGAGCGAGTTGGCGCTCACCCCGGTCGATATCGAGCTCTTCATCCACCCGGAGAACCTGACCCAGGCGGATCGCTACATCGAATCCGCCAAAGCCGGCATCCGCGGCTACGGCATCCGCCTCGGCGCCTATCCCTACGACACCCTGACGCTGGTCGATCCGGCAGCCGGTGCCGGGGGCTCCGGTGGCATGGAGTACCCCACCTTCATCACCCTGGGCACCCATCCCATCCTCAACGTGGCGCCCTTCCGCGGCATCCTGGCGCCGGAGCTGGTCACCGTCCACGAGTTCGGCCATCAGTACTTCCAGGGGATGATCGCCAACAACGAATTCGAAGAGGCGTGGATCGACGAGGGCATCAACTCCTACTACGAAATGGAAGTGATGGAAGACGAGTACCCCTGGAACGCCCACCTCCCCGGCGTGTTCCGGGCCTCGGCCTTCGAGATGAACCACTCCTCCGTCGCCGGCGGCGACTTCAGCGACATCATGGCCGCTCCGGCCTGGCGCTACATGAACCGCGGCCGCTACGGGCGCAATAGCTATCCGCGGCCGGCGGTGACCCTGCGTCACCTGTCGGGGGTGATGGGAGAAGAGACCTTCCACCGGGCGATGCGCTATTTCTTCCAGACCTACCAGTTCCAACACCCCACCACCGCCGACTTCGAGCGGGCCCTCGAAGAGTCGAGCGGCCAGGACCTCGACTGGGTTCTGTCCCAGGCACTCCACTCGAGCCGTCCTCTGGACTACGGCATCCGCTCGCTCGAGGTCGCCCGAGTGAGCGATAGAGCGGGCTTCTTCTGGCGCGACGGTGAGCGCACGGAACTGGGGATGGGCGACGACGGGGAGTCCGTCTCCGAAGAAGACGACCACGCCCTCTACCGCTCCACGGTGGTGGTCTACCGTTGGGGTGAGTTCATCCACCCGGTGACCGTCGAGTTCCGTTTCGAGGGAGGGCGCGTCGAGCGCCGCGAGTGGGACGGTGATCGCCGCTGGGCGCGTTTCACCTTCACCGACCGCTCGAAGATCGAAAGCGCCGAGGTGGACCCGGACCAGGTCCTCGCCCTCGACGTCAACCGCTTGAACAACGGCCGCAGCCGCGAGCCCGACTCGGCACCGGCGACCTCGTTCTTCGCTTCGATTCTCTATTGGCTCCAGAATCTCTTCCAGACCGCCTCGGTGCTGGCCTAGGGAGGCGACGATGAAATTTCTCACCGCGATCCGTCACGGATTCCACCGCACCCACCGGTCCAAGGGCCTGGTGATCATCGCCTGGCTGGCGTCGCTGGTGCCTGCCCTGCTCCTGTCGTCGCTGTTCGCCGCTGACCTGGGCGAGAGCCTGGATCGCAGTCTTTTCGCCCAGAGCCAGTACGCCCACAACGGCATGGGAGTGTGGATCGACTTCACCAGCTCGCCGGCGAGCGATCTGCAGCCGATCCAGGGCGCCATCGGCACCCGTTTCCTCCTCGTGCTGCTGCTGCAGATCCTGGTGTCCGCAGGCATCGTCGAAGTGCTCCTCGGCCGCACCCCGCGCGACCAGCGCCCCTTCTTCCTGGGCATGGGCCGCCACTTCTGGCGCTTCTTCCGAAGCGCCTTCTGGTTTCTCCTCGCCGTGGGCGTTCTCGTCGCACTGCTGGCGGCGTTGATGGGTAGGTTGACGGAGCACGGTGCCGACATCCGCGACGGCGGTTTCCAGCTCACCGGCTGGATTGTCACCCTCCTCGTCGGATTCCTGCTGTTCATTCCGCTCAAGCTGGCCTACGACCTCAGCCGAGTGGCGGCGGCGGCGCATCACGAGGGCAGCACCTTCAAGGGCTTCTTCCGCGCCCTCGCCCACGTCCTGCGCAATCCGCTGGCGCTATTTCCGCTGTACCTGGTCTTCGCCCTGCTGGCGCTGGCGGTCTTCGTCGGCTCGATGGCCCTACGCGACGCCTGGATTCCGGCCTCGATGGGCGCCATCTTCGGCATGCTGATCGTTCAGCAACTCCTGCTGCTCTTCCGGGCGTACCTGCGGGTGGGCCTGTGGGGATCCGAAATCGCCTACTACCAAGCGATCGGCGAACCCCACTGGTGTGCCAAAAAGCAGAAGAAGAAAAAGACGGCGGAGGTCAACGAGGAGGGCGAAACCGAGACCATGCCGCTGATTCCGGTGACAGGGCAGCCCTCGGATCCCGCACCGGCAGAGCCCCCTCGACGGGTTCTGGCGGAGGATCTACTGCCGCAGGCACCTTCGGCAACGCTCGACGAACGCCCATTAGACGGCACTGCGGCACCGGACCCGGATGAGCGCAAGACCTAGCGACCCTCTTCTACCGGCTGGCCGGTAGCCCAACCCCCGGTGCCGGACGTTCGCGCAGCACTTCCCGGCGGAAGCGGAAACGCTCCGCCGGGCGGCCGCCGGTTTGCGTGTCGAGTTCTCCGGTGCCCTCCACCAAGCCAGCGGTTTCCACCAGACGCCGAAAATTCTGCTTGTGCAACCGCACGCCGGCCAGGGCCTCCACCACCCGCTGCAGGCGCAATAGGGTGAAGGTCTCGG
Organism: Acidobacteriota bacterium; assembly: GCA_039030395.1. Classification (NCBI taxonomy): domain Bacteria; kingdom Pseudomonadati; phylum Acidobacteriota; species Acidobacteriota bacterium. Next base: position 411,122 of record JBCCEF010000001.1, read on the forward strand.
ACAGCAGCTCGAACACCACCGGCCGGTAGCGCAGCTTGCCGCGCAGGCGGCCGAGGGCGGTCGCCAGAATGCGCCGGTGGTCTAGCGCCATCGAGCGGCCGCTGCCATCGACCGGAGCCGTCCCGCGATCGCGCACGGCTTCGGAGACCAGCCCCGCCTCGTAGAGCAGCTCGTAGCGCTCGAGCACCCGTTCACCGTTCCACGCGACGCCGCCCAGTCCAAAGGTGATGTCCGCCCGCTCCCGCCGTTCGCCGCGGGCGTTGCCGACAGGCGCCGCATCCACCCAGCCTTCGAGGGCCGGCAGCAACCGCCGGTCGAGCACCGACGGACGCCCGCCGCGCCAGTCTTCCCAAGGGAAGAAGTCGTAGATTCCCAGCCAGCCGGCTTCCCGCTCGCCAGAAGGCACCGCTTCCCGCACCAGCGCGAGATAGGCGACGGACAACGCCCGCAATCCTTCCTCGATTACTCCCGGATCGCGATCCCGGTCGCCAAAGGTGTAGAGCTGTTCCACATAGCCCAAGGCCAAACCCGTTTGCTCCCGAACGCGCCGCCGCAGGGCCAGTTCCAGAGTGCGATCCTTCAGCGGATCGAGCAGGCCCACCGGGAGAGCCGGCCCGGGGTGCGGTTCCTTTTCCGATCCCGAGCCCGGGGAACGCACCAGCAGCACCCGCGGCTCCTCTTCGGTCACCGCCGCGATCACTGCATTGAGGCCGATGTCGAAGGTCGCCCGGGTCATCTCTCCTGCTCCTGTCGCTCACTCATCGGCGAGATCTTACCGAGAGGTCGCCCACGACCGACCCCGCAAGCGACTTGATGGTATCTATGTACCTTGGTACAATAGAGCCGTGAGTGAGAAAAATCCCAAGAAGTCCCACCCCACCCGCCACGTTGTCGAGCGAGTCCAGACCGGCGTCCGCCTGGAGAAGCGACTTCTCAAGGTCCTCAAGGGCCTGGCCGAAGCCTTGGATATGACCCTGGGGGACTTGCTCGAAGGCATCGTGCTGCACGCCTTCGACGGCAAGACCCCCTTCGAACAGGGCACCCTGCGCAAGATCCGGCAGTTGAAGGAGGTCTACGGCCTGGACCTCGACGCCACCGCGAGCCATCGTCTGCGGGAGAGCGAGCCGTGACGTCCTCGGCGATGACCGATCGGCAATTGCTGGATGCGTTTGGCGACGGAACGATCGAGCCGGGCAGCTTCCATCATCGCGATCATCTCCGCCTCACCTGGCTGTTGCTGAAGGAAGGCTCCCTCCTGCAGGTGCTCGACCAACTGACTTCCGGGCTGCGGGAGTTCGCTCGGGCGGCAGGCCACGCGGAGCACTACCATGAAACCATCACCTGGGCCTTCGTCGCGCTGATCCATCAGCGGATGCAGGTGGAAAAGACAGCCGACGAGGAAGAATCGGCCGACTTTCCGGCCTTCCTGCGCCGCAACGGCGACCTGGTGAGCGAGGGCGTGAAGGTTCTCGAGCGCTACTACCGTCCGGAAACCCTGGCCGCCCCTCTCGCCCGTCAAACCTTCGTGCTGCCGGACCGAGGCACCTGACCTACGCTGCCTCCGAAGCCGCCACCAATCGTCGATCAAAGCGCGCCGCCAGATGGTGGGCGCAGGTCTCGGCTACGAGGGCCAGCGGCGGCGCTTCGCCGGTGAGGGATTCGATCGAGGTCATCCGTACTCCCTCGAGCCCACAGGGCACGATGCCGGAAAAAAACGACAGATCCGGCGCGACATTCAGGGCGAAGCCGTGGGTGGTGATCCAGCGACTCAGATGCACGCCGATGGAAGCGATCTTGCCGCCGCCCGCCCACACGCCGACGAAATCCTGACCGTCGCGGACTTCGCCGGTCACCCCGAACTCCGCCAGGGTGGTGACCAGCACCTCCTGAAGATCCCGCACGTAGCGCCGAACGTCCCGCCGATCAGGACTCAAATTGAGGATCGGATAGCCCATCAACTGCCCCGGGCCGTGGTAGGTCACCTGACCGCCGCGATTCGATTCCCACAGCTCGATACCGCAGGCGGCGAGGGCCTCCGGCGCCAGCAGGACGTCCTTTTCTTCGGCGTTGCGCCCCAGGGTGTAGACGTGCGGATGTTCCAGCAGCAACAGTCGCTCCGGCCCGCTGCCGGCCTTCACCGCAGCGCGCACTTCATGCTGCTGCTCCACCGCGTCGCCATAGGAAACGGAGCCGAGAAACCGCCAGTGGAGTTCGCGCCGGGACATACGGAAAGTCTACCTCCAACCCTCCGTCCCCCAATGGACCCATAGCGCCATCGAAAAAAGATTCTCGATCGGTGTCTCGAAAACGGAGATCGCGGCAACCATCCCTGTAAAGGGAGCGACATCGGTTCTGGACTCCCCTCAGAATGAGGCTCGGCGTGATGCGCGCCGGGCCATCGGCACCGGCGAAGCCCCATCGCCGACGCCGAGGAAGTCTTCGTGCCCGCCGAAGGGGAAGAAGTTCGGACTCCGCCTCACAACCGGCTTCGACCCCTCGGCGGGCTCGAAGGTTAATTTATACATTCCATTTCATCTATATTATAACGCACTCGCGGACATACTTCCCGAAGCACTACCGCCGCCGGAGGCGGGTGAGCAGCGGAATCGAGGCGATTTTCTCCTCCGTCAGCTCCTGCCAGCGAATTCCCCGCGGTCGTCGAAGGGCGCCCGGTCGACACTCGATCGTTCGCTCCGGCGTGACGATCCAGTCGAGCGGCACATCGTGATCGGTCATCGGAATCTCGCCGGTCGGAAGAACCTGCTTTTCGTGCACGGTCGTGGCGATCATCGTCCGGGGACCGATCAGCCCGGCGGCGGAGGCCAGGGCGAATTCAAGGTCGGAGAAACCGCCCCCCTTGCCCAGGCGCGCCCCGCTCTCCTCCACCGCCACGCAGCCGGTGACCACCAGATCCACCGGCGACATCTCCGCCAAGGGCACCGTGCGGGCCGAAGCGCTCGCCCCCTTGATGGACGACGCCCGCCGCGGCGTATCCGCGAGATCTTCCGGATCGAGCAGGAAGAACGGATTCTCCTCGGCCAAGCGCGGCACCGCCATGAACAGCACCTTGCCGTCCTCCAGAGCCCGCTGGCGCACCGGCCATTGCGGGGAGTCGGGATTCGCCTTGAGGGTGGCCGCGCGCTGCCAAGGGGCCGTATCGCGCAGTCGCTCGGCCGCTTGCTCGGCACCAACGAAATTCGGGATGCGGTTTTCGGGATTGGGGAAGCGGCGGATCCCGGCGACATCGAGCCGGCGCCAGATCCGCTGGCGGAGGGCGGCTTTTCGCTCCAGAACGGCCGGCGAGCCGCCGGCGTCGCGATCATGTCGGTGAGACCTCACGGCGTGGTATACTAGCGTCCCGAGCGGACCGGCAGAGCGCCTACGCGCCGCCGATGACCCATGAAACCGCCCGGATCCCCCTAGGCGGTCCAGAATCGCGACCGCCCGCTCCCACACATCACCCGAGGCGCCAGAACACGGTCGGGAAACGGCCAGAAAACGACTTTTTGGGGCAGTACGGTTTTCCGCAGTTCGTTCTGAAGAAGCCCGGTGAACGGTCGTACCGAGACGGAGACATTTTGTGACCCGAAGAATGCTCATCAATGCGCAGAAGCCGGAAGAACTGCGCATCGCTATCGTCAGCGACGAGGCCCTGGAGAACTACCAGGTGCAGGTCGCCGAGCGCGGATTGACCCGCGGAAACATCTATCGAGGCGTCATCGCCAGCATCCAGCCGAGCCTGAACGCCGCCTTCATCGACTACGGTGAAGAACGACACGGGTTCCTGGCCATCCAGGACGTCGTCCCCGAAGCCTATTACCGAAAACCCAACGGCAAGGGACGGCCGCGCATCGACGAAGTGCTCGAACGCGGCAAGCCCATCGTCGTTCAGGTCACCCGCGAGCCGGAAGGACAAAAAGGCGGCGCGCTGACCACCAATCTCAGCCTGGCCGGGCGCTACCTGGTGCTCACACCGTTCGACGAAACCCGCGGCATCTCCCGCAAGGTCGAAGACGAAGACACCCGCAAAGCCCTCAAACAGCAGGTCGCCAAACTCGACATCCCCGCCGGCTGTGGGGTGATCGTGCGCACCAACGCGCTGGAACAAAACAAGACCGCCCTCAACCGGGACTTCTCCGCCCTGGCGCGGCTATGGAAGCGCATTCGCTCCGATGCCCGGGCCGGCGGCCAGCGCAACCGCCAGGCCAAGCTGCTTTACAGCGACCAGGACATCGTGGTGCAGGCGCTGCGGGACTACCTCGACAGCAGCATCCAGGAAGTGCTGGTGGACGACGACGCGGTATACGACAAGGCCAGCAGCTACATGAAGGCCTTCATGCCGCGCAGCCGAACCAAGCTGATTCGCTACAAAGAGCGCGCGCCGCTGTTTTCCGGCTACAAGCTCGAACGCCAGATCGACCGCATCTACGACCGCAAGGTCGACCTGCCGAGCGGCGGCTCGATCGTCATCGATCGCACCGAGGCACTGACCGCCATCGACGTCAACTCCGGGCGCTCCACCCGGGCGGCGACCCAGGAAGAGACGGCCCTCCACACCAACTTGGAGGCCGCCGCCGAGGTCGCCCGGCAGCTCCGCCTGCGGGATATCGGCGGCCTGCTGGTGGTCGACTTCATCGACATGCGCGCCTCGCGCAATCAGCGCAAGGTGGAGAAGGCCCTGCGCGACGAGATGAAGGCGGACAAGGCGCGGGTCAGCCTGGGCCGAATCAGCCGTAACGGCCTACTGGAGATCAACCGCCAGCGCATCCACCAGGCCCTCGACATGCGCACCCACCGCACTTGCCCGACCTGCGACGGCACCGGCCGCATTGCCAGCCCGGAGATGGTCGGTCTCAACCTGCTGCGCCGGATCGAGGCGCGGGCCGCTTCCGGCCCCCTCAAGCGGGTGGTCATCTCCCTCCACCCGGAGCTGGCGGACGCCTTCCAGAACGGTCGCCGCCACCAGATCACCGACCTCGAGCGCGAATTCGCAATCCGCATCGAGGTGATCGCCGCCACCCATCTGCATCGCCACGAGCAGGAGGTCGAGTGGATGCAGCGCGACGCCTCTGCGCCGGTGGATCCACGTCCGTCGCAGGCCCCGCGGGCCAGCGATGCGGACTCGAAACCGTCTCCAAAGCGGAGCCGTGGACGCCGCCGCAGCCCGAAGGCTGACAACGGCGAGACAGCGCAGGACAAGGCCGCCAAACCGCGGCGGCGGCGAAAGGCGGCCGACGCCGACGGCAACCAGGCCGCCGCCGAGCCGACCGCCAAGCGGAGCCGGGGGCGCGGGCGCCGGCGGGCTTCCGGGGCGAAGACCGAAACCCAGGACCAGGACGCCGTGCAGGAAAATCAGGGGCCAGGACGCGACGGCCAGGGCAACGACGGCCCGGCTAGCGACTCCAAGCCGCCCCGGCGCAGCCGCTCCCGCGGGCGACGTCGCCGCCGCAGTGCCGACTCCAGCGGGCCACAGCAGCCCCTGGCCGCCACCTCGGCGAAGGAGGGCGGGATGGCGCACGGCAACGACCCGCCGGCCGGCGGCGACCCGGCGGCCAACGGCCAGCCCTCCAAGGCTCAAGGGAGCAACGTCAGCGATGCCGGCCAGGAGAACCGCCGGCCGCGGCGTCGACGCTCACGCCGCCGCGGGCGACGTCCGCCCGGCGTGGAACGGGGCAACGAGGCGCCGCCGCGCGTCGCCAGCGACAAGGAGGTCAATGGCAACGTCGCGCCCCCGGCCCCGGCGCCGGATCCCCCGCCGCCCAGCGAGTTTCTACACCACGACTGACCTCATCCCTTCGACCCCGAGCGTTGCGCTCGGGGTCGAGGTGTTTTGAGGCCATCCAAAGCACCTGCTCGACAATCGACGACCGGCACCGCCGTGTCGCCCCACAGGACATCCGGCTGTTATAGTCCTTGGCTACACAAACCCTTTGAAGAGTTCCTTTTACCGAAATGTCGGAAGGACCGAATAGCGGAGTCACGGAGCTGCTGATCGAGTGGCGCCACGGTAGCCACGAAGCCCTCGACGAGCTGACTCCGATCGTCTACGAGGAACTCCGGCGGCTGGCCCATCGCTACATGCGCAACGAGCGCTCGAACCAGGTGCTGCAAACGACGGCCTTAGTCCACGAAGCGTACATCCGCCTGCTCGATGCCGAGATCCAGTGGCAGGACCGACTCCACTTCTACGCCGTCGCCGCCACCCTCATGCGGCGGGTCCTGGTGGACTACTCCCGCCGCCGCTCGGCGGCCAAGCGCGGCGGTGGCGGGCAACCGGTCACCCTCGCCGAGATCGACCTCCCGAGCCAGCCGCCCCCCAGCGTCGAAGCCCTTGACGACGCGCTGCGCGCTCTGGCGGATCTCGATCCGCGCAAGGCCCAGGTAGTCGAGCTGCGCTTCTTCGGCGGCATGACCATCGACGAAACGGCGACCTATCTGGACATTTCCCACGCCACCGTCGAACGCGACCTGAAGGTCGCCAAGGCGTGGCTATCGAGGGAGATGCATCCTGCCTGAGGAACCCGTGAAGCCGCCGGAGAGAACGCCGGAGCGCGAACGCTGGCAGCGCGTCGAAGAGATCTTTCTCGCCGCCTCGGAACTGCCCAAGGCCGAGCGTGCGGCTTACATCGAAACCGCCTGCGGTGGCGACACCGAACTCCGCTCCGAAGTCCAGTCGCTCCTCGCCCACGACGAACCGACGGACGAAGGCATCCACCGGGTGATCCGCGGCGCCCTCGAAGAGGCCCGGAACGAAGAACAGGAGGTGCGAGCAGCCATCGGCCCGTACCGCATCCTGCAAGAGATCGGGCGGGGCGGCCTCTCCACCGTCTTCCTGGCGGAACGGGCCGACGACCAATACCGCATGCAGGTCGCCATCAAGCTGGTGCGCCGCGGCCTGGACACTCAAGACATCCTGCGCCGGCTACGCCGCGAGCGGCAGATCCTCGCCAACCTGAACCACCCCAATATCGCCCGCCTGCTCGACGGTGGCACCACCGAAGACGGGCTGCCCTACCTCGCCATGGAGTACGTCGCCGGCGAGCACATCGACCACTACTGCGAACGCAAGAAGCTGCCCCTCAAAGCCCGGCTAGAGCTTTTCCGCACCGTCGCCGGAGCGGTCGCCTACGCCCATCAGAACCTGGTGATCCACCGCGACTTGAAGCCCAGCAACCTGCTGGTCACGGAGGACGGCACCCCCAAGCTCCTCGACTTCGGCATCGCCAAGCTGCTCGACCCGGAATCCGCCACCACCCGTACCTTCGCGCCCACCCATCCCGGCCTGCGGCTGCTCACGCCGGAGTACGCCAGCCCGGAACAGGTGCGCGGCGAAACGCTCACCACGGCGACGGACATCTACTCCCTCGGGGTTCTGCTCTACCGCATGATCACCGGCAAACCGCCCTACCTTCTGACCAGCCGGCGGCCGCAGGTGGTCGAAGAGATCGTGTGCCGCGACGAGGTTCCCAAGCCGAGTGTCGCCGTGCGGCAAGCGGAAGCCTCGCTGGAAGATCCGAAGGCGATCACCCCACCGGAGCCGCCGGAGCGCCTGGCCCGACACCTGGCCGGCGATCTCGACAACATCGTCGGCATGGCGCTGCGCAAGGAGCCGGCGCGACGCTACGGATCCGTCGAGCAGTTCTCCCGGGACATCGAGCGCCACCTCACCTCCCAGCCGGTCAGCGCCCGGCCGGACACCCTGGCCTATCGCGCCACCAAGTTCATCGGACGCCACAAGGCCGGAGTCTTGGCCGCGGGGCTGATCTTCCTAGCGTTGGTCGCGGGCATCGCCGCCACAACCTGGCAAGCGCGGGTCGCCCGGGCCAACCTGGCGGAAGCCGAGCGCCAGCGCGCCCAAGCGGTGCGCATGCAGGACTTTCTTGAGGGGCTGTTCAAGGTCTCGGACCCGGAAGTTGCTCAGGGAAAAGATATTTCCGCCCGCCAAATCCTCGACCAGGGCGCCGAACGGGTAGGCCGCGAACTGCAGGCCCTCCCCGCCCAGCGGGCGGACCTCGCCGCGGTGATGGGCCGGGTCTACCGCAACCTCGGCCTTTACGCGGAGTCCGAAGTTCAGCTCCAAGAGGCGCTGACCCTGCGACGAGAGGTGCCGGACACGGACCCCGCGGACCTCGCCACAAGCCTCAACGAGCTGGCGGTGCTCTACGACCAAACGGGGGCCTTCGATCAAGCCGTTCCGCTATTCGAAGAAGCCCTCGTGCTACGCCGCGAGGTGCTCGGCGAAGAGCATCCCAAGGTCGCCGAAACGCTCAATGATCTAGGCGCCCTGCACTATCGCCGGGGCGACCTCGAAACCGCCGCGCCGCTGTTGACGGAAGCCCTCGCCCTGCGCCGCCGGGTGCTCGGAGAAGACCACCCAGACCTGCCCGAGAGCCTCAACAACCTCGCCGCCATCCGCCGCGACCAGGGCGACCTCGCCGCCGCCGAAGACCTGCTCCTCCAGGCCTGGACGATCCGCGAACGGGTGCTCGGCGAAGACCACCCGGTGACCATCGACACCCTCTCGAACCTAGGGGTCGTCTACTGGAACCACGGCGAACTCGATGCGGCGGCGGAGGCTCTCGAAACGGTCCTCGACCGGCAGCCCCGAGTCCTCGGCCCCGACCACCCGGCCCTCGCCGGCAGCCTCAACAATCTCGCTTCGGTCCGCCAAGCCCAAGGCCGCCTCGAGGAAGCTGAAACCCTGTTCCGCGAAGCCCTGGCCTTCAGCCGCCGCACCCTCGGCCCGGACCATCCCTATGGGCCGGTCTTTCTCAACAACCTGGGCGACCTGCGAGCCGAACAAAGGGACTGGGCGGGAGCCACTGACTTCTTCGAGCAAGCCCTCGAAATCCGCCGGCGAATCCTGCCCGCAGGCCACTGGCAGACCTCCTATCCTCTTCTGCGCCTGGGGGAAGTCGCGCTGGAGCAAGGGAACTCTGAAGACGCCGAGCCGCTGCTGCGGGAAGCCTACGAGTTGCGAGAAAACGGCCTACCAAAAGGCGCTTGGCAAACGGCCGTAGCAGCAGGTTCGTTAGCGGTGGGTCTCGCCGCAAGGGATCAGATGCCCGGCGCCGAAGCCCTCTACCGGCAAGCCCAGGAGACCCTCGCGGCAGCGGACAAAACAGCCGAAGCCGAAGCCCTCGCCGAGCGCTGGGCCAAGACTCTAGAAGGCCGGTAACTCCTCGGCAGTGTCGATGGCGAGGGCGAAGAAGAGATCTTCCTGGACCCAAAACTCGATCACCGTTCCTTCGCGCGGACGGCGTTGGCCAGCGAGCGGGTCGAGAGTCTCGGAGCGCTCCGTGACGTACAGAGTGGCCCGCTTCCCACGCCCATCGACCAGCTTCACCTGTGCCGCGAGCTGCGCCTGAATGGAGCAATAGCGCCCCCCGAGGAGTCCGAATCCGGCCAGACGGTTCCCCGGTGCCCGCGGACCTTCGAGGGTAAAGGGCAGCCGGTCGAGGCCTTGATCGAGAGCCGCCCAGGTGGTCGCCTCGAAGTCCGAGGCGAGATTCTTCTGGTGGTTGAGGAGCACTTCGGCGGCCACCGCATCCGCCCGGTCAATCCCCGGGAACCACCACAGCAGACTGGTGACCACAGCGGTCACCGCGGCGGCTGCGGCCAACCGGAGAACGCGACGGCGGCGCCGACTTCGGCCGCCCCTTACCATGGCAGCGAGTCGCTCGTCGTCGAGCTTCTGGACGCGGTAATAGCGGCGCACCTGATGGTCTATCGACTGCCGCTCCTTCATCGCGCCTCCCCTCGCATCGGTGAATCGGCAGCCGCTGACAGCTTGCGACGGGCGCGGAACAACAAGCTGAGCACAGTCCCCCGACTCTGCTCCGTCAGAGTCGCAATCTCAGCCGCCGTCCAGCCTTCAACCACCTGCAGGAAGAGGGCCTCCCGTTCGGCCCCTCGCAGGCTCGCGAGATGGCGTTCGAGGTCGACCCGCGCCAGAACCGGCACCGCGAAGGATTCCGGTTCCTCGACAGCCTCCTCGAGGGGCACGAACTCAACCACCCGGTCGCGGCGATAGCGATCGATGAACAGGTGGCGCAGGGTCGGGAACAACGCCGCCAGACGACGACCTTTGCCGTACCGCTGGTAGATCTGCAGCCAGGCTTGCTGCACGAGGTCTTCCGCCTCAGCAGGCTCTCCACACAGGGAAAGTGCATAGCGGTAGCCTCGCTGCAACAAATCCTGGTCGTTCATCGTGCGTGTTCCCCTGTGTCCAACACGGTCAGAGCGTTGCCGCAGATTACGGAATCGTGGCTAGCTCGCCTCGAGCTGGCGCAGCAGCTCGGCACCCATCTCCTTGATCGACTGATCTGCTGTCAGCTTGACCAGCGGCTTGCGGGTCGCGCCGTCGAGCAGCAGAACAAAACCGGTACCGGGGTGCGCCGCATAGGCGTCCCCAAATCCAAGGGCCGCGGCCAAAAACTCCGCCTGGGCGCGGGTGGTGCCATTGGTCAGATCGAGGGTTACAAAGAGCACCGACTTGCCGTCGTACTTGTTGCTCAGATCCTCGAACAGTGGTCCCATCTTCTTGCAGCTACCGCACCAATCGGCATGGAATTTGACCGCCACAAGCTTGGGCTCAGCCGGTCCATCGGCCGCGCCTACCGGGACTGCAGCCACCAGCAACAAGAGGGAAAGAAGAATCGATTTAGCCATGACAGCCTCCTGGCAATGCCGAGTTGGGCGAGGGATGATCCCCTCTTCGGCAAAACGAACCGAGGCGCCGTTTGATTGCAAGATACCGCTGCCGCAAGATCTTCACAGGAAGCAGCTCGTGTTTGGCCAGACGGTAGAGGGCACCGCGGACCGAGAGGGCTTGGAAATGGAGCGATAGGCCATGCACTAGGTCCTCAGTTGATGGCATCTGCGGTCCAGCAGATCGCTCACCGATTCCTACAGATTCCACCGAATCAAGGGGGTGATCCGTCGTCCATCACCACTTCACGCCATGCCATAGAGTCCCCCGCGAAATGAGGCGCCAGGGTCACCACCATCGCAGCGGTGGCGACCAGCACCAGAGCGGCGGCGAGGTAGGGGATGGGGTGGCGACGGTGGGCGCGATAACCGAGCCACAGCGCGAAGATCGCCATCAAGTGGACGAGGCACAGGACTTTCGCCACCGAGACCAGCGGCAAGGGTTCGAGAGCCACCAAGCCGAAGTGATCGACCGTCCAGGGCAAAACCGCCCGCAGCCATAGAGCCACCAGAATCTCGACACCGGCCAGAATCCAAACTCCCGAGAGCCAAGTCATTCTCCTGCGCTCCAGCAGGCGTCTCTTTTTCGCGCTCCATCGGACCCCTAGCGAAGAACTCTTCGGCATGGAGGGATCGACAAAGGGCTCGAGGATGGCGTGATCGGTCATGGTGCAATCCTCCGTCGATGAACTGAGTGAACCTTGAGCGTTCGGTGATTGCGCTCACCTCCCATACGGCTTCTCGCCGTCGTTTGTTCCTCGAGGCGGCTTCCGAATTGTCTCGCAATATGCTAATTAGCAAATAATTATGAAATGAATAAAATATCCTTTCGGCCCGTCTGTACCGTCAGCGGCCCATCGCACAATTTCCCAGCGCCGCCGGGGCAACTTTGAGCCGATCCATCGATTCTGGGAGGATTCATGAGCGACAAGCATCACGGAATGATGGCCTTCGAGGACCAGGAGCACCTTTGCCGATATCGGCGGGAGTTCGTGCCGGGCCGCTTTGCGCGGCTGCTGGCGGAGCTGCCGCCGCTCTATCTTGATCCGGAGGATCTCCACACCCTCGGCGCCAAAGGCGGGCCGATGGAGGACAAGGGGGCTCCCAATCTCACCAAAACGGTGCCCGCCGGCCTGATCTTCTTCGGGCAGTTCTTGGATCACGACATCACACTGGACGTCACCTCCTCGCTGACCGGGATCCACGACCCCACCAAGATCGAGAATGTGCGCACGCCCACTCTCGATCTCGACGGCATCTACGGCGACGGCCCGAAGGCTTCGCCGCATCTCTACAACGGCGCCGGCAAGCTGTTGACCGGCGAGGACTATGCCGAGCCGATCAATCCCAACGACCTGGCGCGCCAGGATCTGCCCCGAACACCCACCGGCACGGCGATCATCGGCGATCCGCGCAACGACGAAAACCGCGTGGTGTCACAGCTCCAGCTCGGCTTTCTGCGCCTCCACAACAAGGTGGTGGAGGCGATCTCGGACAAGTACTCCGGCGCGGAGCTGTTCGAGGAGGCGCGGCGGATCGTCACCTGGCACTACCACTGGGTGGTGCTGTTCGATTTCCTGCCGGCGATCTGTGGCGACTGGATCGTCGACGACATCTTGTCCAACGGCCGCAAGATTTATCGCCCGGCCCAGTGCAACGCCTTGCCCTTCATCCCCATCGAGTTCTCCGTCGCCGCCTACGGCTTCGGCTACACCATGGTGCCACCGAAGATGCGGGTGCAGACGAACGGGCCGCAGCACAACCTCTTCGGTCCGGTTCTCGGCGGCGGATTCCGGCCGGTCCTGAGCAAAGACGAGGTGGTCGAGTGGGCGGCGCTGCTCGACGATCGGAGCGGCAGCGACAGCTTCGAGCGCGCCGGCAAGGTGGAACCAAAGCTCGCCAGTTCGCTCCTCGATCTGCCCTTCATGCCGCCCACGACCCCGCCCTTCCTGCGCTCCCTCGCCACCCGCAACCTGCTCCTCGGCCAGAGTTTCCTGCTGCCCTCCGGCGAGCAGGTGGCGCGGCACCTGCGCGAAGGCGGCGCCGACGAGGTGGAAGAGGACGGCATCGAGGAGGTGCGCAAGCGGGCCGAGGCCATGGGGCTTCCGAAGGCCACCCCGCTATGGATCTACTGCCTCATCGAAGGCCGCTGGATCGGCCGCCAGCGCAACGCCGGCGCAGCGGAGAAAGGCGAAGGCCTCGGACCGGTGGGCGCCCGTCTGGTGGCGGAGACCCTCATCGGCCTGATGGAGGAGGATCCGCGGTCATTCCTCAGCTCGAACCGTAGCTGGTCACCGGCGGAAGAGGCGCACAACCTCGGCGCCGAGGGCGTCGACAACCTCTACCGATTGCTGACCTTCTAGCCACCCGTGTTTGGGCTGCTCGCAACGAGTCACGAAGGGCGAAGCGGCGGCGAAGCTGCCGAGGATGGGGTGAGCCCGAAAGACCTGCCTTTCGGGCGAGGGGGCGCCTAGCCCCCTGGAAAGGAAAAAGAGCTAGCTGGAGTGATGAAAAGATCGGCGAAGCCGTCTTCATCACCCTGCTAGCTCCTCCAGCTCGGCCCATCGCTCATAGAGGCGTTCGAGCTCCGGCTCAATCTCAGCCAGGCGGTTCTGGAGGGCGGTAACGCGATCGCCGCCTTCTTTGTAGGTCTCAGGGCTCGCCAGATCGGCGTGGATCTGGCGCTGTTCCTGCTCCAGCGCCTCGATGCGGGCCGGCGCCGTGGCGAGGTCTTCGCGCTCGCGATTGCTCAGCTTGCGTCGCCCGCCGGGCGGCGGCCCCGGCGGACGGGCGGCGGTCTTTTCCGCAGGTTTCGCCTCCACCACCTGCGGCGCCCGCTGGCGCAGCCAATCGCTGTAGCCGCCGGCGTACTCCCCCACCCGGCCGTCGCCCTCCATCACCAGAGTGCTGGTGACCACGTTGTCTAGGAAAGCGCGGTCGTGACTCACCACCAACAGGGTGCCCGAAAATTCCACCAGCAGGGCTTCGAGCAGCTCCAGCGTCTCGATGTCGAGGTCGTTGGTCGGCTCGTCGAGCACCAGGACGTTGGCCGGCCGGGTGAAAAGGCGCGCCAGCAGCAACCGGTTGCGCTCGCCGCCGGAGAGTGCCTTGACCGGCCCACGAGTTTGCTCCGGAGTGAATAGAAAATCCGCCAGATAGCTGATGATGTGCCGTGTCTTGCCGCCAACGGTGACCTTGTCGCTTCCCTCGGCGACGTTGTCCGCCACGCTTTCCTCGTCGTCGAGCTGTTCGCGATGCTGGTCGAAGTAGGCCACGTCGAGGCGGGTACCCCGCCGCACCCGGCCGGTGGCCGGCTCGAGGTCGCCCAGCAGCAGCTTCAGCAGGGTGCTCTTGCCGGAGCCGTTGGGGCCGAGAATCCCCACCTTGTCGCCGGAGAGGATGGTGGTGGAGACATCACGCACCACCGGCTCGGCGGTTGCGCCGGAGCCGTAGGTAAAGGTCACGCCCTCCGCCTCGAAGACGATCTTGCCGGAGCGGCCGCCGGCCTCCACCCGTAGACGCGCCGTGCCGGTCGTCGCGCGGCGCGCCCGACGCTCTTCGCGCAGCCGTTCGAGGGCCCGCACCCGCCCTTCGTTGCGGGTGCGCCGCGCCTTGAGGCCCTGGCGAATCCACGCTTCTTCCTGCGCCAGCTTTTTGTCGAACTTGTCGGCGTGGCGCGCCTCCACCTCCAGTCGCTGCCGACGCTGCTCCAGAAAGTGCCCCCAGTCCCCCGGTGAGTCGGTCAGCCGGCCGCGGTCGAGTTCGACGATGCGGGTCGCCAGCCGCCGCAGGAAAGCGCGGTCGTGGGTAACGAAAATCAGCGCTCCAGCAAAGGCCAACAGGCCCTCTTCGAGCCACTCGATAGCGGGAATGTCGAAGTGGTTGGTGGGCTCGTCGAGGAGCAGGACATCCGGTTCCGCCACCAGCGCGCGGGCCAGGAGCACCCGCCGCTTGAGGCCACCGGAGAGGGTCTCGAACCGGCCCGAGTGCGGTAGGTTGAGGCGGGTGATCACCGTTTTCACGCGGCGCTTGATCTCCCAGCCTCCGGCCGCCTCGAGCCGATTCTGCACCTGCTCCATGCGGTGTAAATCGCCGGCGCCGCCCTCCAGTTCGAGGCTCAGCCGGTGATACTCCGCCAGCAGGGCGCCCAACTCCGCCACGCCGGAGGCCACCAGTTCGTAGATCTCACCGGTCAGGTCCTGCGGCACCTCCTGGGTCAGGCGGGCGACCCGCAGCCCGGCGGTCCGCAGCACCTCGCCTTCGTCCGGCGGCAGCTCCTCGGCCAACACCTTGAGCAAGGTGGACTTGCCCGAACCGTTCCGGCCCACCAGGGCGATCCGCTCGCCGACCTCGGCGTGGAAGGTCGCGCCGTCGAGCACCGGCGCACCGCCGAAGGCGACGGTGACTTTGCGAACCCCGATGCGCTTGGTCTCGGCCATGGCGCCGATCCTACTCGCCACTCGCTCTCCGGTGATGCACGCGTGAACTCCATCGGTGGCGACTGCGCCGGAAGAACATCGCCATTCCTCAATGGACTGCTAGGCTTCGGCCCTGCGGCGGATCCCTCCGCCCGGAGGGCCGAGCGATGAATCAGGAAAACGCAGGACCCGGCGCGACAGCCTCTTCGACTCCCGGCTCCGAACCGGATCTGGCACCGGTCCGGCAGCGCCTGGCGGAGATCGACCGCGAGTTGATCCGCCTGGCCGCCGAGCGGGTGCGACTGTCCGGCGAAGTGGCGGCGATCAAGCGCGCCGCCGGCCGGGCGACGGTGGACTACCGCCAAGAGAAGAAGGTCCTGGAGCGGGCCACCTCGGAGGCTCGACGGCAGGGTCTCGCCACCGAGGTGGCAGAGGATCTCGTGCTGCGGCTGATCGAAGCCTCGGTCACCGCCCAGGAAGAAGACAATCTGCGCACCGCCGCCACCGGCGCCGGCCGCATCGCAGTGCTGGTGGGCGGCGCCGGCCGCATGGGCCGCTGGATGAGCCGCTTTCTACAGGCCCAGGGCTTCGCCACCTGGGCGATCGATCCGGCGGCCCATGCGGAAGAGGACGCCCGCGGCCGGGAGCTGCTGCCGCTGGCGGATCTGGTGGTGTGTGCGGCGCCGCCGCGGGTGGCCGTGGAGTGGTACCGCCAGTGGACCGAGGAGCCGCCGCGCGGCCTGGTGGTGGACATCGCCTCGATCAAGACCCCCCTCATCGAGCCCATCCGCCGACTCCAGCAGGCCGGCGCCCGGGTGGCCTCCCTCCACCCGATGTTCGGGCCGTCGCGCACTCTCCTGCGCGGCGCCGATGTGGTGATCTGCGACACCGGCGACGAGGAGGCGACGGACCAGGTGTCGGCGCTCTTCGCTCCCACCACCGCCCATCGGGTGCGTTTGCCGCTGGACGAGCATGACCGATTGATGGGCGACCTCCTCTCCCTCTCCCACGCCGCCGCCATCGCCTTCGCCCTCGCCCTGCCGGAGGACGACCATCCGGTGAAGAGCACTACCTTCCAGGCCTTCGAGGCCCTCGCCTCGGAAGTGGTGCGGGAGAGCCCGGAGGTGTATTTCGAGATCCAGGCGGACAACCCGCACTCCACCGTCGCCGTCGAGCGCCTGGCGCAGGCGGTAGCGCGCATCGTCGAGGTGGTGCGCGCGCGCGACGCTGGAGCCTTCACCGAGCTGATGTCCGAAGGGCGCCGCCACACCCGTCCGGCTCCGCCGACGCAATGAACGGACCCTTGATAGGCTCCCCCTCGGCTTCGACAGCGTTTCGCGGGGGTGTCCGCGGCAGCGTGCTTTGAGCACCAGGGCGGACTGAGATCACACCCACTGGAACCTGATCCGGTTGATACCGGCGGAGGGAAGGCGAAACGGAGCCGTCACCTGCACGGGGACTCCAAAGTCCCCGCGGCGTGGGAGGTATCTCGCGCCCTCCCCCGCCTCGTCCGAGGAGTTCTTTCGCCATGCGCCAAGCTTGGATCGCAGGTCGACGGGGAGATTCCACCCCCACGCAGCTCTACTACGCCCGCCACGGCATCGTCACCGAAGAGATGGAACACATTGCCCAGCGCGAGCGCTGCACCCCTGAGCTGGTGCGCTCGGAGGTCGCCCGCGGCCGAGCGATCATCCCCGCCAACATCCACCATCCGGAACTCGAACCGATGATCATCGGCCGCAAGTTTCGCGTGAAGGTCAACGCCAACATCGGCAACTCGGCCACCACCTCGTCGATTCCGGAAGAGGTGGAAAAACTCCGGTGGGCGATGAAGTGGGGGGCCGACACGGTGATGGATCTCTCCACCGGCAAGCAGATCCACGAGACCCGCGAGGCCAACCTGCGCCACTCGACGGTGCCCATCGGCACGGTGCCGATCTACCAGGCGCTCGAAAAGGTCGGCGGCCGGCCGGAGGAATTGAACTTCGACATCTTCATGGAGACCCTCGAAGAACAGGCTCGCCAGGGAGTGGACTACTTCACCATCCACGCCGGAGTGCGGCTGCCCTACATTCCGCTGACCGCAAAAAGAGTCACCGGCATCGTCTCCCGCGGCGGATCGATCATGGCGAGCTGGTGCCTGGCGCACCACCGGGAGAGTTTTCTCTACACCCGCTTCGAAGAGATCTGCGAGTTGATGGCGCGGTACGACGTGTCCTTCTCCCTGGGGGACGGCCTGCGGCCCGGCTCCATCGCCGACGCCAATGACGAGGCCCAGTTCGCCGAGTTGGACGCACTGGGCGAGCTGACGGAGATCGCCTGGCACCACAACGTGCAGGTGATGATCGAGGGGCCGGGGCATGTCCCTATGCACCTGATCAAGGAGAACGTCGACCGCCAGATGGAGGTGTGCCAGGAAGCGCCCTTCTACACCCTGGGGCCGCTGGTGACGGATATCGCCCCCGGCTACGACCACATCACCAGCGCCATAGGCGCCGCCATGATCGGCTGGTTCGGCACCGCCATGCTCTGCTACGTCACTCCCAAGGAGCACCTCGGCTTGCCGGACAAGGAGGACGTCAAACAGGGACTCATCGCCTACAAGATCGCCGCCCACGCGGCGGACCTCGCCAAAGGCCACCCGGGCGCCCAGGAGCGCGACGACGCCCTGTCCAAGGCACGCTTCGAGTTTCGCTGGGAGGACCAGTTCAATCTCTCCCTCGACCCCGAAACGGCCCGCGCCTACCACGACGAAACGCTGCCCCAGGACACCGCCAAGGTAGCCCACTTCTGCTCCATGTGCGGGCCGAAATTCTGTTCCATGGAGATCACCCACAAGCTGCGCGAATACGCCGCTGGGCAGCGACTGGAGTTGTCGAGCGCGGTCGAGGTCGGCCTCGCCGACAAGGCGAAGCAGTACCGAGAAGAGCGCTTGGCGCGAGGCTTGGCGGGGGTGCACGGCCGGTAAAAAAGGCCTGGACCGATCCGGCTGGAGCCGGCGAGGGAGAGGCCATTTTTTTCCGCCTCGGTTTTCAGGACTCCCCCGCCGGACGATGCCCACTGGCGCGGGACTAAATCACGGGCTCTCCCGTAGAGCGAAGTAGGACGCTTCACTAGCGAGAAGGTCGAACGGCATCCTGTGGGCCGAAACGTCTCGGAATATGTTTCATCCCGGAGACGTTTCCGAGATCGAATCAACACCCAACAGGCTCGTTCCGAGACATCGAACGGCCCAACAACCAGTGACGCGGCCACCGCGTCCGGGAGAACAGCATGAAGAAACTGTTGAGTGCCCTCGTTTGCTTTCTGTTAACCGCCCCGCTGTTCGCCACAGCTCCGGATCCATCGGTCGATCACAGGGTCGCCCAATGGCAGCAGACCATCGAACGGGCCAAGGAATCCATCCGCGCCGGCAAGTACCGAAAGGCGGACCAAACCCTCGGGCAGACCATCGATGAAGTCTGCAACGCACTGACCGGCGGCGACGAGGCGAGCCGAATGATCGGCCTGCTGCTCACGCTGCGGGCGCTGGCGGAGGCCGGGCAGGATCAGCAGACGGACGCCCTGTGGTCCTGGCACCTCGCCCAGCAGTTCGAGCCCAACCTGGCGCGGGTGGACCTGTCCGAGTTCGGCTCCCCCAGCGAACTGCTGTCACAGCACCGAATCGTGCCGACGGAGGAATCCGAAGGCGAGAGCGACGAGAGCGCCAACGAGGAGGCGCAGGAGGTGAGGGAGTTCACGCCCCCCAAGGTGAGCAAGGCACCGGTCAAGTTCCCACGCGGCGCCCGGTGGGATCAGCAGGCCGGTCAGGTGATGGTCCTGGTGACGATCGAGGAGGACGGCGCGTTGTCCAATCCGAAGATTCTCGAGAGTCTGCCGAATCCCGCCCTCACCCTGAACGCCCTCGAGGCGATGAAGGCGACATGGGGCTTCAAGCCGGCTGAAGTCGACGGCAAACCCGTCGCCTCGTACTACAACCTCCAGGTCAACTACATTCCCTGAGGGGCGATTGGCCGGGTGCTGAAGGAATCCCAGCACCCGGCTGGCGCCTAGAAACTGAAGGCGAAGCCGGCGTTGACCGCCAGGCCGCCCAGGTCGACGTCGAACTGGTCCTCATCGATCTCGACATCCGGGAAATCGTCACGGTCGAATTCCACCGTCGCCTCGACGGTGCGGTACATCGCCTCGGCGAAAAAGCGGCCACCGGACTCGTCCCCGATCTCGAAGCCGAAGACGCCGTAATAGCCGCCCTCGTCGTCGAGCTCGCCGACGTCCGTCTCCAACAGGTAATAGCTCACCCCAGCGCCCAAATAGGGGCGCAATCCCGAGGGCCGGCCGAGATTGAAACGCAAGCCGGCCTCGACGGGAACCACCTGGATGCCGTTGTCGAGGGTCGGGTCCTCGCCGTCGAGAATCAGGTCGAAGGGATCGTCCGCCGTCTCCTCGTAATAGGTCACCCGCAGGTCGATGTCGACCGCCTGCGTCAAGCCGAAGCCAAAGCGAATACCGGCGCCGAGGTTCTCACCGGTGTCCTCCGTGTCCCAGTAGGAACCGTAGATCGAGATGCCGCCGGCTTCGGCCGGCAAGGAAACGAAGGACAGGCCCACCAGGGCCGTGAGTGCGATCAGAAGGGTCTTTTTCATCGTGGGTCTCCGTTGACAGTGCGAGCGGAGTCTACCGGAAGGAACTCCGCCTTCTTCCGAGCTACAATCTTATTCGCGCAATCCTTATCACCACCCCTTCGGACTCTCCATGAAAAACATCCTCATCCTCGGCGCCGGGCAGAGCGCGCCGCTCCTGATTCGCGACCTTCTCCACCACGCCGGGGAGCATGACTGGCGGGTGACCGTAGCCGATTTGAACCGCGAGGCCGCGGCGGCGCGGCTGGAGGGGAATCCGCGCGGTCGCGCCATCACCTTCGACGCCGAGGCGGGGGGTGACGAGATCACCGCGGCGGACCTGGTGGTGAATCTGCTGCCGCCGAGCTTCCAGGCGCCGATCGCCGAGCAGTGCGTGGCGGCCGGCCGGCCGATGATCTCCGCCTCCTATACGGCACCGGCAACGCGCGAATTGGACGCCGCGGCCCGGGAGCGCGGGGTGCTGATCCTCACCGAAATGGGCCTCGACCCGGGCATCGACCACATGTCCACCATGGAACTGCTCGACCGCCTAGCCCGGGAAGGAGCCGTGGTGGAGAGCTTCGAGTCCTACGGCAGCGGCGTGCCGGCGACGGACTCGGTGGACAACCCCTTCGGCTACGCCATCACCTGGAACCCCAGGAACGTGGTGCTGGCGGCACGCGACGGCGCGCAGTTCCTGCGCGGCGGCCGAGTGCAGGTGGCGCCCTGGATGCGCATCTTCGAGGAGTCGTGGACCGTGGAGGTACCCGGCGTCGGCCCGATGGACGCCTACCCCAACCGCGACTCCCTGGCCTATCGCGAGATTTTCCGCTTGGGCGACGCCCGCACCTTGATCCGCGGCACCCTGCGCCACGCCGGCTACTGTGCCCTGTGGCGCCACGTGGTCCGCATCGGCCTGGCGAACGACGCCCTGGAGATTCCGGGACTAGCGGAGCTGAGCTTCCGAGAGCTGACGGACATGTTCCTGCCCGACGGCCTGCCCGGCCGCAGTGTCGAGGAGCGCGCCGCCGCCTACCTCCGACTCGACCCCGACGGCGGCGAAATGGCCGGCCTAAGGTGGCTGGGGCTGTTTTCGTCCGACGAGCCGGTGGCGGTGGACGGCACCGCCGTCGACGCTCTGGTGGCGCTCCTTTACCGCAAGTTCAAACTGCCGGAGGGCGGCCGGGACATGGTGATCTTGCAGCACCAGCTCGGCGTCCGCCGTGAAGACGGCCGTCGTGAGCGCATCACCTCCTGGATGGTGGAGCACGGCGAACCCGGCGGCATCACCGCCATGGCCCGCACCGTCGGCCTGCCGGCGGCGATCGCGGCGCGGCTGGTGTTGACCGGGCAGCTCACCGAGACGGGGGTTCACATCCCGACGACGCCGGCCTTCTACGAGCCGGTGCTGGCGGAGCTGGACAAGGCCGGGATTCAATTCACGGAGAAGAGCGAGTCGGGCTAGTGTGCGGCTCCCGGTCCGCGTGCCGAACGAAGACTGCGCGCACCTCGTCTCGCTTCCTGGGTAAGGCCATGTCGACCGGAAGTTGACCGCACGCCTCGGCAACCGCCGGATCGGCGCCGTAGGCCAGGAGAAGCTCAATCACCCTGACGTAGCCGTGCGCCGAGGCCTTGTGCAAGGCGGTTTCGCCCCCGTCGTCCGGCCGATTGGGATCGGACCCGGCTTTCAGCAAGGCGCGACAAACGTCCTCGTGCCCGAGCTGCGCCGCGTTGTGTAGTGGTGAATCGTCGCCCGCAACTCCTTGAGGGTTCGCGCCGCGAGCAAGGAGCCAGTTCACGACATCAATCTGGTTCTCCACGGCAAAGAAATGCAGGGCGGACTCCGAATCGCCGTAGACGGGATAGTCGATCAATCCCGGATACCTCTTGAGCAAACGTTCAGCCTTCATGCGATCGCCGATCAGCGCAGCGCGAAACGCATGGGCGTTGTCCTTCATGCTCGTTTTCTCTGACATGACTTTGGCTTCCCCTCGACTACGGCGTCACGCAGCGCCCCGCTTCACAGACCGCCGATTCCGGCGGCGCGGCGCAGCGGCAGACGCCGCCGGAGCATTCGAGGTCCCGAAACCGATCGACCAGCGGCCGCTTCACCGCTTCGGTGACCTCGACGGACACCGCGTAGTAGCAACCGCCCAGGCCCACGGCGCAGTCGCCGGCCACAACGTGGCAATCTTCGTCCGCCGAACAGGCGGATTGCTCCTCCATCAGCTCGCCGTAGGACATGGCCACGGCTTCGCAGTCGTCCAAGGCGGCGGCCTGCTGCGCGACCGAGGCTTCGGAAGGCGGGTTCGACGAGGCGGACTCCGACTCATCGGCCCGAGGCGCTGCCCGGGAGACCCCGCCACAGGCGACGGATAGGCCGAGCCACAGCGCCAGGCCCGCGGCGACGGTCAACCGGTTGAAGGATGGGGAAACACCAGAATTCTTCATTCGCAGAGTCTACCCGGCTCGTCAAATCGACGCGTCCCGCTGGGCTATCATCCCCGCCATGAATCTCTTGCATACATCCCATATCCCCGCCGGTTCCGGTCCGTTTCCCACCCTTATCGCCCTCCACGGTTGGGGTGCGAGCGCTCACGACCTCCTCGGTTTGGCCCCCTGGCTGGCCGGCGGCAAAGCGCTAGTTCTCTGCCCCCAGGGCCAGGTCACGCTGCCCCTCGGAGGGGGCGTCGAAGGCTACGGCTGGTTTCCCCTCGTCCCCGGCCAGCCGCCGTCTGAGGAGGTCTTCGATCAGGCCCGGCAAGCTCTGCACACCTTCGTCACCGAAGCGCGCGACCGTTACCCAATGGATCCGGAGCGCACCGCCGTCCTCGGCTTCTCCCAGGGAGGGGTGATGGCCTACGACCTGGTGCTGCGTTCGCCGGAGGAGTTCAGCGGCCTGGCGGCCTTGTCGTCCTGGCTGCCGGAGCCGCTGGCCGAGGCGGTGGCGCCCCGGCCGGAGCACCGCGAGCTGCCGACTCTGCTGGTGCACGGCATCGGCGACGCGGTGATTGATATCGAACGCGCCCGCGAATCGCGAGAGACCCTCCGCCGCTTCGAAGTGAGCCTCACCTACCGTGAGTTCGAGATGGAGCACGAGATCCGGCCGGAAGCGCTGACGCTGATCGGCGATTGGCTGATCCGGCGGGCCTTCGGGCAGGTCTAGCCTGCCTTGAACGCCGCCCCAGGGCGGGCCGTACAATAGAGCAGTATGAACGTACCTCTCGTCACCTTCGGATCGCACCTCCGTCACCGGACCGCCGGCGGCCTGGCGCTGTGCCTGCTTTTGGGTCTTCTGATACCCCTCGCCGGCTGCCGCAGCGCCGAGTTCAAGCAGGCCGATGCCGCGGAGGTCCACCTTCTGGTGTCGGCCTTGGGCCTGAAAGAAGGCGACGTGGTCGCCGACGTGGGTGCCGGCTGGGGTGAGTGGGCCGAGGCCCTGGCGCAACATGTCGGCCCCACCGGCCGGGTGTACGCGACGGAGCTCGACGACGAGCAGCTCCACGGCATCCGGCGCCGCTTCGTGGCAGCGGGAATCCGCAACGGCGAGGTGCTGCGCGGCACGGACCGCGAAACCGGCCTGCCGGCCGGGTGCTGCGATGTGGTGCTTCTCCGCCGGGTATACCACCACTTCGTGGACCCGACGGCGATGAACCTGAGCCTACGCCGGGCGCTCCGCCCCGGCGGCTTGCTGGCGGTGGTGGACTACAGCACCTACGACGGTGCCAGCGTTGCCGGGGTGCCGGAGAACCGCGAATCCCACAGCGTGCGGCCGGACATCGTCGTTCGCGAAACGGCGGAGTTTGGCTTCGAGGAAGTCGAGGTGATCACGCCCTGGAACGGCCGTGATGACGTCTACTGCCTGCTCCTGAGGCGAACCGAATGACCGAAGCGTCGACGGTCGCCGAGGTCGAAGTGCGCGAGGTTCGGACGCCCGCTGAGCTGGAAGAGGCCTTGGAGATTCGCCGCCAGGTGTTCGTCATCGGCCAGGACTGCCCGCCGGAGGAAGAATTCGACGAGTTCGAGGAACTCGCCCGCCAGTTCGTCGCTCGAGTCCAAGGCCAACCGGCGGCAACCGCCCGCTGGCGCCGGGTGGAGACGGCCGACGGAGCAGCCGCCAAACTCGAACGCTTCGCGGTGCTGAAGGAGTTCCGCGGCCACGGCCTCGGCCGCCGGATGGTCGAGCACCTGATCGCCGACGCCCGGCGCCTCGGCCACCGGCGAATGGTGCTGCACGCGCAATCGCACCTGGCCGGCCTTTACGGCTCCTATGGATTCGAACCGCAGGGCGAGGAGTTCGAGGAAGCGGGCATCCCCCACCTCAAGATGGTTTTGGCGGGGTAGGATCTCTCAGCCGCCGACCACCGCATCGGCCTCGATCTCGATCAGCATCGCCGGATCGATCAGTGCCTTCACCTCCACCATGGTGGTCGCCGGAGGATGGTCTCCAAAGGCTTCCCGATGCGCCCGGCCGTACTCTTCCCAGCGGCGGATGTCGGTGACGAACATGCGGGTGCGCACCACCGACGAGAGATCGGCCTCGAAGCCCTGGAGGGCTCTGGCGATCAGCTCGATCGAACGGCGAGCCTGCTCGTAGGCATCGCCCGGCGCGTGGACACCGCCGCCCTCGGCCACCGGCGCGGTGCCGGTCACGTAGATGTGGGGGCCGGCCTTGACCGCGCGGCAGTAGCCCACGATCTCTTCCCAGGGTGCGTGCGAGTAAACCCGTTCCATGATCAACATCCGTCCTCGGCCGTTCAAAGACACTGAAATCATATCCGGCCAACCCCTCCAGGACGCCGGCAGCCGGAGGCGGCGGGGGAAACCTGAAGGACGGCCTATACAATCAGCACGACCGAACAGTTCTCATACTTCGGGAGGCTCCTCGCATGTTTCGACGCACCCTGCTCGTCACCCTGACTGTCCTTCTATTCGCAACCGCCGGCCTGGCCCAGGACGAGGGCTATCAGCTACCGCCGCAGGTGCTGGTCGACCTGCTCGACGCGCCGCTACCGCCGGCCGTCCGGACCCATCCGGACGGCACCTGGTTGGCGCTCCTCGAACGGCCGAGCCAACCCTCCATCGCGGAGTTGGCGGAACCCGAACTGCGGCTGGCGGGCAACCGCATCAAGCCCCGTACCAACGCCCCGAGCCGCAGCCGGCACGCCACCAGCGTCACCCTCCTCAAGGTCGACGACGGCACCGAGCGGCAGGTCAGCGGGCTGCCGGCGGCGGCGCGCATCGAGCACTTCACCTGGTCGCCGAACGGCGAGCACTTCGCTTTCACCCACACGGCGGAGACCGGCGTCGAGCTGTGGATCGGCTCCTTGGCAGACGCCTCGGCCCAGGCCGTCACCGGACCGATTCTCAACCTCACCATGCGGGCGGAACCCCGCTGGCTAGCAGACAGCTCGGCGGTGGTGACCCCCGTGCTGGCCGAGTCCCGCGGCGACGCGCCGCTGCCGCCGAGGGTCCCCGAGGGACCGATCATTCAGGAGAACATCGGCGAGAAAGCGCCCGCACGCACGTACCAGGACCTGCTCGAAACTCCCCACGATGAAGCGCTCTTTGACCACTACTTCACGGCCCAGATGGCCCGCATCGGCCGCGACGGTGAAGTGACGCGGCTGGGTGAGCCGGCGGTGATCTGGAACGCTGCGCCATCGCCGGACGGGCGCTACTTGATGGTCGAAACGCTGCATCGACCGTACTCCTACCTGGTTCTGGCGAGCCGCTTTCCGCGCCGCACGGAGATCTGGAACGCCGCCGGCGAGCTGGTCGAACGCCTGGCCGACCAGCCGCTCCAGGAAAAGGTGCCCACCGCCTTCGGCAGTGTCCCCACCGGCCGGCGGGCCTTCCAGTGGCGAGCCGATGCGGACGCCACCATCGCCTGGGCCGAGGCCCTCGACGGCGGCGACGCCGGAGCCGAGGCGGAAGAGCGCGATCGCATCTTCACCCTGGCGGCGCCCTTCAACGGCGAGCCGGTACCGCTGGTGACCCTGAGTCAGCGGCTGGCGCAGATCCAGTGGCACGACGGCGACCTCGCCCTGGTGTCGTCCTGGTGGTGGAAGACCCGCAACAACCGCGCCTGGCGGGTGGCCCCGGACCACCCGGAGCGGGAGCGGGAAAAGCTCTTCGACTACTCCTGGGAGGATCGCTACAACGATCCCGGCAACCCGCTGATGGAAACCGATGCGCGCGGCCGAGCACGGCTCGCCGTGCGCCGCGGCTCGCTGGTGCTGATCGGCGTCGGGGCTTCGCCGGAGGGTGACCGGCCGTTCCTCGACCTGTTCGACCTGGAGTCGAAGGAAACCGAACGGATCTTCCATTCGGAGGCGCCCTGGTACGAGCGCCCGATGGATCTGCTGGGCGAGCCCGAGGGCGACGGCCTCGGCCTGCTGTTGACCCTGCGGGAGGCCGTCGAGGAACCGCCCAACATCTATGTGCGCGATCCGGAAGGTGACCGCGCCCGGCCGCGGCAGATCACCCGCTTCCCGCACCCGACGCCGCAGCTCAAGGGCATCCGCAAGGAACAGATCCGATACTCACGGGCCGACGGCGTCACCTTGACCGGCACCCTCTACCTGCCGGCCGGCTATGACGCCGAGCGCGACGGCCCGCTGCCGGCGGTGCTGTGGGCCTACCCGCAGGAGTTCAAAAGCGCCGACGCCGCCGGCCAGGTGACGGACTCGCCCCACCGCTTCGTGCGCATCGGGTGGTGGTCGCCGCTCCTCTGGCTCACCCAGGGCTACGCGGTGCTCGACGACCCCACCCTGCCGATCATCGGCGAGGGCGACGAGGAGCCCAACGACACCTATGTCGAGCAACTGGTGGCCGGTGCCGAGGCGGCGATCGAGGAGCTGGCGCGGCGCGGCGTCGGCGATCCGGACCGGATGGCCATCGGCGGCCACTCCTACGGCGCCTTCATGACCGCCAACCTGCTCGCCCACTCGGATCTCTTCGCCGCCGGCATCGCCAGGAGCGGCGCCTACAACCGCACCTTGACACCCTTCGGCTTCCAGGCCGAAGAGCGCACGGTGTGGCAAGCGCCGGAGATCTACTTCGCCATGTCGCCCTTCATGCACGCCGAAAAAGTGAACGAGCCGATTCTGATGATCCACGGCGAGGCGGACAACAACTCCGGCACCTTCCCGATGCAGAGTGAGCGCTTCTACAACGCCCTGAAAGGACTGGGCGCCACCGCCCGGCTGGTCATGCTGCCGCACGAGAGCCACGGCTACCGGGCCCGGGAGTCGATCCTGCACATGCTGTGGGAAACCCACCGCTGGCTCGACACCTACGTCAAGGAACGGCCGGCGGCGGAAGGCGAAGCGAAGGAAGCGGCGCGGTAGCACCCCGTGAAACCGCTCTACCCGCGGCGTCGACTCGGCCGCAAGCGCTATTTCGTTCTGCTGCTGATCATCGGCGTTGTCTGGCTGATATCGGAGGCCGGCTCGCTTTGGAAGGGTCGCTCGGCTCCCGCACCGGCCCCGGAGCCGCTCGAAGCCCCGCCGCCGGGCACCCGGCAACCGGCGGATCCGACCGCATCGATGAGCGTGCCGGAGCGGCGGGCCGGCGCGGCGCGGATCGTCGAAGCCTTTGCCTCACGGGAGTCCGGCGTGTGGGTGGAGGCCGCCGGCCTCATCGTCCGCCACCTGCCGGACGATAACGACGGCTCCCGCCACCAGCGTTTCATCGTGGAGGTCCGGCCCGGCCACACCGTTCTCTTGAGCCACAATATCGACCTCGAACCGCCCCTCGACGCGGGGGTCGGCGACTCCCTCGTCTTCCGTGGCCGCTACGAGTGGAACGACCGCGGCGGTGTGATCCACTGGACCCACCCGGACCCCCAGGGGCGTCACGGCGGCGGCTGGGTGCGGGTGGAGTAGGCGGACCCGCAGTGGAGAGGTAGCAGAACTTCAATTTACGCCCTATTTACGCTAATATCGGGCAATGAAGGCCTTCCCCTACGCCGAACTGCGGGCCGCTTCCAGCTTCTCTTTTCTGGATGGCGCTTCGCCGCCGGAGGATCTCGTCGCCCGGGCGGCGGAGGTGGGTTTGGGCACCATGGCGCTGGTGGACAAGAACGGCGTCTACGGTGCGCCGCGCTTCCACAAGGCGGCGCGGCAAGCCGGCCTGCGCGCCCTGGTGGGAGCGGAGATCGCCCTCGACGAGGGAACCACGGAGAGGGAGGACGATCCGCCGCGGCTCACCCTCCTGGTCAAGGACCGCGCCGGCTACCGCAACCTCTGCCGCCTGCTGACGGCGGCGGCGCGGGATCGGCCGAAGGGCCAGGCGCGGGCGAGCTGGGACCTGGTCGCCGAGCACTCGGGCGGCCTCCACGCCCTCTCCGGCGGCGAGGAGGGACCCTTCCAGCGAGCGCTGGCGGCGCGCGGTGCGGACGGCGGGCGGGACGGCGGCCGCCGAGTGCTGGAGAAAGTCGCCGGCATCTTCGACGGCCGCCTGCACGTTGAACTCCAGCGCCACTTCCAGCGCGACGAAGAGCACCGCAACGAAGCGGCCGTCGATCTCGCCCGGCGGCTGCGGTTGCCGCTGGTCGCCACCAACGGCGTGCGCTACGCGCGGCGCCGGGACAAGGCGCTGCACGATGTGCAAACGGCCATTCGCCTGCGCACCCCGCTCGATGCCGCCGGCCGCCGCCTGGCGGCGCAGCGGGAGCGCCAGGTGGTGGGGCCGGCGGAGATGGCGCGGCGCTTCGCCGACCGGCCGGCGGCGGTGGCAGAGAGCGCCGCCCTCGCCGCCGAGATGAGCTTTACTCTCCGCGATCTCGGCTACCGCTTCCCCAACTATCCGCTGCCCCCCGGCGAGAGCCTGGCCAGCTACCTGCGCCAGGTCACCTGGAACGCCGCCCGGGCGCGCTTCCAACCCCTGACCGGCCGCGCTCAGGACCAGATCGCCCACGAGCTGGCGCTGATCGAGAAGCTCGACCTCGCCGGCTACTTCCTGATCGTGTGGGACATCGTGCGCTTCTGCCAACGCGAAGGGATCCTCGCCCAGGGGCGCGGCTCGGCGGCCAACAGTGCCGTGTGCTACGCCCTGTCGATCACCGCCGTCGATCCGGTGAAGATGGAGCTGCTGTTCGAGCGTTTTTTGTCGGAAGAGCGCGGCGAATGGCCGGACATCGACCTCGACCTGCCCTCCGGCGAGCGCCGGGAGCGGGTGATCCAGTACGTCTACCAGCGCTACGGCGCCCACGGCGCCGCCATGACCGCCAACGTCATCACCTACCGGGAGCGCTCGGCGGCGCGCGAGGTGGCCAAGGCGCTGGGCTTCTCGCCGGCCCAGGAGGATCGCCTGGCGCGCCGCCTCGGGAGCTGGCGGCGGGACGTCCACGCCGGTCAGCCGAAGGTGCTGGCCGAGGAAATCCGCGCCGCCGGCCTCGATCCGGACGAACACCGGGTGCGGCTCTTCGCGGACCTCTGGCAGCGCATCCAGAACCTCCCCCGCCACCTCGGCCAGCACTCCGGCGGCATGGTGATCGCCGCCGGCCGCCTCGACGAGGTGGTGCCCCTGGAGCCGGCGGCGATGCCCGGTCGCGTCGTGGTGCAGTGGGACAAGGAGGACTGCGCCGACCTCGGCATCATCAAAATCGATCTTCTGGGCCTGGGGATGCTCAACGCGCTGGAAGAGGCGGTGCCGACCATCCTGCGGGAAGAAGGCGTGCACTTGGACCTCGCCCACCTGCCGCCGGACGACCCGAAGACCTACCGGATGATCCGCGACGCCGACACGGTGGGGGTGTTCCAGATCGAGAGCCGGGCGCAGATGGCCTCCCTGCCGCGCAACGCCCCCGCCACCTTCTACGACCTGGTGATCCAGGTGGGCATCATCCGCCCGGGGCCGATCGCCGGCAATCTGGCGAACCCCTTCTTCGAGCGGCGCCAGGGGCGCCAGGCGGTGACCTATCCGCACCCGGACCTCGAACCGATTCTCGAGCGCACCCTGGGAGTGCCGATCTTCCAGGAGCAAATCCTGCGCATGGCGATGGTGGCGGCGGGCTTCTCCGGCGGCGAGGCGGAAGAGCTGCGGCGGGCGATGGGCTTCAAGCGCTCGGTGGAGGCGATGGAGCCCATCGAGCGGCGCCTGCGCGACGGCATGACCGCCCGCGGCATCACCGGGCAGGCGCAGGAACAGATCGTCCAGGCGATCACCTCCTTCGCCCTCTACGGCTTCCCGGAGTCCCACGCCGCCAGCTTCGCCTTGATCGCCTACGCCAGCGCCTACTTGAAGGCCCACCACCCGGTGGCCTTCTTCCTGTCGCTCTTGAATGCCTGGCCGATGGGCTTTTACCACCCGGCGACGCTGATCCGCGACGCCGAGCGCCACGGGGTGGAGACCCGGCCGGTCGAGGTTGACCGCTCCGGCGTCCGCTGCCGCTGGGAGGACGGCGCCATCCGCCTTGGCCTCTGCTATGTCAAGGGGCTGCGGCGCGAGTCGGCGGAGGCCATCGAGGCGGAGCAACCCTTCCGGGACACCGAGGATCTCGCCCGCCGCGCCGCCCTGCGGAAGGGCGAGCTGGCGGCCCTCGCCGCCGTCGGAGCGCTCAGCGTCTTCGGCCTCACCCGCCGCCAGGCCCTGTGGCAAGCCGCCCGGGCGAGCCGCGACGCCGGACCGCTGTTGACCGCCCTGCCGGACGATGCGCCCTCGCCGCTACCGGAGATGACCGCTGTCGAGGAAACCTTCGAGGACTTCCGCATCGCCCGGGTCACCACCGGGCCGCACCCGATGAAACACCTGCGGCCGCTCCTCGACCGCGCCGGCATCGTCGCCGCCGCAGAATTGCCGAAACGGCAAGACGCCACCCGCGTCACCACCGCCGGCTCGATCATTGTCCGCCAGCGGCCGGGCACCGCCAAGGGGCTGCTGTTCATGACCCTAGAGGACGAAACGGGCATGTCCCAGGCGATCATCAGTCCAGACCTGCTGGAGGAATACCGCTCCCTGATCGTCGGCTCCACAGGCCTGATCGTCGAAGGCATCCTGCAGCAGCGGGACGGCTCCGTCTCCGTCAAAGCCGAGACCTTCCGGCCGCTGTCGTCCCTACGGGAGATGCAGCGGCAGGGCGAGGGCGAGCCGAAACTGGTGGCGGCGCCGAGCCATGATTTTCGCTGAGGAGGTTGCCGCTGGCCTACTCCGCCCGCTTCGCCACCCGCACCGTCGAGCCGCCGGATTCTCCGGAATCGTAGTAGTCGAGGATGCCCTGGACGATCGCTTCGGCCACGGTCTGGCGGAAGGCGCGGGTCTGGAGGAGCTTGCGGTCCTGGGCGTTGGCGAGGTTGCCCACCTCGAGCAGGATCTTTCCCGGCACGGAGTTGTAGCGCAGCACCGCCGGCACGAAGGAACTGCGCTTGCGGATGATCTTTTCGCGGATCGGCTTGGTTGGGTGGATCGCCAGATCACTCCGCCGGAACTGCTCCAGTACCGCCTCGGCGAGCTGCCGGGACAGGCCCTCGCTGCGCACCCGCTCACGGCTGGAGAAGGACAACCGCGGCTTCTCGCGGTATTCGCGGCGCGCCTTGTAGACCTCACCTCTCTTGCCGAAAGTGCCGCCGGTCATCGAGGCCGCCGGAATGTACACCGTGGCGCCGCGCAGCGAAGGGTGGAGCGAGTCCGCGTGGATCGACAAGAAGATGGTCTTGTCGGCATCGCCGGTCGCTTTGATCGCCCGGCGGTGGATGCTGTTCGCCAGGTACCAGCGCAGATTGGCGCTCACCCGCGAGTCAACGATTTTGTAGGGCGGGCTGGTCTGCACCGCGTGGGAGCGCGAAAAAGGCAGCACATCTTTATTGTGGATGTGGAAGTGCTCGCCGTCGCGGGTAGTGAGCTCCACCTTGGCGGCGGTGCGCTCTTCGAGCAGCCGCCGCACCCGCAAGGAGATGTCGTAGACATAGAGGCTCTCCCACACGCCGTGGAGCGAGGCCCCCGGGTCGCCGCCGCCGTGGCCCGGATCGAGGATCACGGTAATGCCCTGAAGATCCCGCGCTCGCACCCGGTTGCTGAACCGCGCACTGGCCCGCAATCCCGCTTCGTACTCGCGGCGCCGCGGGTCGTCCGCCGGCAGGAATTCCGGCAGCAGGAGGTCGGTGGGAATCTTCACCGCGTAGTCCACCGGAATGTCGGTGACGTCGGCGATGCCGCTGCGGCGGGCGATGTCCTCCGCCAGGGCGTTGACGTCGGCGGCGAGCAGGCGGCCGGTGAAACGCACCACCACGCTCGAGTAGAGCGCCTCGCCCGGCTGCAGCCGATAGACGGCGTAGCTCCCCTTGCTGTCGGCACCGAAGGTCAAGCCGAAGTCCTCCGGCGAGCGCTGCTCAATCGCCGGCAGGACGGCATCGAACGGCGGCCGCAGCAGCTCCGCCGGGATGGTCACCGTCTGACCGGCGGCCAACTCTGTGTCGGAGAGCCCGTTGTGGCGGCGGATCTCCCGGAAGTTCTCGCCGGTGCCAGTGAACCACTCGGCGATGTGCCACAGGCTCTCGCGACGCATTTCGCCGTAGCCGCGGACGTGATGCTCCCAACCGTCCGGCCGCACCACATCCTGCGGGAAGAGATGCGCCGCCAGCCGCTCCTGGAACTCAGGGGAAAGGAGATCGAAGGGCACCCGGTAGCGCACACCCGCTTTCAGCTCCCGGCGGCCGTCATTGGCTTCGGCAATGGCCGAAGCGGCCTCCGAGCTACCGCACAGCCGCCGGCTGAAGGCGAGGAGGCCCTCTCCTTTCTCGGGCTGTGCCTCCAGGTACAGGCGATCCTTGTCCACCAGGGCGACAAAGCCGTCCCCCGCCGCGAAGCGCTCGGCAGCGGAGGCCTTCGCCAAGCCGAAGAGGGCACAGGCACAAAGTAGGGCGACGCACCATCCGAGTCGCCAGGCTCGCCGGGTCATTGCGAAGTTCCCGCGGGGTGGGGTTGGGGGACCGCCGTCGGACAGCGGCGGAGGGAGCGGGAATCGAGGTACTCTAGATCGTAAGACATGGGAAGCCGAGATGGCGATTCGCCACAGGCCGAAAGGGAGCGTTTTTCCTTACCTCGTCAACAGTTAGCACCTTTTTCCTCAGGGCTCAGTTTAGCTTCTCGTCTGCCACAAGAGCAAACGTCGCGCCGCCATGGACTCGTCCACTCCCGAGATTCTGCGTCTCCCCTGGCTGAAGGCCCTCGCCGAAGCCGCCGACGAGGATGAAATCCACCTGGTGGGTGGCGCCGTCCGCGACCAGCTCCTCGGCCTTCCCGTGCACGACCTCGACGTGGTCGTGGCCGGCGATGGAGGGAGAATCGCCGAAGCCTTCGCGGAACGCACCGGCGCCCGCCTCATCCTTCTGGGAGGAAAGGACTTCGCCGCCTATCGGCTGATCGGAGACGGGTACGAAATCGACCTCTGGGACCGCGTGGGGATGCCCCGGCGGGACGACCTGGCACGGCGCGACCTGACCGTCAACGCCATCGCCCTCGACCTGCGGCCGGACCTTCCGGAGGCCGACCGCTGGGTCGATCCCTTCGGCGGCCGGCGGGACATCGAACAGAAAATCCTGCGGGCCACCACCGGGGGTGTCTTCGCGGAGGACCCTCTGCGGGTGCTGCGCCTTGGGCGTTTGGCGGCGAAGTTGCCGGATTTCCGGGTGGATCCCGACACCCTCGACCGCGCCCGCGCCGCCGCCCCGAAGCTGACCGCGGTGGCCCGCGAGCGGATCCGCGACGAGCTGACCCGCTTGTTCCATCTCCCCGGCGCAGGCCGCGGCGTCGAGGTACTGGGGAAGACCGGTGTCTACCCTCGGCTGTGGCTGGGAGAGAGCGAGCGACCCCAAGCTCTTGCGGCCGCGGCCGTTCGCCAGATCGAGGCCCTACCGGAGGTCGCCGATGAGCTGACCGCCCAAGGCGCGCCGGGAGCCGATTTGCCGGCGGCGCGCTGGGTCCCTACCTTTGCCCCGGACCCCGAAGAACCGAGCGACACCGCAGCCCTCGACGCCTTCCACCAGGCCGGCTTCCTCACCGTCCGGCTGCGGGATCGCCTGCGGATTCTGCTGGCCGACGACGAGATCCCCGCCGAGCCGCTTGCCCTGCGCCGCTTTGTCCACCGTCAGGGCGACGCCTGGCCCACCGCCGCGGCCAGGATCGGCGCCCGGGCCGCCGCGCGGGATGAGTGGAGGGAGCGGGTGAAGGGCCTGCTGCAGCTCGTCGCGCAAGACGGCGACACCCTCATCGACCCGCCGACACTGCTCGACGGGATTGAGGTGCAAGAACTGTTGGGAGTGAGCCCCGGCCCCGCAGTGGGCGAAGCGATGCGCCTCATCCGCCAAGCGCAGGTGGACGGCGAGATCCGAACCGCCGAGGAGGCGAAAGGACTGCTGCGGGCCGGGCGCTCTACACGTCGATGAAATCCGCCACCACCCGCTCCGGCAGCAGGCCGGCCTCGTAGCCGCGGTCGAGAAGCTGCTGCACCGCCTTGCGGCCGGCCTCGCCGTAGCCGCGGGTCCACTCGTTGACATACATGCCCACGAAGCGGTCCGAGCGCTCCGGGTCGTCCTCGATGCCGCGGGCGTAGCGGATGGCGTAGGCCAGGGCCTCTTCGCGATGGTCCAGGCCGTAGGCGATGCTTTCCGTCAGCAGGTTGCACAGGCGCTGGGCGAGGGCCGGGCCGATGTCCTTGCGCAGGGCATTGGCACCCAGCGGCAACGGGCCACCGGTTTCCCCGTGCCACCACACCCCGAGATCGACCACCGAGTGAAGGCCGTCGTCGCCGTAGGTGAGCTGGCCCTCGTGGATCACCACCCCGGCCGCCACTTCGCCGGCGGCCACCACATCGAGGATCTTGTCGAAGGACACCAGCGTCGTCTCGACCTTTGGGTTCCAAAGCTTCAGGGCGAGATGGGCGGTGGTCAGCTCGCCGGGGATCGCCACCGTCACGCCGTCGAGGTCGTCGCGGGAGAGCGGCTCCTTAGACACCACGATGGGGCCGTAGTTGTCGCCGAAGCTGGCGCCGGAGGGCATCAGCCGGTAGCGGTCGTGGAGATAGGCGTAGCCGTGGAAGGAGATGGCGGTGATGTCGTACTTGCTCTCCTTGGCGGCCTGGTTGAGGGTTTCGATATCCCGCAAGACGTGCTGGATGTCGAGGCCCTCCACATCGAGCAGCCCCTGGGTGAGGGCGTAGAACATAAAGGCATCGTCCGAGTCCGGACTGTGGGCGATACGGATGGTCTGCAAGCCGCTCGCGGCGGCGTTCTGAGGCTTGTTCATGGCGCCGGGCAGGGTATCACCGTTCTCCCCACCCGGCGAAAGAGAACCACCCAGCGTTGGCCGTAGAATGAGCCTTCCACCTTTGCCCTGGAGGAACGATCATGAATACCACCCGGTATCGCCTCGCCCTCGCCTTCGCCGCCTTCCTCATCATTTTCGGCTCGCTTCCGACCCTGGCGACACCGACCGCCCACGAGACCGACGCAGCAGCCTCTCCCTCGCGCGCCGAACTGGGCTCCCTCGCCCACACTTACTCCATCGTCGCTCGCGACCCGGCCACCGGCCAGCTCGGCGTCGCCGTCCAGAGCCACTGGTTCCAGGTGGGACCGATCGTGCCCTGGGCGGAGGCGGGCGTGGGCGCCGTCGCCACCCAGTCCTTCGTCGATCCGGGCTACGGACCGAAGGGCTTGGCGCTGATGAAGCAGGGCAAGACCGCCCGCCAGGCGCTCAACGAGCTCCTCGGCCTCGACAGCCAGCAGGGGGTGCGGCAGGTCGCCATGGTGGACGCCAAGGGCACCGTCGTCGCCTGGACCGGCGAGCGCTGCATCGCCGAGGCCGGTCACAAGATGGGCGAGGGCTACTCGGTGCAAGCCAACTTGATGGACCGGAAGACCGTATGGCCGGCGATGGCGGCGGCCTACGAGGACTCTGCCGACAAGCCCTTCGCGGAGCGCTTGCTGATCGCCCTGGAAGCGGCCGAAAAGCAAGGCGGCGACATCCGCGGCCAGCAGAGCGCCGCCCTGCTGGTGGTGGCCGCCGAGGCCACCGGCGACGTCTGGAAGGACCGGCTGGTCGACCTGCGGATAGACGACCACGCAGACCCGCTCGGTGAAATGCGCCGCCTATACAACCTCCATCTGGCCTACGAGGAGATGAACGCCGGCGACGAAAAGATGGCCGAGGACAAGGTCGAAGAGGCGGTGAAGCACTACACCGCCGCCGCGAAGATGGCGCCGGACATCGTCGAGCTGCCCTTCTGGCAGGCGGTCACCCTCTACGACTCCGGACGCCGCGAGGAGGCCCTGCCGATCTTCCGCCAGGTGTTCGCCGCCGAGTCGCGCTGGGCCGAGGTGGTGCGCCGCCTGCCGGCCGCCGGATTGCTGCCGGACGACCCGGAGGTGCTGGAGGAGATCCTGTCGCAGGCCACCTCTCGTGTAGGTGGAGCAGGCGGCCGGAACTAGCAGGGGGGCTAGGCCGGGCCGCGCAGGCGCCCCCTCGTCGCCAAGAAGTGCCATTCTTGGCGACTCACCCCACCCTCGGCGGGCTACGCCCGCCGCCTCGGTCTTCGACCTCCGTTGCGATCTGCTGGAAAGAGCAGATCGCCGCTTCTCCGGACCAAGTCGTCAACAGAAATCCGCCCCTCCGCCGCCATGCTCCGCAACCCCTACCTCCGGCTCCTCCGCAGCAACCGCAATTTCCGGCGGCTGTGGTGTGGCGAGATCGCCTCGCTGCTGGGCGACTGGTTCAACACCATCGCCCAGTACACCTTGGTGCGAGAGCTGACCGGCTCGACCCTCGCCCTAGGGCTCGTGTTCGTCACCAAGATGCTGCCCTTCGCCTTGATGTCGCCGGTCGCCGGGCTGTTGACGGATCGCTGGAATCGCCGGCGGCTGATGATCGGCGCGGATCTCTCGCGGGCGGCGGTAGTGTGCGGCTTCCTGCTGGTCGACGGGCC
The DNA here is from genome assembly GCA_039030395.1 of Acidobacteriota bacterium. Classification (NCBI taxonomy): domain Bacteria; kingdom Pseudomonadati; phylum Acidobacteriota; species Acidobacteriota bacterium. The sequence goes on from JBCCEF010000001.1 coordinate 447,790, forward strand.
GGAGGATCTGCCCCTTCTCTTCGCCCTATCGGCCCTGCAGGTGATGATCGGTGCCTTCTTCATACCGGCTCGCTCGGCGGCCCTCCCCAACATCACCACGCCGAAGGAGCTGCTGACGGCCAATGCCCTGTCGTCCGCTACCTGGTCGACGCTGTTGGCCCTGGGCGCCGCCCTCGGCGGCTTCGCCACCGACCGCCTGGGGACCGACACGGTGTTCCTGCTCGACGCGGCCACCTACCTGATCTCGGCCTTCTTCATCTTCCGCACGGTGATCCCGCAAAAGACCGAAGCGGCGGCCGTCGGCCCGGTGATTCGCACCGCCTTGAAGGACATCGCCGCCGGCTGGCGGCACATGCGGCATCGGCCGCGCATCGGCCGCATCGCCTTGACCAAGCCCGCCTGGGCGCTGGGCGGCGCCGGCATCGTTTACTCGCTGGCGCTGGTCGGAGAAGAGCTGATGCCGGCGGCCCCGGCGGTGGGCATCGGCCTGCTCTACGCCGCCCGCGGGCTGGGCACCGGCGCCGGCCCCATCGCCGCCCGGCGCTTCCTGCCCAACGAGCGCACCTGGCCGACGGCGATCGCCGTCGGCATCATCGCCTCAGGACTGGTCTACACCGCCTTCGCCTACCTGCCCTGGACCCTGTGGATCCTGATTCCGGTGTTTCTCGCCCACACCCCCTCCGGCGCCAACTGGGTGCTCTCGACGGTCCTCCTCCAGCAGCGCACCGAAGACCGCTTTCGCGGCCGCGTTTTCGCCACCGAGTGGTTGATCCTCACCCTGGTCGACACCGTCGTCATCCTCCTCGCCTCTCTCCTCCTCGAAGCCGATCTCGTCACCCTCCGCCAGGCGATCCTCGCTTTCGCCGCGGTGCAGATCGTCACCGGCATCGCCTGGTGGTTGGTCATCGCGCCGAAGGAACGGGCCTGAGGTCTCCCTCGTCTCGGATCTTTCCCTTCGACTCACTACTTAAAAGAGAGACCACAAGCTGTTCATTTGAAGCAACTTGGGAATACTGGGCCAGCGCTTCGGCAGCGGCATGATGGACGGTCATTTGGGAGGGAAGGGCGATGGAAGGAAAGCCGAGAACCGCTGTCGAGTTCATCGCGTCTCGCGCCGAGAAAGAGCCCGACGACGACGCTCTGGTCGAAATCCTCGACTCGAATCCCTGGGTCTTTCCGGCGATTCAGAATCTCCATCCAGACTGGGATGTCCGAGATTCGACCAAGAACCTCCAGCAAGCGCTTCAGAAGAAGAGTTCGAGCGCCAGAATCCGCGCTCTGGTCGTTTCCCTCTGCGAAGCCGGCCGAAAGTTCGAGCTCCGGCGCGCCCTCGAGCTACAGAACGGTCGCTCCCCTTCGCCGGTCTACAGCGCCGTCGCCACGTTCTCGATGATCGTCGGCGTCATCGGTGTGCTGATGACCCTCACTGCGGACGTGGCGGTCGGCACAGACGCCGCGCCACAGGAGTTCTTCGGCACCCGCACTCTCTGGTTGTCCATCGCCCACGTCGGCGTCATCATCATTCTGCTGGCCTCGACCTCGAAGATTTCTCTGGTGAAGAAAGAGGATCGAGACGCCGAGTACATCGGCACCGTCGCCCAGCTCACCAAGGGCTGGCTGGGAGTGTGGCTGTTGTGGCTCGCGCTCTACGGCTGGTTCACCGTTGCCGTCCTCTGCAAGTTCCGGGGATTCGAGATCCCAGGTGTTCTCTTCTGGTCCGTGGCCGACCTGATCAACATCGCCACCGGCACAGCTTTCTTCTATCTCTTTCTCGCCCTCCAGTTCCCCAGCGTCGACACGGACCGCGACAAGCACCGCAGCCGGCGGTACTACCACCACCGGTCCGTTGTACTGCTGGTTAGCCTGTTCGTCGCCGGGTTCTCGATCCTCGGTCGGATCTGGACCGCCAGCGTCGATTCGGAGCCGACCATCGTCGGCATCTTGGGGCTCTTCATCCAGTCGTCCTTCGTCGCCGTCAGCATGTGCTACTTCTTCGGTCGTCTGGACAGCCATTACCTGGGAACCAACCTGCTCACGCTGGCGCCGCTTTACGCTTATGCCGTCATCCAAATGAGCTGGGGCAGCATCGGAGAAGATCCTCAGCTCTCGGCGCCGCTCTTGATCTTCGCGCTCGTCTTCAAGGTTTATCTGTACGGCCTCGCCTTTTTCTGGATCTGGAAGGGAAAGCTGCGTAAATACCTAGAGTTGGCCGCCGAACACTACCCTCAGATTCAGGTCGAGCGCCGGGACCTCGAACCGGCCTCCCCCTCGCGACCCTAGCCGCTATCAGCCTTCCTGGGCATCCCTCCGAGAGGAGGAGTCGGCGACTTCTCGGACTTCTTGCTTGACAGGATTCGCTCTCTTCTCAATAATTGACCGGCCGGCCAGTTCATAACTTCTGCCGGAGAAGGAGAGCCCTCGATGTCCGCCGCCAAACGCGATCCCGAAGCCACCCGCGCCGCCATTCTCGACGCCGCCGAGGCGGTGTTCGTGGAGAAGGGCTTCGCCGACACCGCCACCTCCGCCATCGCCCGCCAGGCGGGGGTGACCAAGAGCTTGATCCACCACCACTTCGGCTCGAAGGAGGCGCTGTGGGAGGAGATCAAGACCCGCCGCTTCTCGCGCTACGCCGAAGAGCAGCACGCGATGATCGAGAGATCGAGCCCGAGCGCCGAACTGCTGCGGCAGTCCCTGGAGTTCTACTTTCGCTTTCTCCAAGACAACCCGGAGCTGGTGCGGCTGATGTTGTGGCGGCACCTGGAGCGCGATCCGACCGCCGAGACCTTCGAGCAAATGACCCAGGCCGGCGTGCGCACCATCGAGGCGTCGCAGGAGGCGGGCGAGCTGCGCTCGGATGTCTCCGCTCGTTCCATCCTGTTTCTCTTCCTCGCCGCCTCGGAGCACTGGTTCCAGGCCCGAGACCCTTACCTGACCGCTCTGTGCTGCTCGCCGGCGGACGGCTCCGAAGACGAGCGCTACCTGCAAGACATGCTCAAGATTTTCTTCGAAGGAGTGCTGCCGCGATGAAGCCTAGACTTTGGATTCCCTTCGCCATCCTGGTGGCCGCCGTGGCCGCCGCTATCTTTCTCGCCGACCCGGCCGCCACTCCGGCCCTGAGCGAGCGGCCCGGTAGCGGAGCCGCCCGAGTGCTCACCGCGCCGGTGGAGACCCTCTCGGCCGCCCGGGCGGTGCATCTGCCCGGCACCACCCGCGCCGGCCGGCGGGCTCACCTGGCCTTCGAATCGAGCGGCCGGATCGTCGAACGCCGGGTCGATCTGGGCGATGCGGTGCGCCGCGGCCAGGTGGTGGCCCGCCTCGACGCGAGTCCCTTCGAACTGGCCGTCAGCGCCGCCGCCGCCCGGCTGGTGGAGGCGGAAGAAAGGCTGACGCAGCTCCAGCGCGACCGCCAGCGGAGCGAGGAATTGGCCGCCGACGGCGCCGCGACGCGCGAGGAGGTCGAGCAGGTCACCGCCGGAGCGGCGGCCCTAACGGCGGCCCGCGACGCCGCCAAGACGGCCCTCGAAAACGCCCGGCGGGCGCAGCGCGAGACGGTTCTCACCGCCCCCTTCGATGGCGTGGTGAGCGCCGTCAAAGCGTCCGCTGGCGAGCAGATCGGCGCCGGCTCGCCGGTGGTGACCCTCGACGGTGAGGGCGCCGTAGAGCTGCGCGCCGAGGCGCCGGAGACGCTGCTGCCCTACTTTGCCGCCGGCCAGGAGGTGACCGTGGAGCTGCCCCTCCAGGGGCGCCGGGTAGTCGGCGAAGTGCTGTCCGTCGGCACCGCTGCCGGCAGCTCGGGACTGTTCCCGGTGCGGGTGGACCTGCCGCCGGGCCCCGGGGTGCTGCCCGGAGTGACCGCCGAACTGGTGGTGGAAGCGGGCGACCCGCAAGCCCTTTCGGTACCGCTGGCGTCGGTGATCGACCCCAGCGGCGGCCGCCCGGCCCTCTTCCGGGTGCGCAACGAGGTCGCCGAGCGGGTCACCCTGGAAGTGGGAGGCCTAGTGGGCGACCGAGTGATCGTCGCATCCGCGAAACCGCCGCTCGCCCTCGCCGACCGGGTGGTGGTCGGCGGCCAGGGATCCCTGCGGGACGGTGACGGCGTGCGCCCTAGCGAGGTCGCGCCGTGAGCTTCCTGCTCGATCTCCTCGGCCGGCGACGGATGATTCTCACTTCCGTCGCGCTGCTGGCGCTCGCCGGCGGCCTCGCCTGGGGCACCATGCCGCGGCAAGAGGATCCGGAGTTTCTCTCCTACTGGGGACAGATCATCGTGCCTTTCCCCGGGGCCGACGCGCGCACCGTCGAACGGCTGGTGGTGGAGCCCCTGGAGGAGCATTTGGCGGAGGTGAACGACCTCTACCTGATCGAGTCCTTCGCCCGCGCCGAAATCGCCGTCTTCGAGCTGGAGCTGCGGCCGAACGTCAAGGACGTCGACGAAGCCTGGGACGACACCCGGGAAGTGATCGCCGAAGCGCGGCGAGACTTTCCCGCCGGCGTCTTGGAGCCGACCTTCAAGGACGACACGACGGACCAGGAGTCGGTGGTGGTGGCGATCACCGGCAGCTCTGATCGCTGGGCCCTCGCCCGCGCCGCCGAGCGGGTGAAGGATTCCCTTCTAGGACTGCCTTCGGTCTCCCGGGTGGAGATCGTGGGCGACCCGGAAGAGCAGGTGACGGTGGAGCTGGACGATGCCGCCGCCGCACGCCTCGGCCTGGCTCCGGGGTACCTCGCCCGGCAGCTCCAGGCGCGCAACGGCATCCTCGCCGGCGGCACCCTCAAGGTGGGCGACCAGCAGGTCACTCTGCGACCTCACACGGATTTCCGCGATCTCGACGAGATCGCCGCCACCCCCATTCTTCTGGTCTCCGGCGCGGCCATTCCCCTGTCCGAGGTCGCCACGGTGCGTTACGGCGCCAAGGAACCCACCCCCAACCGCATGCGCTTCAACGGTGAAACCGCCGTCGGTCTCGGCGTGGTGCCGCGCAAGGGGATCAACGTGGTGAAATTCGGTGAGGCGGTGCGCGAGCGACTGGCGGGGATCCAAGCGGACATCGCTCCGCTGGAGCTGCACGAGGCGATCTTCCAGCCGGATCGAGTGGCCTGGCGCATTTCCGATCTCGGCCGGTCGCTGCTCCTATCGATGGTGATCGTCGCCTGTTTCCTGATCGGCGCCATGGGCGCCCGGCTCGGCGCGGTGGTAACGGTGATCGTGCCGCTGGTGGTGTTCTCGTCCCTCGCTCTCTATGCGCTGCTGGGCGGCCAGCTCCACCAGATCTCCATCGCCGCCCTGGTGATCGCCCTCGGCATGCTGGTGGACAACGCCATCGTGGTGGCCGAGAACGTCCAGGATCGCCTCGACCGCGGCGAGCCGGCGGCGGTGGCGGCACCCTCCGCCATCCGCGCCCTCGCCGTTCCCCTGGCCGGCGCCACCGGCACCACCCTGGCGGCCTTCGTGCCGATGCTCGCCGCCGCCGGGCCGACGGCGGAGTTCACCCGCGCCATCCCCCAGTTGGTGATGCTCACCCTCGCCATGAGCTACTTGTACGCGGTGTTCGTGACCCCGATCCTTTCGCAGATGGTGCTCCGCCGGCGCGAGACCCAGAAGCCTCCCTGGCTGCAGTCGATCAGCCACCGCTTCGGCGCCCTGGCCGTCGGCCGGCCGCTACTGGTGCTGGCCTGTGCCGCGCTGCTCGTCGGGCTGTCCTTCTATGCCTCGAGCTTCGTGCGGCGGGGGTTCTTCCCGCAGTCGGACCGCAACCAGTTGATGGTCGACCTGAAGCTGCCGGAAGGCGCCCACCTCGAAGCGACCAACGAGATCACCGCTCGCTATGAGCGCGCCCTGTTGGCGCGGCCGGAGGTGGCCGGCGTAACCACCCTGGTGGGGCGCTCGAGCCCGCACTTCTACTACAACCTGCCGCGCATTCCCCTGGCCCCGAACTTCGCTCAGCTCGCCGTCGAGACGCGCAATCTGGACGACGTGGAGACAGTCCTCACCTGGAGCCGGGAGTTCGTTGCCCAGGAGATGCCGGCGGTGGAGATCACCGCCCGGCGGCTGGAGCAGGGGCCGCCGGTGAAGGCGCCCATCGAGGTACGCCTGTTCGGTGAAGACCCAGAGCACCTGGAGGAGGCCGTCGGCCGGGTGGTCGCCGAGCTGCGGGGCATTCCGCAGGCCGTTGACGTACGCCACGATCTCTCCCTCGGCTCGCCGACGGTGGACTTCCGAATCGACGACGCAGCCGCCGCCCGCCGGGGGATCAGCCGCGCCGACGTCGCCCACGCCCTGTTCGGGCGCACCCGCGGCCTACCCGCCGGCGAGTACCGGGCCGGCGAGGATCCGGTGCCAATCGTGGTGCGTTCGTCGGCCGGCGAGGACCTGCCGGTGGACTCCCTCGGCGGACTGCAGATCGCCACCGCCGACGGCGACACCGTACCGCTAGAGCAGGTCGCCACCGTCGGTCTGGAGTGGCGGCCGGCGGCGATCTACCACCGCAACGGCCGGCGGGTCGTCTCGGTCACCTCGCAGCTCGCCTTCGGTGCCTCCTACAATCAGGTGCTCGCCGAGCTGCAGCCGGCTCTCGCCGAAATGACCCTGCCGCCGGGGGTCGAATGGGCACTCGGCGGCGAAAGCGAAGGCTCCGGCGACGCCAACGCCGCCCTGGTGCGGATGGTGCCCCTCGGCCTGCTGCTGCTGATGGGCATCCTGCTGGCGGAGTTCAACTCCTTCCGGCGCATCGCCATCGTGATGGTGACGGTGCCGCTGGCGGCGGCCGGCGTGGTGCCTGGGCTGCTGATCGGTGGCCAACCCTTCGGCTTCACCTCGACCCTCGGGCTGATCGCCCTGGTGGGCATCGTGGTCAACAATGCCATCGTACTGCTCGACGTGGTGGAGAAACGCCGCCGCGCCGGGGCGCCCATCGCAGAGGCCCTCGCCTCCGCCGTCGAGCGGCGCACCCGGCCCATCCTGCTGACCACCGGCACTACCATCGCCGGTTTGCTGCCGCTGGCCTTTTCGTCCACCTCTCTGTGGCCGCCGATGGCCTGGTCGATGATCTCCGGCCTGCTCGCGTCGACGCTCCTCACCCTGTTGGTGGTGCCGGCCCTCTACACCCTGCTGTTCTCGCGCTGGAACGATCTGCCCTTCCGGCGCGCCGCCACCGCGACCACCCTGGTGCTCGCGCTGTCGGCGGTCCTCGCCGCTCCGGCCCTGCGGGCGGAGGAGACCGACGACGATCCGCGGACGGACCCGACCGTTGTCGCCTCGCCGATCGAAGTCACCCTAGCCGAGGCGATGGACCAAGCCTTCTCCCGGCCGGGCGCCGAGGCGGCCATGGAGCAGGCCATCGCCGCCGGCTGGAACGCCGAAGCGGAGCGCCGCGAAGGATGGCTGCCGCTCCTTGACGTCTTCGCCTCGGCGGTCACCCGCAGCCAGGCCCTGGCCTTCGACACGCCGATCGGCGAGCTGACCTTTGTCGAGCGCAGCAACGAAACGGCAGAGGTGGTGGTGAGCCAGCCGCTGCTCGACCTGCGCCGGCGCCGCTTTCTGGCGCCGGCCGCCCGCACCGACGCCGAGTCTCTCGGTTTCGACGCTCTGCGCATCGGCCATCAGGCGGTGGCCCAGGCGGGACTGGTGTTTGTCGATCTCCAAGGAGTGGCCGCCCGCCTCGAGACCACGGCAACGTTCATCGACAGCCTGGAGAACCGCCTGGCAGAAGCGAACGCCCGTTTCGACCGGGGACGAGCCCTCGAGAGCGATGTACTCAAGGTCCGCCTCGCCCTCGACAGCGCCCTTCAGGATCGCGTCGCCCTAGAGGCACAGCAAGAGGTGCTGCGCTTTGAATTGGGCCGCGCCATCGCTTACCAGGGCGGCGTCGCAGCGGCGTGGGATGGCGTGCCGGAACTGCCGTCACCGGCCTCCTTCGAAGTCCTCTTCGAAGCGGGGCTGGCCCACCGCCCGGACTACCGCACCTACACGGAGCGGGAGCGAGGCGCCACCCTGCGCCGCGAGGCGGTACGGGCGGAGCTGCTCCCCCGTTTGAACGGCTACGGTCGGTGGAGTTGGGACAGCGGCAGTCCCTTCGATCCAAAGGATCAGGTCGAAGGCGGCCTCCAGATCCGCTGGACCCCCTTCGACCGCGCCACCCGCGGCCCGCGGCGGGTGGCCGCCGAGAGCCGCCTGGCGTCCATCCAGGCGGAGCGCAGGGAAGCGGAGCGGGTGGTGGAGATCGACATTCGCCAGGCGCTGGCGGCCATCCGAGTGGCGGACCAGGCCCTCGCCACCGCCATCACCGGGGTCGATCAAGCGGGCGAGACGCTGCGGGTGGAGCGGCGGCGCCAGGAGGCCGGCCGTTCCACCACCAACGACCTGCTGGAGGCGGAGGCGGCGCTCCGCGATCAGCGGACGAGGGAGGAACTTGCGCGGCTGGACATCGTCCGCGGCTGGGTGCTGCTGGGACTTGCCGTAGGGGATCCGGAACTGGTGCTGCGGGGAGGGGAACTGCTCCAGGGAGCCCCGAAGAGCCCCCTGGAGATCTATCGTGAGCGCTTCGGCGACGGTTAGCCCGCCGAAATGGTGACCGGCACCTGGGTCTTGACCCAGCGCAGCACCAGTTCGTCGCCTTCGATCACGAAGTCCATCGCTTCCACGTGGTCGCCGCCGCGCGGCTCGACCTCGAACCGCACCACGTCCTCCGCCTCCGCATAGTCGTAGGCGCCCCACTGCTCCGCCACCTTGTTGAGGATCACCGTCCAGGAGCCCTCGCCGGGGATGGTGAACAGCGAGTACGTGCCCGCCGCAACGGCCTTGCCGCCGACCTTCGCAGCGGAACCGAAGGTCACCGTGGTGGCCTCGTCGGCGCCGGTGCGCCACACCTTGCCGTAGGGCACCAGAGCGCCCCAGATCTCGCGATCGCGCACCTGCGGACTGCCGTACTCCACGGTCACCGCCACGCCGTCGACGGTGCCTTCGACCTTGCCGTTCTTGCTCTTGCGGCTGCTGTCGTCGCCGCGTTCGGCGAAGGCCGGCGCCACCGCCACCAGCACCATCAACAGACAGGCGATCAGCGCAAAGGTGCTCTTCGAAAGCTTGAAGTTCATTTCAGAATCTCCTCCGGGTGTTGTCTCGCTCCCGAGAGTCGGGATGCGTAGGGTTCTATTGCAATACGTCTCCTACAATCATAGTAGATCCCCCAAACCCTTCCGGATCTACGGTGACTCCCCTACGGAGTCGCCTGGAGACGACCAGGCGCAAACGCTTGCAATCCTCGGGCCGGGAGCGACAGCCTGCACCAAGAAGAAAAGGCCGGTCACCCGCGGGGGGGACCGGCCTTGGTGGCTCCGATGCCGGAGGGTTAGGCGTCCAGCATGAAGAAGCCCGGATTCAAGATGCCGTCCGGATCGAAGCGCTTCTTCGCCTCTTTGATGGTCCCCCACAATTCACTGCCGAAGTGGTTCTCCCACTCCTCGACGGTCTTGAAGCTGATCCAGCCGGAGAGGTACCGCTTGCCGCCGTAGGCGACGGTGAGTTCGTGGAACATCTCGAGCTGGGAGAGGGCCTGGTCGAGGAACTGAGTCGGCACCGCCGGCAGGATGCCGAAGCCCATCAGGTTCTTCGACTCGCTCTCCGGATACATAAAGAGCGGCACATCGGAGTTGTCGTTGCGCGCCGGCCACAGCAGGATGTGGCCGCCGGGCCCTAGAGCCTGCGGCGGGAAGCCCGAAAGCACCGTCGGAATGAGCTCCTTGGCGACGTCCCAGGTGAGGGTGGTCTCCACCCACGGGTGGTGCATTTCCCAGTTGCCGGAGCGGTGCCAGAGATCGAAAATCGGCACCAGGCGGTTGCAGAACTCGAGCTGCGTGTACTCCTCGTCCCGCAGGTGCTTGTAGTACTTGAGGCCGTCGAGAATCGCCGCGTCGTCCGGATCTTCGCCTTCGTTGTATTCCACCGTCAGGAACATCGGATACATCCAGTGGGCATAGAGCTGCATGCCCTCACCGAGGGTCAGGCCCTCGCCGATGCGCTGGGTGAAGATGGGACACGGCGCGCAGCGTGACTCCAGGGTGTGGAAGCGGTCGTGGTTCTCCGGCTCCATCACGAAGGAGGCATCCTCCATGAAGGTCTCCAGGTCGTCGTAGAGAAGGTGGTACATGCGCACCTTCTCTTTGCAGCGGCGGAGCATCACCTTGGCGCGGGTGATGATGCCGAACTGGCCGAAGCCGCAGCGCACGGCGTTGAACAGATCGGTGTTCTCCTGCCGCGAGCAGACCACGATCTCACCAGTGCCGGTGACCACTTCGAGTTCGATGACGTTGTCCGCCTGGGTGCCGTAGCGATAGCTCGCCACCCCCAGGCCGGCCACCGAGATGGTGCCCGCCAGGGACACGCCGAGATTGTTGGTCAGCACCCGCGGCACGAGGCCCAAGGGCACCGTCGCCGCCACCAGTTCGCGCCACACCAGCCCGCCGTCGCAGTCGGCGTAGTTGCCCTCGTGGGAAATCTCATGGATGCGCTGCATGGAGGCGGTGTCGATCACCACGCCGCCGTCGGTGGTGGATTGGCCGGTCTGGGTGTGGCCTTGGCCGCGGGCCACCACCACGATGCCGTGGTCGCGGCAGAAGCGCACGATCTCCGCCACTTCTTCGGCCGAGGCGCAGCGGGCGACAGCACCGGGCATCTGGCGCACGACGCGGCCGAAATCGGTATCGAATTCGCGCCGCACTTCCTCGTCGAGAAGCAGGGCATCGCCCAGCTTCTCTTTCAGCTCGAGCAGAGCCTCGGTCTTGTCGATGGGTGAATGAACGGCCATGGGAACCTCCCTACGTCGGGGAATCTACTCGGAAATGGCGACCGGAACGGACGGCTGCCGAAGTCATGCATCTGCTGGCCGAAGAAGCCGGCCGGAACCTCGATTCTAACGCATCGCGAAGGCCGGCTGGGGCTCCGGAACGATGTGCCCTACTTCGAGATTGCGATGGTTGGAGAGCACCGGCCAGCGGAACGCGGAAAGCGCTTCCACCTCGGCTGCGGAAAGGAAGCCATGGGCCAGGAGCAACTCGATCGCCACGCCGGCCCACGCCCGATCCGCACCGTCGACAACCTTGAGGGCGATGCCGCAGGCCGGAGACTGGTCGGAAGGCTGCCGAACGGCCATGGCGTACATCCCTTCGGCTCCCTCTTTGCCGATCACCCGCCCACCGGTGACCTCGATCAGGCGGGTGGTGAAGCGCCCCGGCCCGGCCACCATCGCCGGTGCCCCGGCCATGGCGGAGAGAATCCGGTGGGCGGCCCGCGCCACCTTCGGCGCCAGGCCGGCGGTTTCCGGCTCCACCAGGGTGGCGTAGCCCACCGCCAGCGCCTCCAGCGGCAGGTGGAAGGTCGGCACACTACAGCCATCGACGGCGAGACCGAGATCCGCCGCGCCGACCCGGCAGAAGGTCGCCATCCAGCGCAGGATCTCCTGCTGAAGCGGATGCTCCGGCCGCGAGTAGCCTGCCGTCGGCCAGTTCTTGAGACGGCAGGTCATCAGCATGCCGGCGTGCTTGCCGGAGCAGTTGTTGTGGGCCGGGCCGGGTTCGCCGCCGCCGGCCCGCAGGTCCCGGGCGGCCCGGCGGTCGAGGGGCGAATGGGCACCGCATTCTAAATCTTCCAACCCGCAGCCGGCCCGCGCCAGCAGCTCCCGCGCCCGCTCTTCGTGCTCCGGGAAACCGCCGTGGGAGGCGCAGATCAGCGCTAGATCTTCCGCCGAGAGATCGAACGCTTCGATCCCGCCGGCCAGCACCAGCGGCAGCGCCTGAAAGGGCTTGGCCGAGGAGCGGGCGAAGGTGGTCCAGCGGGGATCGCCGGCCGCGCCCAGGCGGGTACCGTCCGCCGTCATCGCCGCCGCCGCGCCGAAGTGCATGGACTCCACCAACCCACCGCGCAGCGTCCGGGCACAGAGCACAAGGTCGAGAGAGGAAGTTTCCATGGCAGAGATCCCACAACGAAACGGGGCGCCGGGAGCGTAGCACGGAGCTTCGCCGGTTCGATTCGGTTCAACGCTATGCTTGGCGCGTTATGAAGGCGAAGAATAAAGACCCGGTCCCTATCGGGAAATTCTCCCGAACCGCGGGCTCCGAGCCGCAGGAACGAGAGGGGGAGCGCCCGCTGGCGCCGCCGGGGCCATGAAGATCGGCGTCCTCTCCGACACCCACGGCCTGCTCCGCCCGGAAGTTCCGGAGCTGCTGGCCGGCTGCGACCAAATCTTGCACGCTGGGGATATCGGCGAGGCGGAGATCCTGGAGCGTTTGCGGCAGATCGCGCCGGTAGCGGCGGTGCGCGGCAACAACGATCGCGGGCCGGCCTGGGCTTCCCTGCCGGACGTCTTGACCGGCGAGTTCGACGGCCTGGCCTACCGCATGGTCCATCGCCGGCAGGACGTCGAGGAGGTCTGGACCCGATCCGCCCGGCTGATTGTCTTCGGCCACTCCCACCGGCCGGAGATGGAGTGGCGCGGCTCCTGCCTGCTGCTCAATCCGGGGGCCTGCGGGCGGCGGCGCTTTCAGCTTCCGCTCACTCTCGCTATCCTGCACATCGAGGACGGCCGGATCGAACCGGAATTCCGCACCGTGCCGGACGCCTGATCCAACCGAAAAACCCCGTGAAAATCCACCTGCCGGAGACTTCATGCCCATCGCCCGCGCCTTGATCGTTGTTCTCGTGCTCATCACCACCACCGCGCCGGCCTTCGCGTCGGGCTTCTACCGTTTTCAACACGGCGGCCGCGCCACCGCTCAGGTGGGCGCCATGACCGCCCGCGCCGACGACCCCTCGGCGGTGTTCTACAACCCTGCCGGCATCACCCAGCTCGACGGTTTCCAACTCCTCGGCGGCCTCGACTTCAACAACGCCACGGACGACTATTCGAGCGCGACCTCCGGCATCCAGTCGGCGGATCACGTGATCAATTTTCCGCCGGCGATCTATGCCACCTGGACGGACCGCTCGCGCTTTGCCAACCTGTCCTTCGGCCTGGGCATCGACACCGCCTACTGGTACCGGGTGGATTGGGATCCGGTGTTCTTCGAGCCGCGCTTCCGCAACCGGCTCACCGAGCTGCGCCTGTGGGAGGTCCATCCGGTGGTCGCCTGGAAGGTCAACGAAGCGTTCAGCGTCGGCGGTGGAATTCGCTACCAGTTCGGCTCCTTCGACCAAGGGGCCAATACCCGCATCGTGTTCGGCGACGACGAGGAACCGGGCACCCTCGATCCCGCCGAGATCACCGCCGACGCCGAGGCGAGCGTGGACGGCCTGGGCTTCGATCTCGCCGCGCACTGGACCTCCAACCTGTGGGGTTGGGGCGCCGTCTACCGCAGCGCCATCGAACTCGAGGGCGACGACCGCGTGAGCCGAGCCGTGCGCGACCAGCCGTTTTCACCGGACGCTCAAGCCCTTCTCGCGATCCTCCTCGACGACTTCGGCGGCGAGAGCTTCCGCCAGACCCTCGACCTGCCGGCGGAGCTGCGCGGCGGCGTGTGGTTCGCCCCGTATCCGGAATTGAAGGTCGAGATCAACGCCTCGTATCAGGCCTGGTCGGATTTCGAACAGCGCTTTGACGCCGAGCTGACCCCGGTCTTGCCCGCCTTCTTCGGAGACCGCGCCGGCTGGGACGACACGGTGTCGATCCGCCTCGGTGCCGAAGGGCGCCTGACCGATGCCCTCACCCTCACCGGCGGCCTCGCCTACGAGCCTTCGCCGGTGCCCGAGGACGAGGTGGATCCCGGCTTTCCGCGCGGCGACGCCATGGTCTACGCCCTCGGCCTCTCCTACGAGTTCCCCAAGGTGATCTTCGATCTCGGCTATTCGATCCACGATCACGACTCGGTGACGGCGAACGGCCAGGAACCGCGCTTCCCCGACACCCGCGGCACCTACTCGGCGGACGACCAGGTGTGGTCCGCCTCGGCCCGCTGGAAGTTCTAGCAGGTTGCTGAAAAAGGGCTTCGCCCTATGATCTCAGCTGCCCTGCTAGATTTTTTCGCCAGGGGCTGGACGCCCCCTCACCTGAAAAGATTCATCTTTTCAGGCTCACCCCGCCCACGGCGCCAAAGGCGCCGCCTCACCCTTCGGGCTCGGAACAGTGTGCAGATAGGTTTTTCAGCAAGCGGTCAGCCACCTTCCCTCCACCGGCCTCGCGATAGAGTTCTTCCAGCCATGCTTGTTCGCTCCTTCACCAAGGTGCGCCGGTCGGCCCTTACTGCCTTTGCCTTGTTGGTGGGGACCGTCAGCGCGGCCGCCGCCCAGAGCCCTCCCACCCTGCCGCCGGAGGACTGCGTGCGGATGCTGCGGGAGGCCCGCTTCGAGACGGATCCCGCAGGCGAGCTAGCCCACCTGCGGGCGGCGCGCGAAGCGTTTCCGGACGAGATAGCGGTACTCGCCGCCCTGCTGGGCTACCACCAGCGTCACGCCCTGCCGGCAGCCGAGCACGCCGCGCTGGTAAAGGCCCTCGGTCACCGGGTGGAGAACCGGGACCTCCCTCTGCCGGTAGCCATGCTCGCCCAGGTGGCTCAAGACCGCCAGGTCGCCAAAGGGACCGCCGAACTCCTCGCCGAGCGCCTGGCATCCCGGATCGCCCGAACCGACGCGGCGCCGGAACCCGAGGCCCTCGGTCTCCTCGCCCGCTACCAAGCCCGCCTGGACGACCTCGAAGGCACCTTCGAGTCGCTTTCGCAACAGTGGGAACTGACCGGCGATCCGAAGGTGCGCTGGCAGTTGGCGACCGCCGCCGAGCGCCTGGAGCGCTGGTCCGTCGTTCTCGACCTGCTCGCAGAGATTCCGGACCGCACCGTCGCCCTCGAACGGCGGTATCTGAAGGCTCTCGGCAAAGCCGGCTCCGCCGACCGTTTCCTCGCCGCCATCGACGCCCTGAGCGACCCAGCACCGGCCTCGGAGCCGCCGGCCGACCAGGCGGCGGAGCAGCCGATCAACCTCGATGAACTCTTCGGAATCGAACGTAGCGTTCCCGCCATCCTTCAACAGGCCGCCTGGGATCTGTGGGATCGCGGCCTGGAAGCGGAGTCCGAGAGGGTCTTTCGCCGGCTCCTCTCCCTGCGGCCGAAATCCGAGGTCGCCAACGCCGCCATCCTCCACCTGTTCGCCAGCGACCAAGAGATCGTCGCCCGCACAGAGGCGGCCGAGGATCGGTGGGCGAAGGTGACCGACGCGCAATCCCTCTTCGACGAAGGCACCCGGCGCATGACGACCGGCGATGCCGCCGGCGCCGTCGACCTGCTGCGGCGGGCCGCTCCCGGCCTGCCGGACCTGGAAGCCGCCTGGTACAACCTGGGAATGGCGAGCTTTCGCCTGGAGCAATGGGATGAGGCGGCGGGAGCCTTCGGCCGCGCCGCCCAGCTCAATCCACGGCGCGCCGAAGCCCACTACTTCCTGGGCCTCGCCCTCCATCGCCTGGCTCGCTGCGGCGAGGCGGTCACCTCGCTGGAAAACGCCATCGGCCTCGCCCCCTCGCGCACCACGGCGCACTACTACCTCGCCGAGTGCTACGCCACCCTCGGCGACGCGGCGGCGGCCAAGGCCCACCGCGACGCCTACGAAGCCTCGAAGGAACCCTGATGAGCCGCAAACATCCCCTCGATCCCTCGATCCTCGCCCGCAAGATGGCGATCATCCTGGCGCTCGGCCTCTCGGCCGGAGCCTTATGGAGCCCCGCTCCGATGGCGGCCCAGGACGCTCCGGGAGTGAACCTCTCCCCGATGCTCATCGAGAGTTCGTCCCTCTACGCCCCGATGGAGGCATCCGGCACGGACATCCGCCCGGAGCTCAAGGTGCGGGTGCAGGTGAATCCTCGCGGCAAGGTGTCCGAGGTGGAGATCTTGGGGATTCAGCCCACGACGGCCTACGACCACCTCTTCGTCGACCACACCCGCTCGCAGCTCTCCCGCTGGCGCTACGCTCCGGCGCTGGAGAACGGTGAACCCGTGGCAGCAACTCTCGAGTGGACCGTCTCCTACAAGAGCTTCGACGAAACCTCGCCGAGCCCGCCGCAGGTCCTGGGCGGAACCCACCTTTCGCCCTGGGCCACTTCCGAAGCGCAGTCGATCGCCGAGCTGGATCGCAGCGAACGCCTCGCCTTCCTGCGGCGCCACGCCGAGTACGCAGAAACCCTGCTCGATCCCCGTTACCGCTCGCGTTTCGATACTCCCCGGTTCACCGTGGTCACCGACGTGCCCGACGAGAAACTGGCCCGTCAGCTCGCCACCGAGATGGAATCGGTATTCAACGCCCTCGACGCCTTTGTCGGCGATCGCATTTCCCCGCGACCGCAGGACGGCAAGATCGCCGTCTTCGTGTTCGCCAACAAGGACCGCTCCAAGAAAGTTCGGCGGCAGCTACGGAGTGGGGATTCCATCGGCGGTACCTACTCCAAGTCGGGCCTGATGGTGCTGGACACGGACGTGCTGGATCCGGACTTCTTCCAGCGCATCTTGCTCTTCCAAACCACCCGCGCTTACCTCGACCGTCACCTCGAACGGCGAGGGGTTGTTCTGCCGGCGTGGATCGAACAGGGCTTCACCTGGTACATCAGTAACGCCCGGATCAAAGAGGGAGCGATCGTGCCGGGCAAGATCCAACCGAGCCGCTGGGCCCTGAGCCCCTTCGGCGGAGCCTACCGGGCACGGTCGCTGGCGGAGAGCGATCTGGATCGGGTGAAAGGGGCCGTGCGCGACGGCAGGGGGATCTCGCCCGCGGACCTACTGGACATCGACTCCCAGACCAACGCCGAGCGGCCGCGCCTCTACTTTCCCACCGCCTGGCTGTTCAGCCACTACCTGTGCCACGGCGAGAAAGACTGGTTCCACAAGGAGTTCCCGCGCTTCCTGCTCTACGCCGTTGAAGGCTACCCGGCGGACGTCGCCTTCGAGCAGGTCTACGGCCGGACTCCGGATCAGGTCGCCGAAGAGTTCGAGCGGTACGTGAAGCGGCTCTGACGCCCCCTACGCCAGCACCGGCTCCTCCACCCGCGCGAACATCCCCGGAGTGTAGGCGGTGATCTTGCCGGTGAAAGCCGAGGCGGCGACGGTGAGGGGCGAGGCCAGGTACAGGCGGCCCGGGCCGGAGCGGCCCTTGTAGTTGCGGTTGATGGCGGAGACGGTCACCTGGTCGGGATTCTCGGAAACGCCGGGACCGCAGCCGATGCAGGCGCCGCAGCCGGGACGGATGAGAGTGACGCCGGCGCTCTCGAAGGTTTCGATCATCCCGCGCTCCCGACAGTGCCGCTCCACCGCTTCCGAACCGAACTGGATCAGGAAGCGCACCCCCTCGTGCACCCGGAGGCCGGCTTCGGACGCCTCTTCCGCCACCAGGTGGTAGAACTCCAGGTCGTCGATCTTGCCGGCGGTGCAGCTTCCGCCGTAGGCGATCTCGACGGCCACCTCCCCCATCTCCTCGATGAAGGCGCCGTTGGTGGGGTCCGACGGAATGCCCTGGTCTGGGTCCCCCGGATGGGCCACCATCGGCCGCATCGCCGACAGGTCCAGGGTGTGCACGCCGCCGGCGTACTCCGCCCCCGGATCCGGCGCCACGGTGCGGGCGCGTAGGCGCTCGATATCCACCTCCGGCCGCCACTCGGCAAGCCAGCGGAAGGTCTCCTCATCCGCCAGGCAGATGGCCGTGCGGGCGGCGCACTCCGTCGCCATGTTGGTCAAGGTGGCGCGCTCGTCCATCGACAGTTTGGACAATCCAGGACCGGTGAACTCCATCACCCGGTTCAGGGTTTTTTGGGGTTTGGCGTATTCGAGCAGGATGTAGAGCATCAGGTCCTTCGCCGTCACTCCCTCGGGCAGTTCACCCAACAGCTCGAAGCGGATCGACTCGGGTACCTCCACCTGGGTGAAGCCGGCGTAGATCAGGTTGGCGTACTCGGTGGCGCCCACTCCCCAGGTCAGCGCATTGTTCACCCCACCCATGCAGGTGTGGCTGTCCGTCGCCTGGATGAAATCGCCGGGCTCGATCAGCTCTTCCCGCGCCACCTCGTGGCAGATGCCCGGCGACACGTTGTCCGTGGCCGAGAAGTCCTGCGTCTCGGTGTGGCGCTGGAAATCCCGCTGGAGGTCCCGCAGGGTCTGGATCTTGCCGACGAAGGGACGCATTTTGGGCACGTCGTCGGCGTAGATCAGGTGGTCCTCGAACACCGCGAACTTGGCGGGATTCTTCACCCGGTAGTCGTCGCCGTATTCCTGCTCCAGGAAATAGTGCACCTGAGCCGTGGTGAACTCGTGGGAGTAGCCGCCGTCCACCTCCACCACCACCGCGTCGCCGGGCTTGACATAGCGCTGGCCCTCCTCGGCGCCTACCAGATGGCGGGCGAGGACCTTCTCGGCCATGGTCATCGGCCGCGGCCCGGTCGCTAGTTCCGGCAGATCGATCTCGCCCTTCGACAGCGCCTTCGAGAAGGAAAACAGGCCCCCCGAGCGCACCACACGCTGGGTGATCGGGTCATAGTCCCGATAGAACTCCTCCAGCGCAATGCCCTCGCCGCGCTGCAAGCGCGACAGCATCGAGTGGTCGCCCATCAGCACGCCCTGGTTGATGTTGTTGCGGGCGTGGATGGGGGCGAAAGAGGCGGCGATGGCGAGGCGAATGCCGCACCACTTCTCCGCCTGCACCGCCGTCTCCCGGGAGCTGCCCACGCCCTTGCGCAGGCCGGAGACGATCACCTCAAAATTGCCGTCCCGCAGCGAATCGCGCTCGAACAGCCGCTCGCCGTCCACGATCAGGCCGGCATAGGCATCCCGCGCAATGTCCTCGGGCTTGTGCGAAAAGCACACCCAGGCGGGGGTCATGGCATCCGTATTGATGTCGTCCAGCAAGTCGTCAACAGACAGAGAGTCCATCTGAAGATCCAGCTCCCCGGCAAGCTGCCGCCGGATGAGGTCCGGATCCTTGGTCAAAAACAAAACCCGCTTTCCGGGCGTCAAATGCAAAATCTCGGGAGGCTTCATGGCCGCTCCGATCGGAAAAATCGATGAGGTAAGAGGCCCGACGGGAAAGGCCGGGAATGACATACCCGTGACATTCTAGCATCGGGAACTCTTGCATCGGCCGATGCGAAACCGGAACCGCGACTCACCCTGCGGTACAGTCCGCCACGGTCAGCCCCTCCACTCCCGAGCGACCCGAGACCGACCCGTGACCGCTTCCTCCACCCTCGCCGACCACCTTCCCGCCGACCGGCTCACCGATCCGGACGAGATCCTCGTCCGTTTTCTGGACTGGGTCGGCGCCGTGGGGTTTGAGCTGTACGAGGCGCAGGAGGAAGCGATTCTGGAGTTGGTGGCCGGGCGGCACGTGATCCTGAACACCCCCACCGGTTCGGGCAAGTCGCTGGTGGCCCAGGCGCTTCACTTCAAGGCGGTGTGCGAGGGGCGAACATCGTTCTACACCAGCCCGATCAAGGCGCTGGCGTCGGAGAAGTTCTTTTCTCTGTGCGACGACTTCGGAGCGGACCGGGTGGGGATGCTCACCGGCGACGCCTCGATCAATCCGGAGGCGCCGATCCTGTGCTGCACCGCCGAGGTGCTGTCGAACATGGCGCTGCGGCGCGGCGAGGAGACGGACGCGCCCTATGTGGTGATGGACGAGTTCCACTACTACTCGGATCCGGAGCGCGGGGTGGCCTGGCAGGTGCCACTGATCACCTTGCCGCACACCACCTTCCTGCTGATGTCCGCCACCCTCGGCAACACGGCGCCGATCGCCGAGCGGCTGGAGGAGACCACCGGTCGCAAGGCTTCGCATGTGAGTTCCGACGAGCGACCGGTGCCGCTCGACTTCGACTACCGGGACACACCGCTGACCGAGACGGTGCAGGAGCTTCTCGATGCCGGCAAGGCGCCGATCTACATCGTCAACTTCACCCAGCGCGAGTGCGCCGAGCTGGCCCAGAGCTTGACGTCTTTGAAGCCCGCCGCCCGGGAGGAGCGCGACATGGTGTGGGAGGCCTTGGGCGATTTCCGCTTCGACACGCCCTACGGC
The DNA here is from genome assembly GCA_039030395.1 of Acidobacteriota bacterium. Classification (NCBI taxonomy): domain Bacteria; kingdom Pseudomonadati; phylum Acidobacteriota; species Acidobacteriota bacterium. The sequence goes on from JBCCEF010000001.1 coordinate 467,807, forward strand.
AAAGAGCTGAAGCGCTTTCTCGGCTTCGGAGTCGGCGTGCACCACGCCGGGCTGCTGCCCAAGTACCGGCTGACGGTGGAGCAGCTCGCCCAGCAGAGTCTCCTCAAAGTGATTTGCGGCACGGACACCCTCGGCGTGGGGGTGAACGTTCCCATCCGCACGGTGCTCTTTACCAAGCTGGCGAAGTACGACGGCCAGAAGGTGGGCATTCTCTCGGTGCGCGACTTCCAGCAGATCGCCGGCCGCGCCGGCCGCCGCGGCTTCGACGAGCGCGGCAGCGTGGTGGCTCAGGCACCAGAACACATCATCGAGAAAGCGCGCATCGAGCGCAGCGACGCCAGCGCCAAGGCCAAGCGCAAGAAGTTGGCGAAGAAGAAAGGTCCCGGCAAGGGCGACGTGTCCTGGACGAAGGAGACCTTCGAAAGCCTGATGAACCGGCCGCCGGAGATGCTCCAGTCGCGCTTCCGCATCACCCACGGCATGGTGCTGGATCTGGTGCAGCGGGACGCCGCCCTCGACGACCCGGAGCGCGGCAACTTCACCTCCATCCGCGAGCTGGTCGCCGCCAGCCACGAAGACGACGGCTCGAAGCGCCAACACCTGCGAGACGCCGCCGAGCGCATCCGCTCCCTGGGACGGGCCGGCGTCCTCACGATGCAGCGCGACACGGACACCGACTACCTGTGGGCGGTGGTGGACGAGGAGCTCCAGGAGAATTTCTCCCTCCACCAGGTACTCTCCCTGTATCTAGTGGAAGCCCTCGGCACGCTGGATCCCGAAGAGCCCGAGTACCCGGTGCTGGTGTTGACCTTCGTCGAAGCGATTCTGGAAGATCCCCGGGCGGTGCTCTACAAGCTCCAGGACAGGGCGCGCGAAGAGGCCGTGATGCGCATGAAGGCGGAGGGCGTCGACTACGACGAGCGCATGGAACGGCTGGAGGAGATCACCCACCCGAAGCCCGACGCCGAGCGCATCTACCAGACCTTCAACGCCTTCCGCGAGATCCATCCCTGGGTGCGCGGCGAGGCGATCAAGCCGAAGGCCGTCGGGCGGGAGATGTTCGAGCAGTACATGTCCTTCGCGGACTTCGTGCGCCGCTACGGCCTGGCCCGCAGCGAAGGCGTGCTGCTGCGCTACCTGTCGCAGCTCTACAAGACCCTCGCCCAGAGCGTGCCGGAAAAGTACAAGACCGAAGGGGTGCTCGACGTGCAAAGTTTCTTCCGCACCATGATCGAGCGGGTGGACACCAGCCTGATCGAGGAGTGGGAAAGCCTGATGCACCCGGAGCTGGTGTACGACGCCACCGGTGAGCACGCCGAAGAGCGCGTCAAGGCAAAGGAAGAACTCCGCCTCTACGAGCTGTTCCACGATCCCAAGGCCTTCACCGCGCGGGTGCGCGCCGAGCTGCACCACCTGGTGCGCGCCCTGTCGCAGGAGGATTGGGAAGCCGCCGCCGGCTGCGTGAAGAGTGCCGACCCGGAAGAACCCTGGACCGCCGAGCGCTTCGAAGAGACCCTCGCCTTCTTCCTGGCGGACTACGAAGAGATCCTCTTCACGCCGGACGCCCGCCAGGCCCACTGGACCCGTATCGAAGCCGAAGGCCCGCGCCGGTGGAAGGTGGAACACACCCTGATCGATCCCGAAGGCGACAACTTCTGGCACCTCGCCGGCGAGGTCGATCTGCGCGATGAAGAGAGCCTCGACGGGCCGCTGATCCGGCTGGTGCGTATCGGGGAGTGATCCGCCGTCTCACTTTGTGCCATCTGCTACATTCCATTCGGATTAACTTGGTTTCTATCTAGCCAACGGCGGAACCCCTGGGCTCCCAATAGAACCCGTTTTCGTCAGATCGTGAAAGCCGCCCAGGAGAGGGGAGGAAAGGAGCACCATGGCTCCCGAGGAATCGTATGTTCCCGGCACCGAACATCCAGTAGAGGTGGCAGAGGCACCACCGGCGGAATCCATTGACGACATCGCGCGCCAGAGGGGTCATCGGCTAACGGGCCTACTGATCGCCAACCTAGTCGTCGGCTCGCTAGGAGTCCTGACGGGCCTGGTTCAATGGGTCCTGGTTGCGGGCATCCGGGAGGGAAGGGACTTCTCCAATCATCTCCTCACCGTCTCCGACTGGACGTCTATCGGCATCGACCTGATCCAAGGCGTTCTCTTTCTGGTCACCGCAATCTTCTGGCTGCGATGGCTCCATGCCTCGTACAAAGCGCTGGAGCGAAGACAAGGCGAAGCGTTGAGATTCACGCCGGGATGGGCTGTCGGTTATTGGTTCATCCCGCTGGTCAACCTCCTGCGACCGTACCAGGTCATGGAGGAACTGCGAGCCCAAAGCCAGTCGATCACCGACGAACCCTTCGCCAAAGCCCAGGCTTCCACTATCGGATTCTGGTGGGTTCTGTGGGTGGCTAGTCACTTCGTCAACCGAACGGATACTCGACTCGCCCTCCGTGCGGAGACCTTTGAGCAGATCACCTTTTCGACCGTCTTCAGCATCGGTGCCGACGCCCTGATGCTCGGACTGACCGCCATCGCACTCATGGTGATTCGGCATCTGGTCGCACTCCAGCTCCAATGGCAGCCGTTCGAAGAGGACATCGCGCTCGAGGTCGACAACGATTGACGAGCCAACACTAGGTCGAACAGAAAACCCAGACGTTCGTCTTCTTCCTCAGGGCCGGCCCGCTAGAATCCCGGCATGCGCAATTCATACCGGATTCTCGCCTTTGTCCTCGTCTTCATCGCTGGAGTCCCGGCTTTGGCCGGTACCGAGGGCATCCCCCTCCTCGTCACCGTCGACGATCTGCCGATGTCCGGCAGCCTCCATCGAGATCCCGAGGAGCGTCTGCGCCTCACCCGGGAGATGCTCGCCGCCCTCGAACGGCACGCCGTTCCGGCCGTCGGCTTTGTCAACTGGGGCCGCCTGCAGGAGGGGGACGAGGCGGTGCTCGCGGCCTGGCTCGAGGCCGGTCATGAGCTGGGCAATCACACCGCCAACCATCCGAGCCTGCACCGGTTGACGGCGGCAGAATTCATCGCCGACGCCGAGGCCGGTCGCGCGGGGCTGGCGGAGTTTCTGCGTCAGCGCGATCCCGCATCGACGGTGCGCTTTTTTCGTTTTCCCTACCTGCGCGAAGGTGACAGCCAAGCGAAACTCGACGCCGTGCGGGCCTACCTGGACGAATCCGGCCAACGTAATGTGCCGGTGACCCTGGACAACCAGGACTGGAGTCTCGCCCTTCCTTGGCTGGAGGCCGGCGACGACGAGACCGCGCAGGGCCGTATCGCCGAGTCGTACCACGAGTCGATGCACGTCTCGATTCGCTCCCAATGGAAACTCTCCGAGCGCCTCTTCGACCGCCCGGTGCCCCAGGTATTGCTGCTCCACGCCATGGCGGTGAGCGGCGCGCAGTGGGATCGGTTGTTCGAGTGGCTCAAGGAGAAGGGCTACCGCTTTGCCGCAGCGGACGAGGTGCTGGCCGATCCGGTGTTCGCCGAAGCGCCGGGCTACGTTGGATCCCACGGACCGGGCCTTTGGCACCGGGAGCAGCACGAGCGCCGCAAGGCCGAGGCGGTGGCCGAAATCAAGACCTTCCTCCTCGAACAGGCCGAGGCCTGGAATCGCGGCGACCTGGTGACCTTCGCCGACTCCTACGCCGAAGATGCGCTCTTCGTCTCGCCCACCGGCCTCACCCGCGGCCGGGCGGAGGTGCTGGCGCGCTATCAGCGGCGCTACCCGGACGGCAAGGCGATGGGGCACCTCACCTTCGAGTTCCTCTCCGTTGAGCCGGTCACCGGCACAGAGGTCTCCCTCCTCGGCGACGCCGTGCCGAGCGCCGTCCACGGCGCCACGGTGGTGGCCCGTTGGATGCTCGGCTACCCGGACGAGTACGAACGGGAAGACGCCTCGGGACTGACCCTGATCGTGCTGCGGCGGAAGACCGGTGGAGGATGGGAGGTCACCGAGGACGCCTCGATGTAGACCAGACTTGTGACAGCTTCGAAATACCGGTTGGAACCGGCGGCGGGTTCGTGCGAGCATAGGAATCGACCATGCGAATCGGCTGCCTCCTTCCGCTCGTCCTTCTCTCGTTCGCCGCTCTCGCCCCGCCGGTGTTGCCGCAGGGCGGAGACTCCAACATCAACGCGATCGAAAGCGCCCTGGAGAGCCGCTCACCGCTGCGCGCCCTGCGACTGGCCCGCCGCGCCCTGGAAAGGCTCACCCAACGGGTGTCCGATGACCCAGAGGGCGCCGCCCAGATCGCCCGCCTGCTGGCCCTCCAAGCGGTGGCCGAGGCGGGCATCGACGACCTCGACTCCGCCCGCTGGAGTTGGGCCCTCGCCCTCCACCTCGATCCGGAAGTTCAGGACCTCAACCTGCTGCGCTTCGGCCCCACCGGCACTCTGGTGGCCTCCTGGGAGGAGCGCCCGCTGGCGGTCGACGGCGAGATCACCGACGAGCGGTTCGCCGAGCGGCCTGGCGGCCCGGCAACTCTGTTCTCCGTCGATGGCGACTCCATCCTGCCGGACCGCAAGAGCGGCAAGGATCCGCGCTACGGACGCGGCTCGTCGCCGCGGCCGGTGATCCTCCAGATCCACCTCGACCGGCGGGGCCGGCCGACGCTGCCGCGAGTGGTCGAAGCGCCTTCTCCGTTACGCGCCTACCTGGCGACGGAAGCAGTGCGCGACTGGCGCTTCCAGCCGGCCCGCATCAACGGCAACGAGGTGGCCGTGTACATCAACTGGCGGGTCGACTTCCGCTAGCGCCCGCCTGCCCCAGACCGAAAGATCAGGGTGGTACCATCTCCCCGCCCCACCGCGAGGAGAACAGAATCATGGCGAGCCACTTCGACAACGCCCTCCAGTACTTCACCGACGCGGCGCGCGTCATGGACGTGAGCCCCTCGATCGAAAAACTGCTGGTGACGCCGGCACGCCAGATGAAGGTCGAGGTGGCGATCGAGAGGGACGACGGCACGGTGGCCGTGTACGACGGCTTCCGGGTGCAGCACAACGCCGCCCGCGGCCCCTTCAAGGGCGGCATCCGCTTCCATCCGGAAGCGAACGACGACGAGGTCAACGCGCTCGCCAGCTTGATGACCTGGAAGACCGCCGTTGTGGGAATTCCTTACGGCGGCGGCAAAGGCGGCGTGATGGTCAATCCGCACGAGCTGAGCAACAGCGAACTGCAGCGCCTGACCCGCAAGTTCGTGGACCAGATCCACTTCATCATCGGCCCGAACATCGACATCCCGGCGCCGGACGTCAACACCAACTCCCAGACCATGGCCTGGATCGCCGACCAGTACGGCAAATTTCACGGCTTCGAGCCCGGCGTCGTCACCGGCAAGCCGATCGAGATCTACGGCTCCCAAGGTCGGGACGAGGCCACCGGCCGCGGTGTGGCGCTGTGCTCGAAGTGGGCGCTCGAAAGTCTCGGCCGGAGCATCGAAGGGGCCACCGTCGCCATCCAGGGTTACGGCAACGTCGGGAGCTGGGCCGGAAGGATTCTCGACTCCTGGGGCGCCCAGGTGGCGGCCGTGGGCGACCACGCCGCGTATCTCAAAAACCCCGAGGGCTTCGATGCGGCGGCCCTGGCGGACCACGTCAAAGCCAGTCCGGAGCGCTCCATCAAAGGCTTCCCGGGCGCCGACGACAGTTCCGAAGAGGAACTCTTCGCAATGGACGTGGACGTGTTGATTCCGGCCGCCCTGGGCGGCGTGATCACCGATGAGGTGGCCGCCACGGTGCGGGCGCCGGTGATCGTCGAGGGCGCCAACGGCCCGACGGTGCCCTCCGCCCACCGCTCGCTGGTAAACCAGGGCACGCTGATCGTGCCGGACATCTTGGCCAACGCCGGCGGGGTGAGCGTGAGCTACTTCGAGTGGGTGCAGAACACCCAGCGCTTCTACTGGGAGCGCGACGAGGTCAACGAAAAGCTGGAGCGCCTGCTGCGCAAAGCTTGGGACGCGGTGACCACCATGGCCGAGCGCCGCAGCCTCGACCTGCGCACCGCCGCCTTCGTGCTGGCGATTCGCGAAGTGGGCAAGGCCACGGTCCTGCGCGGACTCTGACCAACGATCCGGAGACATCGAGATGAACTATCGAGCCTTTCCCCTGTTCCAGGATCTCCCCGAGACCGAACTGGCCGAATTCGTGGCCGCCTGCCGGGAAGAAACGCTGGCCGCCGGCGAGGCCTTCATCGAAGCCGGCACTTCCAGCGACACCCTGTACTTCGTGCTCGCCGGCACCCTGGAAGTCTTTCAGGAGCTGGACGGCGAAGACGTCCAGCTCGCGGTGCTCGAAGCCCCGGCAGTGGTCGGCGAAATGGAGGCCCTGACCGGCGATCCCCGCGCCGCCTCGGTGCGCCCGCTGGAGGAAACCCGCGCCCTGGTGCTGCCTTGCGCCACCCTACGCGAGCGTTACCTGCAGGGCGACCGGCCGACCCTGAAGGTCTTCCTCCACATCACCCGCGTCCTCGCCCGGCGGCTCCACGCCATGAACAAAAAGTTCGTCGAGCTGCAGAACGAAGACACCGTCCCCCAGGTCCACGACCTCCAGCGCTTCCAGCAAAAGCTGTTCGCCGAGTGGAGCTTCTAGAGGGAGCCCAGGCTGTCAGCACTTCATTCTTCGGCCCCGACCTTCTCCTAACGGCTGGCGCCCTCGCGGTAGGCGTAGTCGGTCTCTACATAGCGGTTGGGCGACTGGCCGCGGCCTGGATCCCGATCCTCAGCGAGCATCGCTCGCGGAAACTACTCGAGAATCGACTTGCCCGCGGCCCCTTTGATTCCGACACGATCAAATTCGCCACCCGGCGCTACATTCGCCCGCGATACACCAACATCGATCCAGGACAAGAAGCGACCCAACGGCGAATGCCCGTCGCCGCGTCCGGTGACCTCTTCGAGGCCGTCGATGATTTCTTGGCCGAGGGGACGTCGCGACGTCATCTTTTGCTCTTGGCTGGACCTGGAACCGGCAAGACCTCCTTTGTCCTGAACTACTACGCCTACAACGCAACGAAGCCTTCCAAGCGAAGGCGAACACTGCATCTCGTGCCCCTGGGTCGAGACGATGTCGAAGAGAGAATCGCCGCGGCCGAGTTTCCCAATGAGACCGTGCTGTTTCTCGACGCGCTCGACGAAGACGTCCAGGCAGTCGAGGACCACCGAGCCCGAATCCGGGACCTCATGGAATTGTCGAAGGACTTTCGAGCCGTGGTCATCACTTGCCGGACCCAGTTCTTCAGCCGAGATGAGGAGATCCCCACCGAGACCGGCATCACCAAGATCCAACCGCGTGGACTCGGGGAAGGCGCCGTATACGAGTTCTGGAAACTGTACTTGGCGCCTCTCAACGATCGGGAGGTACGTCGATACCTTCGACGGTGCTTCAAACCTTGGCAAGTCAAGGCGCGTCGCAGGGCCAAAGGTCTTCTTCGGAAGTCCGCGGACCTCATGCTACGCCCCATGTTGCTCAGTCATCTTCCGGAGCTGGTGGAACAGGACAGCATCAGCACGAGAGCGCAGATCTACGAGGCCATCGTCGCGGGCTGGATTGAACGAGAAGATGGATGGGTGAACAAAAACACCTTGTGGCAGTTCTCAGAGCGGCTCGCCGCGAACTTGTACCTGGAACGCGAACGGCGGGGCATGGAAGCAGTGCATGCCGATGAGCTCTCAGAACTCGCAAGCCGGTGGGAGATCGACATTCAGCCCTGGCAAGCGCGTGGCCGGGCGCTCCTCAACCGAGACGCTGTCGGCAACTACAAGTTCTCTCATCGATCCATCATGGAGTACTTGTTCGCGAAGCAATGGGGAAATGAGGAGTTCATAGCTGAAGTTCCCCGCGACTCGTTCATTCCACTAACGGATGCGATGAGCGCGTTCATCCTCGACTCCCCACACAGTCAGATTGAGACAACTGGCATAGCGAAAGGCGTTACGAGAAATCCAGCAATGATATCGACGCCCTTCCTGCCCAACGGCATCAGACTGCCCAATACCAAAGCATTTCACACACCCATTGACGTCCCACACACGACCTTCAAGAATGAGCGTCTGGGCACTGCGGCGCGGAGCTTGGTCAACGACATCACAGCGTTTGGTGCGAAGATCGGCAAGGATGAACTTCTTACTGACGATGAAATGTCTCACTTCACATTGGGACTAGATTTCAGGGTCCGAAAAGAACAGTTCAAGGCGACCTTCTACTTTGAACAAACTCCTCGAAGAGCCAAAGCGCGGCTATCTCAGACCTTCATCCTCAAGCGATTGGGTATCGCTTCCGACGGTCTTTACTTCCGGGTTTCACAGGAGAGATCTACCTACTCTGCATACTGGAAACACCAGGGACTCTTGTACTTTTCGCCGTCAAGAGAAGGCGTCTTTATAGTCATTAACCACGTAAGATAGTCGGACGAGAATCTCTTTGCCTGAGCTGCCTGACGTCGAGCTGTACCTTCACGCCCTGACGACCCGGGTGGTCGGCCGACGGCTGGAGCGCATTCGCCTGGCGAGCCCCTTTCTGTTGCGCAGCGTTCGGCCGCCGATCTCCACGGCGGAAGGCAAGGCGGTCACCGGCCTCCGAAGAATCGGCAAGCGGATCGTCTTCGAGCAGGAAGATGAACTGTTCCTGGTGATCCACCTGATGGTCGCCGGGCGATTCCAGTGGAAGCCGCGGCACGAAGGTGACCCGCCGGCCAAGATCCCCGGCCGGCTCGGATCGGCGGCGTTCGACTTTGCCGCGGGCACGCTGCTGCTGACGGAGGCCGGCTCGAAGAAGCGGGCATCGCTCCATCTGGTGGAGGGCGAGAAGGGCCTACGCTTGCACGATCCCGGCGGCATCGAACCGTTGACCTCGCCCGACGAGGCCGTACTGGCCGCTCTGCGAGCCGAGAACCACACCCTCAAACGAGCCCTGACCGACCCGCACATCCTGGCCGGCATCGGCAACGCCTACTCGGACGAGATCCTGCACCGGGCTCAGCTCTCGCCTTTCAAGCAGACCAAGCACCTGACCGACGACGAAGGCGATCGCCTACTCCAGGCGATGCGGGCGGTCCTCACGGAGTGGATCGAGCGCTTGCAGACCGAGACCGGCGACGGCTTCCCGAAGAAGGTCACCGCCTTCCGCCCGGAGATGGCCGTCCACGGGCGCTACCGCGAGCCTTGCCCGGAGTGCGGCGCCCCGGTGCAGCGCATTCTGTACGCGGAGAACGAGTCCAATTACTGCGCCCCCTGCCAGACCGGCGGCAAGCTGCTGGCGGACCGGGTGCTCTCCAAGCTCTTGAAAGGCGACTGGCCAAAGACGCTCGAAGAGTTGGAGCGGCGTAAGGACGCTGCCTCCTGAAGCTTCCTTCCGCCCCGGTGAGGGGATCGTTCGCCGTTTTGCGCATTCCTAAATAGAACCTCGATCGCTGAGAAGCCATCGCGGCCGGTAGCTTGGGCACCGGCCGGTGCGTCGCGGATCCATCCGCCGGCGCCCCGGTGGAGGTGTCTCCGGACCGCATCGCTCCCGGCGATCCCCTTTCCAATCGCTGGCGACCGCTCGGTATTGGAGCTTCTGGAGTTCCGGCGGACTGCCGGCAGGCCACAAGGAGCTTGCGCTTTGATGAAGTCTTTCGGATCTCGATGTTGCTGGATCGGAATCTTCGCCCTCCTCTTCACCCTCTTCACCTTCCCCACCTTCGCCGAACGAGCCACGGGCTCGCAATGCACGCCCATCGCCGTCGACACCACCTCGGACTCGGTCGCGGCCCTGCTCGCCAGGGGCGTGGTGACCCCCCTCGGCCAACCGTTGGTCGAGCGCTCCCGGCAGGGCGAGGTCAACGTCAAGGAATCCCGGCAGAACTTCGTGATCCGCGACAAAGACGGCTACGCCATCGGCGGCGGAACCACCACCTGCACCGCCACCTGCACCGGCGGCTGCGGCATTTCCGGTTGTGACCCGGACGATGGCGGCTGTACCGGCTGCATCTGCCGCGACAACTGGGACTGTCCGTCCTGCACCTGCAAGAAGTCGACAACCGCCGAGACCGCGCCAAACCAGCCCAGGCCGCGGGACGACGTTCCGCGCTCCCCTTCCTTCGACTGAACCGGAAAGGAAACTGAAATGAAGAAAATCACCGTCCTGTCCGCGCTGATCCTGCTCACCCTCTCGCCCTTCGCCCTGGCCGAGGCACCGGTCGACTGCAAGCCCACCGCCATCGACGCCACGGCACCGAACATCGCCGCCCTGCTGGCCCAAGGCCAAGTGCAGGCCCTCGGCGCTCCGGTTACGCGCCTCAACACCATCGGCACTCGCGTCGTCAAGGAGTCCTCCCAGCCGTTCATCATCCGCAATAGGGACGGCATGGCGATCGGCGGCGGAACCACCACCTGTGAGGCCACCTGTACCGGCTCCTGGTGCGGCGTCTCCGGTTGCGATCCAGACGAAGGCGGCTGCTCGGCCTGCTCCTGTAACGGTAACTGTAGTTCCGAGTGCACCTGCAAAAAGACCACGACGGCGGAGACCGCTCCCACCCCGGTCAATCCGCGCAACGTACCGCGTGAGCCGAGCTTCCGTTAGGTGCGCCCTTCCCCAACGAATCTCAATCCAGCTTCGTCGGCGTACACCGCCGGCGGAGCTCTAGGAGGACCGATGAAGAAACTCTCTTTTGCCATCCTGCTGCTGGCCTTGGTCGCCGGCCCCGCCCTCACCATGGATCTTCCCGACCCGCAGGGGACCGAGTGCAAACCCCTCGCCATCGACCTCACCGCACCGGCGATCGCCGATCTCCTGCGCACCGGCGATCTTCTTGCCTTGGGCACTCCACAGGTCGAGTGGAAGGCCGGCGGAGCGGTCAAAGTCGAGCGACAGGACTTCGTGATCCGCGACAAGGACGGCTACGCCATCGGCGGCGGAACCACCACCTGCACGGGCTCCTGCGCCGGCAGCAGCGACTGCACCGTCAGCGGCTGCAAGGCCGAAACGGCGGGCTGCTCCCACTGCTCGTGCAGTGGCATCCATTGCGACTACGGCTGCACTTGTAAAAAGGAATCCAGTTACTCGCCGGCTCCGGCGGAACCCGGCAACGTGCCGCGGGACCGCACGCCGACGCCCTTCTTCTAGCCAGCCATTTCGTGCACTTTCTTACGGAGGAACTCAATGCGCAAAGCACTCGTACTCTGGATCGCAGCGGCGCTCTTTGCCACCGCCGCCTACGCCGAGCGAAAGGCCGGCTGTGAGGCGGTCGCCGTGGACGACAGCTCGCCAACGGCTCTCGATCTGCTGGCCTCCGGGCGGGCGGTGGCGACCGCCGCCCCGAGCACCCGCCACGAGGTGGTGAACGGTAAGGACACGAAGATTTCCAGCCTGCCGTTCGTCGTGTTCAATACCGAAGGTCAAGCCATTGGAGGCGGCACCACCACCTGTACCGCCACCTGCTCGGGAGCTTGGTGCGCCACCCGCGGCTGCGATCCTTCTGCCACCGGCTGCTCACCGTGTAGCTGCGACGGCGATTGCTATACGGTTTGTACCTGTAAAAAGAAGACCACCGCGGAAACGGCTCCGGCCCCAACCAATCCGCGCGGCCCGAACGACCGGCCCCGCAGCTTCTGATCGAAGCACCCCTCGGGCGATCGAGATCCCTCGGTCGCCTGTTCTCTTCCTTGCGTTGTTCGGAGGAAACGCTCGATTCAACGAGCGAAGAAGACCAGCACGTCCAGGTCCTCGGTGATCGAGTGAAAACGATGCTCCACCTCGGCCGCCACGAAGATCACCGCTCCACTCCCTACCGGCCGGTCCTCGCCGGCGATGGAAATCACCGCCTTGCCGCGAAGGACGAAGTAGATCTCGTCCTCGGCGTGGGGGTTCTGGAGGTCCTCGGATCCAGCCGGCAGCCGATAGAGGCCGGTACGCAGGTTGGCATTGGCGAAGAACTCGAGCCAGGGGCCTTCGGTGCCGGCGAGGCGATGGCGGAGTTCTTCCAACTCGAAGACGGCGCCGGACACTGTCGCCGAGGCACCGCCGGGGAGCAAAGCGCCTAGCGCTAACGCCGTCGCCAGTGCACGCCTCACCGCCGGTCCGTTCCAGGAGGCGTCACGTTCTTCGGGCGCCGCCGGTGGAATCCATCGTCGTGGTCGTCGTCCTGGGCGGCCTCCGGCCGCCGCAAGCGACCGAGGAAAACGGTCAACAGGCCGAGCATGATCTCGTCCGCAAAGGGGATCATGTCCGGCAGGACGAGGTCGATCAAGAAGACCGCCGCCGTGACGAAGAACAGCTGTGGATACTTGAGTCGGCCGGCGAAGTTTTCGATGAAGCTCTTTCGCCGGGTGTCGCTGGGAGAGTGAGCCATGAAGTGAGTATAGCGCTCAGCGGGCCGCTCCCCAGGGGCGATCAGGTGAACACGGCTTCGTATTCGATGCCGTCACCCTTCGGCCCAAGGGGCACCAGGAACAAGCCCATCTCGCCGAGACCAGCGTGCTCCAGGGAGTAAATCGCCTGTTCCAGAACCGGCTCCGCCGGACCGCGGAAGAGCACCGAGAAGGGCTCCCGCGAGGAATCCGGATTCTTCACCATGGCGGTGACCTCGGTGATCTCGAGGTCGATCGCCGGATCGCCCTCCAAGGTCAGTCGGGCCTTGGAACCGACGTGCTCCTGGAAGGTGGAAAGCTGTAGTTTTTCGAGCATCGAAAAATTCTCCGCTGAGTCCAGAAAAAAGGAAAAGGATGGATGCTTACGGTTCCGGCACCCACTCCATCAGGTAGTAGACGCCCTGCTCCTCAATCATGCGAAAGCCGAGGCGTTTGTACAGGGTCATCGCCGGGTTATTCTGTTCGACGTGAATGCGGACGAGCAGGCCGGCCTCGCCGGCCTCCGCCAGCAGCTCCTTCACCAACCGGCCGCCGATGCCGCCGCGCCGATGCTCCGGCAGAAGAGCGATATCGATCAGGCGAATCTCGTCCTCGCGCCGATCCACGTACAGCCGGCCGACCGGCTCGCCATCGGCCTCGATCACATCGAAGGCGGCATCCGCAAAGTGCTCTTGGTAGTAGGTGTGCTGGGCGTGGAACTGCATATCGAGAAAGGCCTGCTTCTCTCCATCACTCCAGGGCACCTGAGCCAACTCCTCTACCCGCGTGCCGGCATAGACCCGCCGCATGAACGGTAGGTCCGCCTCGGTCATCGGTCGCAATGTGATCTCGGACATCGGATGGAAATTCTAGCGAGAGATCTTGGGAGGTACAGGACCTCCCAAGATTCAGCCCATCAGTCCCAGGGCTCGACCTTGACGTTGGTCTCTTCGCTGACGTTGAAGACCCGAATCACCTTGGGCACATGTTCCATCTGGTGCTCCGTCGTACCGGAAGCGATCACATAGGTGCGGCTGCCGTCACGATACGGCGGCTTCTGCACCAGCAGGCGCCACTCGTCGGGCCGGTCGGCCTGCGGCACGATCATGGCGGTCCAACCGCTGTCCGGAAAACTCATCGTAGCGATGACGTACAGCACACCATCACGCCCATCCTGGCGATCGAAATCCCGCACGAAAGCGCGGTACTCAACGCTCGAGGCTCCTTGATCTGGCATGTTCTTCTCCTTATCGAAAGGCAATGAATACCGATGGTTGCAAGAACTTCTGGTGGAGAACCGAACCTGAACTCAGCCTCGCGACGGATACAGCCCAACCAGGGCAATGATGAAGTTCATGACCAAGAACGGCTGCAGGTTGTTGTGCGCCTGGCTGCCTCCGGCCGAAGGCAAGGTTTGGTCCGCCATCGATTCCAGCGTCGTCCCCGACGGCGACCGGTACATGTCGGTGCCGGCGCCGAAGTGATGGTTTTGGGGATTCTGCGAGTTGCCGTCTTCCCCAGAGCCGATGAGCTGGTGGGTATGATTGGGCATCTGCGCTTCGGAGAGGGTCACCATCTCCACGCCGCCCCGCTGCCCGAGACGGCGCGAGGTCAGCCCAGGCCCCCGGCCTGGATGCATCGGCAGCCGGCCCTTCAGGTTGGGCAGGGCCGTCGTTGTCCGGCCATCGCCCCCATAGGTCGTGCCGATGAGCGAGAACAGTGCCGTGTTCTGAGCGATCGGCAAGAGTTGCCCATTGCAAAAGGCCCAACCACGCGGCGCGAAGTTGCCGGCGAAAATGCGAATTTCCGCTGTAAATGGTTCCGACATGTTCGCCTCCTAGTGCCTGGACGGGTAGATGCCGACCAGGGCGATGATGAAGTGGATGCACAGGAAGGGCTGCAGGTTGGTGTGGCTTCGGCTGCCCCCGACATTGGTGATCGACTGGGTGCTGAAGTTCACCGGGTCGGGATCCTCGGCCCAAGCGTCGATACCGATGGTGGAGGCCGGCGCCCGGCCGACCGGTTGCTGATTGTTGGCCTGGGTGTTGGCCGCCTGCATGGCGTGGGTGTGGCTCGGTAGCTGGTTGACCGTCAGGGTCACATTCTCGACTCCGGCCTTGGCGCCCAATCGGCGGGGAGACAGACCCGGCCCGGACCCGGCGTGGATCGGAACCCGACCGCGCAGGTCCGGCAAGCCGAAGGTCGTGCGACCGTCGCCACCATAGATGGTTCCCAGCAAGCTGAAGAGGGCATCGTTCTGCGACACCGCCAGGAGCTGGCCGTCACAGAAGGCCCAGCCCCGCGGCGCGAAGTTGCCCGCGAACATCCGAACTTCTCCGACAAAAGGTTCTGACATCGCTGATCTCCTCTAGTTGCGGGACGGGAAGAGTCCCTGAAGAGCGATGCAAAAGTTGATCGCGAGATAGGGCATCATGTTGTCGTGGGCCTGACCGCCTCCGACGTTCGCCACCGTTCCGGAGGCCATCCCGACTTGGGTGCCGAACTCTCCGTATACGTTGGCGCCGACGGCGCGCGCCAGCACGGTGCCGTTGATCTGATCGGTCGTGCCGTTGGCGTTCGTGGCCCGCAGCACGTGGTCATGATTGGGCATCTCGGCGCCCGAAAGGGTGTGGGTCTCCTCGCCGCTCTTTTGCCCCAGGCGGTGGTCGCCTCCACCGTTGCTCCGGCCGACGTGCATCGGCGACCGGCCACGCAGGTCCGGCAGAGCGAAGGAGGTCCGACCGTCGCCACCGTAGGTGGTGCCGAGCAGCGAATAGAGGCTCTGGTTCTGATTGATCGGCAGGATCTGGCCGTCACAGAAGGCCCAGCCTCGGGGCGCGAAGTTGAAGCCCACAATGCGGACTTCGGCCAAGAATGGTTCCGACATCTTTTCCTCCTTTGGTGAGTGTTGCCACCCACCCGGAGGAAATCCCACCGGGTGGGGTTACCGCTCCTCTACATCCCTAATAGAACGAATGCCAACCTACGGCGGTGTCGGACAACCGGCACCGCCGTTGTTGGTGAAGCCGCCGCCGACCGGCGACAGAACATGATTGGAGTTGCGCGGATCGAGGAAGGCTTCGACGACCGCGTTGGTGTGGGGACCGGCCGCCATGCCCTCGACATGGAAGGTCGCCGCCGCCTCGCGCTCGAGCACGATGCCGGTGGCCGCCGCGTTGGCGTCGGCACCGACGTTGGCGGCGTTCAAGTCCAGGCAGTACGTGGAGGCGCCCTCGGCCTCGAAGACAAAATCGCCGGTGCCCCCGGCCCCCTGGATGATGGTGTTGCCCTGTACGGTGGCGTTGACCGTACAGTTGTCGTTGTCGGCCTTGATCACCGCCGCCTGATCGGAACTCGTTCCCGTGCCGACGTTGGTGACGTGGATGGTGTTGTCCTCGAACAACACGTTGAGGGTCTTCGCCTGGGTGTCGTCGGCTTGGATGAAGACACCGTCGCGGGTGCCGCCCATGTTGCCCGCGGTGGTCCCGAAGTTGCCGGTGCCGATGCGGTTGTTGGTCACCCGCAGATGGGTCAACGGGGTGTTCTCGCGGATGTCGACGAAGATGCCGATGCCGTTGGTCATGTCGTTGATGTCGTTGTCGGTGATGGTGACATCGACCGTTCCCACCGAACCGCTCGCCGGTTCCGGCACCACGTTGATGCCCCGGCGGCGACCCTGCACGTTCTCGAGGCGGTTGCCCGAGATGGTGCCGGTGATGGTGCCGCCGACGTTGGCGGCCGAAGCGGCGATGTTGATGACGCCGCCATTGACCCCCGGGATGCCGACATTCTGGATGGTGTTTCCGGAGATGGTGAAGGCCGAGTTAGCGCTGTGCGCCTTGCCGATGTTGATGACGCTCGAGCCGACGGCGGCGCGGGCGTTGCGCACGGTGTTGTTGCGGAACACCGAGGTGATGGTGCCGTTGTCGCCCGGATCGAGCCCCGCCGAGTGCTGGAAGGCATCGGGCGCCAAGTCCTCGAACAGGCTGTTCTCGACGGTGACGTTCATCAACGAGGTGCCGCGCCCCTCGACCAGGTACATCACCTGGCCGGTGACGGCGTTGCGGAAGATCGAGTTGCCGGTGGTGAAGCCCGTGCCGGCGTTCAAATTGACATTGTCGTTGCGCAGGAAGACGGCGCTGGTGTTGGCGACATCGACGTCCTCGACGGTCGTGTGCATCAACGACCCCTGGCCGCTGAGCTGATCCGCCAAGATTCCGTGACCGCCCGGCGTCAAGATGCGCATGCGGGCCAGGTTGAGCTCGTGGCTCTGGTCGACCAGCACCGCCGTCCCGGTGGTGTTGCGAATCAAGCCGCCGGAGCTGTTTCCACCCTGGGTGGTGTCGGTGCCGTCGCCGGTCACCGTCAAGCCGCCGCTGGTGCCGGTATTGACGAGCACGATGCCGCTCGGGGCGCCGTTGGCGGAGATGTCCCGGAAGGTCATGTCCATGGCGCCGATGGTCGTGTTGTCGACCCGTAGGGCCCGGCCCGTCGTAGTGCTCAGCGAGTGCGAAGTGGTCGGGTCGAGCACGTTGACGGTGCCGCCGTTGATCGCCGTAAAGGCATCGACGGTTCCCGTGTCGAGATCCATCGCGCCGTCGAATACCAACGTCGCCGCATCGTTGTTGTCGAGCAGGACGCCGTTGCCGGTATCGGTGATGGTGCCGCCGATGGTCACCGTTCCGGCCCCGTGATTGGTCACCTCGACGGAGCGCGCCGCGGAGTTGGTGACGTTGCTGTCGATGGTCTTGGTCCCGGAGCCGGCATCGATGTCGATGGCCACCCCGGCGGCGCTACCGATCGTTCCGCCGTTGGCGACGAAGGAACCGGTGACCCCCGTCAGGCTAATCCCGGCGCCGTTGCTGTTGGCCGAACTGACGCTGGCGAAGGTCATCCCGACGCTGGTGGGATTGATCACCACCGCCGGTCCTCCGGTCGAACTGATCGTGCTGGTGTTGTCGGTGACGTTGACGGTGCCCGAGTTGGTGGCCACCAGCCCGCGCACCCCGGCGCCAGTGGTACTGACGGCCACCCGGCTGAAGTTGATCGTCGCGGAACTGTTGGCGTTCAGGAACACCGCATCGACCGGCGACGGGGTGCCGCCGGCGATCACCATGTTCGGGAAGGTATGCGAGCCGGCGCTGTTCTGCACGCTGATCCCATGGTGATTCGTGGTCGAGATGGTGGTGCCGGCGAAGCTCGATCCGCCGTCCACATCGTTGAACGAGATGACCCGACCGTTCGAGTGGCTGACGGTCATGTTGGTGATGTTGACCGCGCCGTCGGTGTTGACTGCCGCGATCGCCGCGAAGGCGCCGCCGTCGGTGCTCAAGGTGCCGTTGTCGACGGTCACCGAGCCTCCGGTCGTATTCGTCACCTGCACGGCGGTGGTGGCGGCGCTGGTGATCGAACCGCCGTAGCTCACGATGGGCGCTGCGCCATCCACCCGCAGGCCGAAGCCGCTCGGGTTGACGATCGAACCGCCGCCGATCGACACCGTACCGCTGATGTCGTCGAGGCTGACGCCGGTACTGGAGCTGTTCGTCGAAGCCAGCGAGGAAACCGTGATGGCGGCAGTCAGCGGATCCAGATCGAGCGCCGGTCCGCCGGTCGCCGCCAGGCTGGTGCCGGCACCGGTAGCGAGACGAAAGCCCGTGCCGGCTCCCGCGTTCAACGGGCCGGCGGCGGTCGCCATCAAGCCGGCGCCGCCATCGGCCACCACATCGAGATCGCCGAAGCTCAGGTCGCCGGTTACGTTGGTCAGCAAGATACCCGAGTCGCCGACGCCGTCGCCGATGGCGCCCACCGCGGTGTCGCCGGCCACAACCGTATCGCCAGTGAAGTCCGCATCGCCGCCGGCGCCGGTGCCGCCGTCGGCGTCGAGGACCACGCTGTTCATGACGATGCCGTTTTCCACCGTATCCTGATGCACCGAGTTGCCGGCGAAGGAGGACACCGTCAGGGTGCCTCCACCCGAGCCATTGATCACCACGCCGTTGAGACCACCGGTGATGTCGGTGTTGTTGTCGAACTCCACTTCCAGGGCGCCGTTGGTGGTGCGCAGCTCTGCCGCATCGTCGGCGGCGGCCAGGGAGTTGCCGGAGATCACGACCCGGCTGTCGGTGGCGGTGCTGTTGTGGTTGACGTCGATGCCGTCGTCCCCGGCGGCGCGCACGATGTTGTTCTCGACCGTCACGTCGACCCGGTGGCCGGCGGTGGAGGTGACGTCGATGGCGTTGTCGTCGCCGTCGATGTTGAGACCGCGGATGAAGATGCCTGTGAGGTCACCGGAGTCGGCCATCACCTGCACGCCGACTCCGCCGCCGGTGTGATCGATCATCGGGTGGTTGCCGGCGCTCGCCGCCACCAACGAGGTCGGCGCCGGATTGCCGTTGAGCGACACGTTGGGCTCGCAGCCGTGATGCTCGCCGTGCAGCAGGACGCCGGTGAAGCTGATCTCGACGCCGCTCGTATGGCCGGCAGTAGAGCCGTCCCCGGTGCGCACGCAGATCATGTCGTTGGCGCCGTGGGCCGCCCCCGCTTCGGCCAGGGTGTCGAAGGGATCGCTCGAGCGGCCGAGGCCACCGGCGGCGGCATCGTTCTCGATGTACCAGACTCGTCCGACAAAGGTGATGTCGACCGTGCCGGCCACCGTCGTCGAGCCGTCCGACACGTCGTAGGTGAAGGAGTCGGAACCGGTCAGGCCGGCCGGAGGCAAATAGGTAAAGGTACCGTCCGAGTTGACCGTCACCACCGCTCCGGCGGTGGCCGTGTTGAGCGACGCGGTGAGCGCCGCCGGGCCATCCGGATCGGAGTCGTTCGATAGCAGGTTGCCGGCCACGAACACCGAAGGCGTCTGGGTTTGGCTCGCCGCCACCTGAAGCAGCGTGTTGGCGACCGTGTCGAAGCTCTCCCCTACCACCATCGGGATGTCGTTGACGCCGTTGATGGTGATCGTCACCGTCGCCGTCTCGGCACAGGCTCCCGAACCATCGTCGATCGTGTAGGTGAACATCTCCTGCGCCATGTCGCCAGGACCCAGGGTCTCGTAACCGCCGTTGGGGTCGAAGGTGAACGTGCCGTTGGCATTGACCGTCAAGAGGCCCGAGCCGAGAGCGATCTGGACGCCGACGTTCGCGGCGTTGCCGTTCACCGCCGTCACGGTCAGGGAATCGCCTTCCGGATCGGAATCGGCGGTCGTCGGGTTGGCGGCGGTGACGTTGCCGTTCACGGCCGTGTTCTCATCCGTCGATACGGCATCGTTCACCGCCGTCGGACAGTCATTGACACCGTTGATGGTGACCGTCACCGTCGCCGTCTCGGCACAGGTCCCCGAGCCATCGTCGATCGTGTACGTGAAGCTGTCCGTATCCGTGGCGCCCGCCCCGAGAGTGTCGAAAGCACCGTTCGGGTCGTAGGAGAAGGTGCCGTTGGCATTCACCGTCAGCAGAGCACCGGAACCCAGGGTGATCTGGACCCCGACATTCGCGGCGTTGCCGTTCACCGCCGTCACGGTCATCGGATCGCCGTCGGCATCGGAGTCGGGCGTCGTCGGGTTGGCCGCCAAGACGTCACCGTTGAGCGCCGTGTCTTCGTCCGTCGACACCGCATCGTCGACCGCCACCGGGCAGGTGTTGAGACCGTTGATGGTGATCGTCACCGTTGCCGTCTCAGAGCACGTCCCCGAACCGTCGTCGAGCGTGTACGTGAAACTGTCCGTGTCGGTATCCCCGTCACCAAGGCTGTCGAAGGCGCCGTTCGGGTCGTAGCTGAAGGTGCCGTTGGCGTTCACCGTCAATAACGCCCCGGAGGCTAGCGTGATCTGCACCCCGACGTTCGCCGCGTTGCCGTTCACCTCTGTCACCGTCAACGGGTCGCCATCCGGATCGGAGTCGGCGGTCGTCGGGTTGGCGGCGGTGACGTCGCCGTTCAACACCGAATCCTCGTCCGTCGACGCGGCGTCGTCCACCGCCGTCGGGCAGTCGTTGACGCCGGTGATCGTCACCGTCACCGTCGCCGTCTCGGAGCAGGTGCCGGAACCATCGTCGATCGTGTACGTGAAGCTGTCCGTATCTGAATCCCCAGCCCCTAGATCGTCGAACTGGCCGTTCGGGTCATAGGCAAAGGTGCCGTCGGAGTTGAGAGTCAAAAGGGCGCCGGAGGCGAGGGTGATCTGCACCCCGACGTTCGCCGCGTTGCCGTCCACCTCCGTCACCACCAGCGTGTCGCTTTCCGGATCCGAATCCGGGGTCGTCGGGTTGGCGGCGGTGACGTCGCCGTTCAGCACCGTGTCTTGATCCGTGATCACCGCATCGTCCACCGCCGTCGGACAGTCGTTGATGCCGGTGATCGTCACCGTCACCGTCGCCGTCTCGGAGCAGGTGCCGGAACCGTCGTCGATCGTGTACGTGAAGGTATCGGTATCCGACTCGCCGGCACCCAGGGCTTCAAACTGGCCGTTTGGGTCGTAGGCGAACGTGCCGTCGGAGTTGACCGTCAGCAATGCGCCGGACGGCAAGGTGATCTGCACGCCGACGTCGGCCGCATTGCCGTTGACCTCGGTCACCACCAGCGAGTCCCCCTTGGGATCGGTGTCCGGCCCGCTGCCGTTGTCCAGCGTCACGTCGCCGTTGAGCAGCGTGTCCTCGTCCGTCGTCACCGCGTCGTCTACCGCCGTCGGACAGTCATTGACGCCGTTGACGGTGATGGTGACGTCGGCGCCGTCGGCGCAGCCAAGATCGTCTTCCACCGTGTAGGAGAAGCCGTCCGTCGCCGACTCGCCCGGCGCGAGCGGGTCGAACTGGCCGTTCGGGTCGTAGCTGAAGGTGCCGTTCGCGTTGACCGTCAGCAGGGCGCCGGAGGCGAGGGTGATCTGGGTCCCCACATCGGCGGCGTTGCCGTCGACGGCGGTCACGGTGAGGCCCTGGCCTTCCGGGTCGGAGTCCGCACCGGAGCCGTTGTCGGCCAGCACGTCGCCGCCCAACACGGCGTCCGCATCCGTCGCTACGGCGTCGTCCACCGCCGTCGGACAGTCGTTCAGCACCGCGTCGAAACGCACGAAGAGCAGACCCGGTTGGGTCTCGTCTACAGCCGCAAAGACGGCGATCAGATCGGCGTCCGGTCCGGCGTCGCCGGCACCATCGCTGCCCAGGGGAGAGATCGGCGCCCACTCGGACAAATCGCCGTCGGGCATGAACATTCCGGCGCCGGCCCACACCGCGCCGGCAGCGCTCACCAGCAGCAAAACGGCCACCATCGAGGCAGCCGTCGAGGGATAGCGACGGAGAATCCGCAGAGCGAAGAAGGACAGCACCAGGGCCAGGCCGAAGAGACCCCAGGTACCGAGGGTAGGAATCTCTAGCACCGACAAGCCGCCGACCTCCACCAGTCCGAGGTCGAGGATCGCGTCCTCTTCGCCGTCGCCGTCCTCGGAGCTGATGGCCGCGACGCGGATGAAGCGCTGGTTGGGATCGATCTGGGCGGGCCAGTACGACTCGATGCCGTCGGAGCCGTTCGTGCCGTCATCCACCGCCACCGGCCAGGGCGGCGCGTAGGGCATGTCCACGATCACCGGCGCACCGAAGGTGTTGGTCCCCGGGTCCACGCAGTCGCGGGTGGCGACGGAGATCACCTGCGGATCACCGGTCGAGTTGTCGACGGTGGTGACCAGGATCTGCTCGACGCCGTCGAAGGCACCATCGACGGTCGCCACTGAGCAGCCGCTGGCGGGCTGGTCGTCGAGGTCCATCAACAGGCTGAACTCGGAAGTAGCGGCCTGGGCGACAGGCGCCCACGCCGAGAACACCAGAACGAAGGCCAACACCGCGCACAGGGATGCTGCCCGCCGAAGGAAACTCTCCCCACAACCCTGCCGCTTCTCCCCACAACCCTGCCGCTTCATCGCAGAAACCGTCATCGCATCGCTCCTCTGAAGGACCCTTGCCCCAAACTCATGAAACCTCGGAAAAAGGTAGATTTCATCAACATATTCCGAAGCTTCGAACCGGAAATACACGCGGCTCGTATGGTACACCCTCATCATCGAGCACGCACCGCCTAGCAGGTTGCTGAAAGGCCTTCGGCCTATTCTTTTAGCTGCTCTGCTAGCTTTCCCTTGAGGGGGCTAGGGGCCCCCTCACCCGAAGGCACCAGTGCCTTCGGGCTCGCCCCGTCCCTGGCACCTTTGGCGCCGCCTCGCCCATTGGGCTCGGAGCAGGTTGCTTGCGCACCCTGCTTAGACATGACCCGCTACGCAAAAACGTTTCGCCTCATCTTCTCGCAGGGCCGGAAAGGCCGAAGCGCAGGCTGCTGGTAAGATTTACAGGAATTTCACCGGCGCCATTCCTGCCGAGCGCCGCTATCCGATCCGTATCCACAGGAGATCCATCATGCACCGTTTGACCGCTCTGCTCCTTCTCGCCGCCGTCGCGATCTTCGCCGGCCCGGTCGTCGCTCACGATGAGAGCGCCGGGATGGGCTTCCACACCGCCCAGCAGCAGGACTTCGAGCGCGCCAGTGACAAGCTCATCCAACTCGCCGAGGCGACGCCCGCCGACAAGTACTCCTGGCGCCCGGCCGAGGGCATTCGCTCGGTGAGCGAAAACTTCATGCACGTGGCGCAGGTCAACTTCGCCCTCGGCGCGGCCCTGGGCGCCGCCAAGGCGGAGAACACCGACAACCTGGAGGCGATCACCGAGAAGGCGAAGGTCGTAGCGGAACTGAAGCGCTCGATCGCCTACACCAAGGAAGCCTTCGAAGACGTCGTCGGCACCGACCTCGACCGCGAGCTGCCCTTCTTCAACAGCAAGCGCAGCGCCTGGAGCATCCTGCTGATCATCAACGGCCACGCCCACGAGCACCTCGGCCAGGCCATCGCCTACGCCCGATCGAACGGCGTTGTGCCGCCCTGGAGCCAGTAGGCGTCGCTCCACTCGGTACCCCGAGGCTGGACGAAAGGACTCGACTCATGAGCCGCCAGACGCTATTTGTCTCGATCTTGCTGAGCGCCATCGCCGGCCCCGCTCTCGGAGCGACGACCGGGGTGCCGCCGTCCGGGATCCCGGAGAGCCCCATTCACCCATCGTTGGCGGCCCAACTCGACGAGGGATCGGGGGCTCTCCACCGCATCCATGTCGGGCTTCGGCCGGACGCCTTCGCTGATCCGGCGAAGCGCTCGGCGGCCTTTCGCGCCCTCGACGCCTCCGGCGACAACGGCGCCCTCGACGCTCTCCGGGCGGACGTGGCGGCGGTGCGCTCGCGCGCCCTCGCCGTCAAGCCCGCCGGGCGCTTCGAGGTCCTCTTCGAGTACAAGGTAATGCACGGCTTCTCCGCTCGAGCCGATACCGCGGCCATTCGCGACCTCGCCCGCCGACCGGAAGTCGAGTCCATCGAATCGATGCCGATCTGGGAGCCGTTTTTCAACGAATCCCATCCTCTGACCGGCGTGGACCAGGTGCACAGCCGCGGGTATACCGGAGCCGGCGTGACGGCGGCGATCATCGATGGCGCGATCGACCACGACCACGCCGCCTTCGGCGGCCAGCCGACCTACCCGAACGCGAAGATTCTCGGCGGATACGATTTCGCCGACGACGACGCGGACCCCACCCTGGACTGCGATCTCCAGCGCCACGGTAGCTCCATCGCCAGCATTCTGGCCGGCAATGGCGGCGACCTCACCGGCACGGCGCCGGACGCCAAACTGGTCTACATCAAGCTGGCGGCGGCGGACGACTGCGGCATCCTCGGTTATGCCGGGGATCTGACAGCGGGCATCGATTGGGTGGTGGACAATCGGGCCACCTTCGACATTGAGGTGCTGTCCTTGAGCCTGGGCTTTGGTGCCTTCGACGACGTGAGTTCCTGCGAGTCGTCCTTCCTCCCCGTTCGCGACGCCTTGCAGGACGCCTACGACGCCGGCATCGTCATCACCGCGGCGGCGGGTAACGACGGCCTGTGCAACGCCATCGCCTTTCCGGCCTGCTTACCGACGGTGATCAGCGCCAGCGGCGCCTACGACGACGCCATCGGCGAACGCTCCTACTGCGTCAGTCTTTCGTCCTGCCGTGGAGAGGACAACCCGGATCTCGGCTGCTTTGCTTGCACTGATCCCAGTCCCCAGGCGGATCAGCCGGTATGTCTGCTCAACACCGGCTCTCTCCTCGATGTCTTCGCGCCCACCCGCTGCGCCAAGTCGATCCGAGCTTCCACCACTTCGACCACCGACACCCGCAACTGCTTCGGCGGCACTTCCGCCGCGGCACCCTTCGTGGCCGGCGTGGCGGCGACGCTGCTCGAAGCGGTGCCGTCGCTGACGGCGGACGAAATCCGCGATCTCCTGATCGGCACCGGCGACGGCATCTTCGACAGCCGCAACGGCCGGACCATTCCGCGGGTGAATGCCGACGCCGCCCTCGACGCCGCCCTCAACATCTTCACCGACGGCTTCGAATCCGGCTCGACTTCCGCCTGGACCAGCGAGGTCCCCTGACCAACGGACGAACCTCGCGAGCGAGGGACCCGGCGGCGACGGCGATCGTCGACGGCAGCGGGCGCCACAGCTACGAAGAGCTCGAGCGCGGCGTCGCTCACCTCGGCGGGGTGCTGCGCCGCCGATTGCGGTCCGCGGCCGTACCCGCCGGAGCCGGCCGGGTCGCCTTCCTGGTGTCGCCGGACTTCACCTATCCGCTGGTGCAGCGATCCATCGGACGGGCCGGAGCGATGGCGGTGCCCCTCTCGCCGCTCCACCCGGCGGCGGAACTCCGGGCGATCCTCGAGGACGCCGAACCGCACCTGGTGATCACCGATGACCGCCACGGCGATCGCCTGCGCCCGGTCGCCCTCGAAGGAGCCGGCTCCTTTCATTCCGTCGCGGAGTTGCTCGCCGGTGAGGGCACGCCACCGGAGGACATACCCGAAGACGACCCGGAACGGCCGGCGATGATGCTCTACACCAGCGGCACCACCGGCCGCCCCAAGGGAGTAGTGCTCCGCCGCCGGCATCTGAGCTGGCAGACCGAGGTGCTGGTGGAAGCCTGGAGTTGGCGCCCCGCGGACCGGGCGCTCCTGGTCCTCCCCCTCCACCACACTCACGGCATCGTCAACGTACTCGGCTGTGCCCTGGCCGCCGGCGCAACCTGTGAGATGGCGCTGGCCTTCGACCCGCGAGCCGTCTGGCACCGCCTGGCCTCGGGCGAGATCACCGTGCTGATGGCGGTGCCGACCATCTGGTCGCAGATGATCGAACAGTGGGAGAGCGCGTCGGCGGCGGAACGAGAGGCCTGGTCCGCCGGCGCCGGCGGCCTGCGCCTGGCGGTCTCCGGCTCCGCCGCCCTGCCGGTGCCTGTACTCGACCGCTGGCGCGCGATCTCCGGCCACACCCTGCTCGAACGCTACGGCATGACCGAGATCGGAATGGCGTTGTCCAACCCCCTCCACGGCGAACGCCGTCCGGGCACCGTCGGCAAGCCTCTGCCGGGCGTCGAAACGCGCATCGTCGACGACGCCGGAGGGGTCCTGCCGACGGGCGAAGCGGGCGAACTGGAGGTCCGCGGCCCGGGGGTCTTCGACAACTACTGGCGGCGCACCCAAGAGACCCTCCAGGCATTCCACAAAGGCTGGTTCCGCACCGGCGACGAAGCGCGGATCGAGGCCGATGGCGTGCACCGCATTCTTGGCCGGCGAAGCGTGGACATCCTGAAATGCGGTGGCTACAAAATCTCCGCCCTGGAAATCGAGCAGGTGCTCGCCGGGCACCCGGAACTCGCCCAGATCGCCGTCTGCGGACTGCCGGACGAAACGTGGGGCGAACGGATCGCCGCGGCGGTGGTGCTGCATCCAGACCGCCGGGCCAACGAAACCGCCTTGCTCGACGAGCTGCGCACCTGGGCCGGCGAGCGCCTCGCGCCCTACAAACGGCCCACCCGCTTGAAGATCTTCGACCGGCTGCCCACCAATACCCTCGGCAAGGTGGTCAAAAGGGAGGTCGTGAAGCGATTCGAAGGCTAGAATCGGCGCCATGACCTACTCCTGGCCGGACTCGTTTCCCCGCATCCCCGACGAAGACTGGGTGGGCCAACGGGTCGGCTCCCTGGCCCGCGGCTACGACACCGTAGAGGCCCACGGCTGGTACTCGAACCTCGACCCGACGGTCGAAACGGTCGCCGCCTGGCTGCCGGACGGCGCCGTGGTGGTGGACTACTCCGGCGGCACCGGCATCCTCACCGAGCGCTTGCTGCGTCGCCTGCCGGACCATCCCTGCGGGGTGGTGATCGCTGACTCGTCGCCCAAATTCTTGCGCCTGGCGGTGGAGAAATTGCGGCACGATGAGCGAGTGGCATTCCGCCGCATCCAGTTCCTCAAGGCGGAGCGCCGCCTGCAGCTCCTCGAAGAGGTACTGGCGCCGGACGACGGCTCCAGCTCGGCGACGAGGCTGCCGGTCGACGCCATCGTCTCCACCAACGCCATCCACCTCTACTACGACCTCGCCGACACCCTCGCCTCCTGGCTGCGCTGCTTGCAGAGTTTCCACGACGCCGGCCCGGCCGGCCGCGCATTCGTGCAGTCCGGCAACATTCGCAATCCGGCGGCGCCGAAGGATCACTGGATCATCGACGAAACGGTGGAGCACATCCACCGGGCAGCGGTCGATCTGGTGGGCCTCGATGCGCGCTACGAGCGCTTTCGCGGCCACCTCGACGAGGCTGAGCACATGGCCGCCCACCGCAACCTGCGACAGAAATTCTTCCTGCCGGTGCGGCCCCTGGAGACCTACCTATCGGCCTTCGAAGACGCCGGCTTTGAGATCCTCGAGACGGACTGCCGGCCGGTAACCGCCCGGGTGGACGAGTGGTACGAGTTCCTGGCGGTCTACCACGAGGGGGTGCTCGGATGGGCCGGCGGCGCCGAGAAGGTCACCGGCGAGGCGGCGCCGGAGGAGATCGTCCAGGCTCGCCTCGATCTGATGCGCCACGCCATGGAGCGGGTCTTCGGTGGCCGCGAGAGCTTCGAAGCCGCCTGGACTTATTGGGTGGCCGCGCCCCATTCCTGACTTGCCTGTCCTGAGACCTCGCCGCCGCTCACTTTATTTCTGTGTACGATGAATAGCTCTTCCCCCGCCGCGACGGACTGGCGCCGTACCGTCCTGCTGCCGTCGGTCTTCCTGCTGGTGGCGATGCTCAACCTCACCCTGGTGGTGGCCGGTTTGAAGGAGCTGATCGTCGACGAGCTGGGGGGTACGGCCCGGGACGCCAGCCTGTTCTTCTCCATCGAGATGCTGGCCTACGTGCTGTTCGCACCGCTGTGGGGGGTACTGAGCGACCGCCTGGGCCGGCGGGTACCGTTGGCCGCCGTCGGCTTCCTCTTGACGGCGCCGCTCTACGCCTCCTACGGCCTGCTCGACTCGGTGCCGGCGTTCCTCGCCGTACGCTTCGTGCAGGGCGCGACGGCGGTGCTCGGCTGGTCCACCCTGATGGCGATGGTCCTCGACCAGCCGGACCAAAAACGGCGCGGGCGGTACATGGGCATCATGGGCGGCGCGCTGACGCTGGGAGTCTCCATCGGCGCCCCTCTGGGCGGCCACATCACCCGCTCGATGGGTCCCCGAGCGCCCCTCGAAGTGGCCGCCGGCCTGTTCTTGCTGCTGGGGGTGGGCACGCTCATCTTCCTGCGCGACTCCGGCCAGGTGCGCCGGCAAATCCAGATCGGTCAGATCCTCGGTACCCTGCGCCTCCAGCCGCGCTTGCTCCTGCCCTACGGCTTCTATTTCGTGGACCGCCTGACGGTGGGGTTCTTCGTCGTCCTGTTCCCGCTCTACCTGGGCAGCCTGGGAGTGGAGGATCCGGCGGTGCGCGGCCGCTATCTGGCGCTCTTCCTCTTTCCCTTCTCGCTGCTGCAACCCCTCGCCGGACGGCTCACCGAGAAGACCGGCCCCTTGAAGCCCCTCCTCGCCGGCTCTTTCCTCTACGGAACGGCGCTGTGCTTCGTCGGCACCACCGGCCTCTACTCCCTGTGGTTCGTGATGGTGCTCCTCGGCCTGCTGGCGGCGGTGATGTTCCCGCCGCTCATCACCTTGACCGCTCAACTGAGCGAAGAAAGCACCCGCGGCAGCGCCATGGGCGGCTTCAACCTCGCCGGCTCCCTCGGCTTCGCCGTCGGCCCCCTGCTCGGTGCCTGGGCGCTTGAAACCCGCGGCTACGGCTTCGCGTTCTTGATCAGCGGCACGACGGAGATTCTGGCGGTGGTGGCGACGCTGGTCCTGCTGCGCTGGTTCCTGCGGACCCCCGAGAAGTACCGGATTACATAGGTTATGGAATCTTTCTTTCCGATCCACATTTCGAAAAATTTGATACATTCAACGAGTTCAGGGAAACAGGTCGACCTCCTCTCGGAACGCTTTCACGGCGGCCTCCACCAGCACCGATGTGCGGGCACGGTGGAAGTCCGCCTCGACATCCAGGAGGTTTGCCATGAAGAAGTTCTTGATCTTGACCCTCTGCCTCGCCCTCACCCTCGCCGCCGGCATCGCCCTCGCCGACGAGGCCGAAACCGCGGGCAAAGCCGACGAATCCTCCAGTATCGTTCTCGAGCGCGAAATCAAGGGCGACGAAGACAGTAAGGCGGTCGAAACGCTGTTCAGCGAACTGTTCACGCCGGCAGGCGGCACCTGTGAAGGAACCGAAGGATCTTGCACTTGCACCGACTGCGAGTGTTTCGGACCCCGGCCTTGCTGCATAACCGGCTGTGTTGCCTGTTGGGATCACCGCGAAAACATGGGGTTCTGCGGAGTCCAATAGCCCCCGCAACCACACGGTGCCGGAAGCTCTTTCCGGCACCCCTACTAGTCCCAGCTCGTTCATCGGTCTTGAGCCGACCAGTGACCGGTCCCTCCCGACTCGAATCCATCCTCGAAGATCGTCAGGGCATCGGCGCGGCGGGTCCACCAGACGTTTCCCGGCCCTTGCCAGCCGGGGCCCTCTCCCCAGATGACGTGCTCGCGGCCGGCCGAGTCCACCGCCAGTTCCAGATAGTCGCCATAGGGAAAAACATAGCCGAGAGGATCTTTGTAGGGCGCACCGTCGCCGCGGTCCGACAGCCGCACCGGCGCCGACCAGGTGAGGCCGCCGTCCGTCGAGCGGGCGAGGCGGGTGTTCCAGAATCCGGTCCCCGCCCCATCGTCCTGCCAGGCCAAGCGGAAGTCCCCTGGCACCGGTCCCGCGGCGAGAGCCGGGAAGGTGTGATGGCCTCTGCCGGCGCTGATCTCCACCGGCGGCGACCAGGTGGCGCCACCGTCCGTCGAACGGCGGGTGTAGAGGTGGAGGGTTCCGTTGGGTACCCGCGCCGCCGAGTAGGCGACGACGATGCGGCCGGCGGCGTCCACCGCCACCGCCGAGGTGGGGCCGAGGAAACCTTCCGGACAGCCGGGATCCCAGGTGCAGGGCGGCAGTTCCCGGGAGGTATCCAGGGTGGGGGTCTGCCAGGGAGGCTCGCCGTCCGGTGATGTCACCAGCCGAATGTTGGAATCGCCGGAGTAGTCCTGGCTGTAGTCGACGGCGGTGAACCAGACGGCACCGTCCAGCGCCACCGCTCCGCCGTTGTGGAACCAGTACCGGCCGTCGGCGGAGGTTCGGTGCGGCACACCGAAGGAGGCGCCGAAGTCGTCCGACGAGGCCACCCAACCGTCGCTGGCGTTGAAGGCCACCCACACCCGCTGACCATCGGCTGAGGCGACGAGAATGGGCTTGTCGGAGAAGTCCGGCGGCTTGCCCGCCTGAAGGATGGTGATCGGCGCCGACCAGGTGACTCCGGAGTCGCTGGAGCGGACCACCTTCACGCCCGGCTCGAAGCCCTCGATCCAGGCGGCGAACACCCATCCGCCGGACGCGGTGATCACCTGAGGATCGTTCTGAGTGACCGGCGCCGCCTCGAGCAGTGCATCCGCCTGCCAGGTCCACCCGCTGTCCAGGGAGCGCCGAGCGACCACCGCCGGGTCCGGAGTACCGAAGCTCGTCCCGTAGCGGGTGGTGAGCTGGTGGACGACTCCCTCTTCATCCGGCGCAACGGCCACCGCCGGCTCCCAGTCGTCCTCGGCCGCCCAGGGCTGCTCGCTCCAAAACCCATCGGGGGTGATTTCGATCCCTGAAGCCACGACCGGAAGGATCGGCGCTCCACCACCGCCGAGGCGGCCGCGTGGGGCAACGTCGTTGGGTTCCGGTGATGCGCAGGCCACGGCGATCGCACTCGCGGACAGCATCCACCGCAATGGCCAGGAAATCTGCCGTTTCACCGCACCAGTCTACAGACTCCTAGGGCACCAGCTCCTCCACCGCGGGCGGCGCAGGCAGATCCGCGAGGGTGCGATCGACGGTCAGTGGGGTGGCATCCAGGGTCGCCAGGTCGGCCAGAGTCTTGCGCTGTCCTTCGGTCAGCGAATCCTCGATTTGGGCCAAGGCTGACAAGACCTGCTTCTGAGTTCCCGCCGGCAAGTTTGGCTGCGCTCTGAGGAAATTCTGAAGAGCCGGGGCCGCGGCGCTGCCATGCCAGCGAGCCAAGCCCTCTGCCGCCCACAGCTCGGCGCGTCCTCCGGCCAGTACCGCAAAGGCCGGTTGCTGGTCCGCCAGCACCTCTTCGAGCAGCCTCCGAGCTCCCTCCGATTCAGGTGCCAGGCGAATGGCGAGGGCAGTCTCGAGGCGCGGCACGCCATATTCCGCAGCGAGGGTCCGGATGCGCGAATCCGGGTGATTGCGGGCGAGCGCCTCAAGCGCCGAAAGAGCTCGACGCAAGTCGGCTCGATCAGGAACTTGCCACAGGACTTCCAAGATCTCCGCCGCCGGAATCGGTTGCATTCCGGGCTTTGCAAGGGCGGTGGTCACCCGCTCGACTCCTGGTCCCCCAAGGCGGAGCAAGGCTTCTACGGCGGCAAGGCGCGGCGCCGCCGGATCGCCGCCGAAAGCGAGTCCGTCGAGAACATCGAGGACCGAATCGTTGTCCGCCGTGGCCAAGTAACCGAGGGCAGTAACGGTCATCCGATCGGATCGACCCGCGGCGATCTCATCCAGCAACTCCGGAACCATCGCTGGACCACCCTGAGCGACCAAGGCGACTCGCTGGCCAAAGGAAGCTTCGTGCTTACCGAGCGACCGTGCCAGCGCAAAGCGATCCACTGAGGCAGCCTCCTGAGCCGAGGCTACGGGTACGACGAGCAAGAGGACAAAGATGAGCGAAAGGGCCACCACAACAGTGCCGAGAATTGAGCGAGTCATCGGGTTTTTCCAGTCCATCTTCGTTCTGTTCATGATCTAGAACCCCCTCGCGGTAGTGCATTGGGCGTTGGTGAATCGTTTGGAGTGCCCCACCGCGTCGTTGGCATCGGTTCCGCCCCCTTTCATCAGATTGATCCGGCCCGCCAGGATCAATCGATTGGTATGACTGCCATCGGCCAGCAAGATGTGTCCGGCTTCGTGCGGAGCGGTGACAAAGCCCGCCGAAGGAACATTCTGAGAGACGATCAAGATGTTGATATCCGTCAGATTGTTCAGCATCGGGAGGTTGCCGGCACGGAAGTTCTCACCACGGCTACCCGAGCCCGAGCCGTTGTTCAAGAAGTTCACAATGATGTACTCGAAGGTCGCGGAGTTCCCGTCGGAGAAGGTATCGATCAGATGCCGCTCCTCTCGCGTCGGAATCAAGTTGCCGCCAAACTCGTTCATGCCGTCGGCCAGGTTGACGCCAAAGTCATAACCGTTGTTGCCGTTGGCATCGGTAAAGGTCTCGGAGCGTTCGCCGTTGTCGTGCAGATTGTCGTTATCTGCATCGACAAAGTCGAAGGTCCCGTTTCCGGCACCGATGTTCGGCGTTGCCGCATTGCCGTCGTGGTCGAAGCCGGTGTCGTTGAAGGCTTCCGCGGCCGGCGGATCCACGGTCTGAGAATGCACCTGGTCAAACTGGATGCAGCACTGCGCCCAACCATCGTTCATGCTTCTCAAGCCATCGGCCACGATGGTGGCACCGCCCACCGCCGCCCCGCCTGGAGTCACTCGCAGACGGTGGAAGCGAACATCGTGTCGCTTGGTTTCGTCGGTCGGCTTCTTGTCGCAAACGTCGACAATCGATCCGGTAGTTGCCCCGGCTTTGGTGTATGTCGCCATCACCTTGCCGTCGGTGCGACCGAACATCGTCACGTCGTCGGCACCGTCGTCGGTGCCGTCAACATCCGGTGCCTGAACAAAGTCATCATCGATGTCGTCGTCGTTGACCACCAGAACGAAGGCGCCGGAGCGGTAGGTATTTGCGGCGCCGGCGGTGAGAGACAGGTTGTTGACTTGATCCAGCGCCGCTCCGCCGTTGGGATTGATATTGCGCTCGAAGGACTCCTTGTCGGCGGCAATGGGACCTGCTCCGCCGGCCCGATCGGTCACTTCCACGTAGTAGCGCTCGGCTTCGAGATCTTCAAAGTTGTTGCGCACCGCAGGGTTGGCGGCGGTTCCTTGGAAGGAAGTTTCCCAGCGACCCACCTGAACGTGGTCCGTGGCAGCACCGGCGCCGGCCCCGCCGGCGGGGCCGAGAATCTCGATCCCGAAGACCGTCACCCGCACCGCGTCCTTGGCCACCCAACCGGCCGGTCCCGGGCCGTCCGGATCGACTTCCACCAGAATGCGATCGGGATTGCCGACCGACGGACGGATGCCTTCCAGCCACAGATCGACCGAGCGATTCGAACTCCCCAAACCGAGATCCGTCGCCTTGTAGACCTCCAGGGTGTGGATGTAGTTTCCGTTATTGTTGACCCGTTCCTTGCGGCGGGCGGGATTGCCCTTCTTGTTCCAGATGCGCAGGTTGCCCGGCGCCGGAGCGAGGTTGGCCGGATTCGGCGCCGCCGGCATCGCCGCCGGATCCGAGGCACTATAGGTGAACCGCAGGGTGGCAACGGTCAAGTCCACCGGTGCCGGAATCTCCAGCACCATTTTCACGTCGTCATTCTCCTGCGGGTTGACATCGTCCAGAGACATGATGGTGTCGCGGTTCCAACCGTCGGCCCAATCGATCACCCGATCGTTGTCGTCGTCGTCACCGTTGACCGGCACAAAGCGACCGTCCTGATTGTTTTGGTCTTCGATGTTGTCTTCGGCGTCGGTGCGATGAGGCCCGTAGTCCGCCGTGGTTCGATTGTTGTCGCTGTCCACGTCGAGATCGACCTTGATCACCGTCGCCTTCACCGTGTCTTGGAGAACCTCGGTGAAGGCGTAGCCGTCCTTCTCGTAGGTGCACTCATAGGTGAGGGTCATCGCTACGTCACCCAGGGCGGCGCTCACCTGCACGCCTTCCACCGCCACATTCTTGGGATTCGGCACCAGCGGCGCAGGAAAAGTGACCCCGGACGGAATGATCGCCGGCGGGTTCGCGTCCATGTCGTAGACCTGGACCTGCGCCGGATAGGTGAGCGTCCACTGGTCCGGCGGGGTGTTGGGCGACAACTCCATCACCATCCACACCGGATCGTCTTCCGGCGGGTTGCGCAGAATCGGCTCGACGGTCAAGTCCTTCAGGTTGTCGCCGTTGTCGTCGTCATCATTCAAAGCGATGTACTTGCCCGGCGAGTTCTCTTCAATGGAGTCTTCGAAGGCGGAGCGATCCGGCAACCCCACACCATTGTTGTTGTCGCTGTCGATATCCAGATCGACGGCGCAGCGGCTGCAGGGCACCTCCCGGGTCGGCCAGTGGTTTCCCGCATAGAGTTCGCCGGCCGGATCGAAAGATCCCCCATAGCCGAAGAAGAAAATGTCCTGGACATCGTCTTCATCGTGCTCGTAGGGGGCACCGATCGGTGGCAGGCCGGTGATGGTGCCGGCGGTGACATGCACCGACTCCATCCCGGTGTGGAAGGTCATTCCAAGTTCCGGCAGCTCGAGGTCGAAGAAGATGTCGAAGGACGCCTCGCCGGCAATGAGGTTGCCGTCCGCGTCCACCTCGTGCACCAAAATCTGTCCTCGCGACAATCGGTCCTGGCGCTCGCGCAGAATGACCGTTCCCAGACCGTCGATCTGCCCTCCCAACTCCAGACGCGCCATCTCCGTATGGATGATCTGCCCGGCCTCGTAGGGAGCCGGGTCCAAGAAAACTTCCGCCGGCTGTAGGCCGTCGGAGGTCAGATCGACTTGAACCGGTACGAAGTCCGAAGGTTCCACCGGATCCAGGGCGCCGGCCCAAGGGCCGCGCAGGGCTTGGAGTAATACCGGGCTGATGGCGACGGTGGTCTGGCCCGTAGACTCAAACCAGTCCTCGTCCGGCGTGTCCGGCGGATAGGGCGGCTCCGGAGTCGTGGGAATGTGTTCCGAATGGCACAACCAGCCCACCTGCTGGCGCTCCTCTCCGTCGTCCTCTGAACCCTTCGAGTACAACGGTACGGGCTGGCCGGTGGTGGGCTGGTAGGCGGTGCCGTAAGGCGGTAGGTCGGTGATGAAGCCGCTACTCATGGAGATCGACTCGTCCCCCGTGTCGAAGGTGAATCCCAGATCCGGAAGAGCCACCTCGACGAACATCTCGAAGGTGCTGGATCCTGCAACGAACTGCCCGTTCTTCACCCCCTCCACCTCGATCCAGCCGGTGGACGGGCGATCCGGCCTGAGGCTTGCCATCACATGTCCAAAGGACGAATCGAAAGCACCGAGCTCGAGCTGCTTCATTTCCGTGGACACCACATCGCCCACCTTGTAAGGCGGCGCCGGCCGCTCGACGATGGCCGGAGGCAGGCCATCGGCGGCCAACTTCAAGATGACGCCGGAGGAGCAGCTCGGATCATTCGGGTCGAGGGTGACCTCGATCGTAGCCGTGGACAGGAACCCCTCTTCCACAGCGACCGGCTCTCGCGGCGGCACATACTCCTTGTCGTCGGCCCACAGACGGTAAGGAGCCTCACGATGATCGAGCTTGAAGGCAAAGGTGCTTCCTCGGCCGGTGCTCGGGTAAGCCGGAGAGCCGGAGACCTTCCATCCGACCGAGTCTTCGTGGCCGGTAGGGGTGGTCTTGGCATAGAAGATTTTCTTGTCGCTGGTGTCGTTCGCGGGATCCCCTTTGATCGCCACGGAGTAGCGCTCGATGATCCCCTGCCGGGCCTTCCCCGAAGGACCCACCTGGACCTTGACCGCGCCCGGGCGCGGATTCCGCAGTTCGAGTACTGGCCCCAACTCCAGCCGGGCTTTGCCATCGACCACCCATTCGATCAGAGGGTCGAACGCCGCCGGCTCGGCGCTCGCAACGAGGCGAACCGGTGTCGACGTCGAAGCCAACCAACGCTCGGTGGAGACCGGTCGTAGGGATCGACCTTCGCTCCGCGCTGCCTCCGCCCTCAGAGGACGGACTTGGACGCTGCGCGGCGCCACATCGAGAACCTGGAGCTCGGTTCCGTCTTCGAGTACCTGGCCGTTCGGCAGCTCGTAGCCCACCACCACTCGATAGGTACCGACTTCCTCGAAGGCCACTTCGGCCATCGACCAGCGGCTGTCTCGATACACCTCCCTGGCACCCTGCCAGGCAATCGACACGCTCGGATGGGCGGCGCGCAGAAAACGCAGCGTCGAGCCGCGCGGTACGCCGGTGACCTTGGGCGCTAGGTGCCAGGCGGTGGTCAAACCGGGGATCGGTCCGAGAAGCAGCGCGTCGCGCGGCAGCGAAGCGGCGACCGTCGCAATCTCGCGCGCCGAATCGGAAGGCGTCCCCGGGGGGGTTCCCCCCGTCCCGTCGCCGTCCGGCGGCGCCGCGGCGCCCATCGAAACGATTCCAGCGGCCAGCAGGGCGGCCGCCAGCACGGCCGTGAAGAGCTTCAGTCTCGACATGGGCGCACCTCCTCCAGCGATCTCGGCACAAAAATCCATCCAATACGCCGAGATATACAAATTTCTTGATTTTCCTATAGATGCAGTGCGCCGAATATGAGAAACGTGACACGGCCTCGGCCCGTGGGTGCGCGAACCGGCGGTTCGCCGCCGCGTATACTCGCCTCCTCAAACTGTCCAGGAGGCCCTCCCATGAAGCGTTCAGCCGTCGTCGCCGTCGCCCTCGTCACCGCCCTGCTGCCGGCCGCCACGGACGCCTACGACCGCGTGACCGGCCGGTCCTTCGCCAGCCGCTCGGAGGTCATCGCCCAACACGGCATGGCCGCCACCAGCCAGCCGTTAGCCACCCAGGTGGCCCTGGACATCCTCAAGCAGGGAGGCAGCGCGGTGGACGCGGCGATCGCCGCCAACGCCGTGCTCGGGTTGATGGAACCCACCGGCTGCGGCATCGGCGGCGACCTCTTCGCCATCGTGTGGGACGCCGAGAAAGAAGAACTCACCGGCCTGAACGGCAGCGGCCGCTCACCGCTTTCCCTCACCCTGGAAGAGTTCGAGCGCCGCGGCCTCACCAAAGTGCCGAGCCACGGCCCTCTGCCGGTGAGCGTACCGGGGGCGGTAGACGGCTGGTTCGCCCTCCATGGGCGCTACGGCGTCCTGCCGATGGATCAAGTCCTCGCGCCGGCGATCCAATACGCCCGCCAGGGCTTCCCGGTGAGCGAGCTGATCGCCTACTACTGGGGCCGCAGCGCCCGCTTCCTCTCCGACTACCCGGGCTTCGCGGAGACCTTCGCACCCGACGGCCGCGGCCCCGTCAAGGGCGAGATTTTCCAGAATCCGCGCCTCGCCAACACCTACGAAACCCTGGCGAAGGAAGGGCGGGATGCCTTCTACAAGGGCGACATCGCCCGCGCCATCGACCGCTACATGAAGGAAAACGACGGTTTCCTCTCCTATGAGGACCTGGCCACCCACACCTCCGAGTGGGTGGAGCCGGTGTCGACCTCCTACCGCGGCTACGACGTCTGGCAGCTACCGCCGAACGGCCAGGGCATCGCCATGCTGCAGATCTTGAACCTGCTGGAACCCTACGATCTCGCCGCCATGGGCTTCGGCAGCACCGACTACATCCACCTCTTCATCGAGGCCAAGAAGCTGGCCTTCGAAGACCGCGCCAAGTTCTACGCCGATCCGGACTTCCACGACATTCCGGTGGCCGCACTGATCTCCAAAGAGTACGCCGGCGAGCGCCGCAAGTTGATCGACTCGGAGCGCGCCGCCCGCCGCCTGGAGGCCGGCAACCCGGCCCTGGAGGAGGGCGACACCATCTACCTCACCACCGCCGACAAAAACGGCAACATGGTCTCTCTCATCCAGAGCAACTACCGCGGCATGGGCTCCGGCATGACGCCGGGGGACCTCGGTTTCGTGCTCCAGGATCGCGGCGAGCTGTTCACCTTCGAAGAAGGCCACTTCAACGTCTACGCCCCCGGCAAGCGGCCCTTCCACACCATCATCCCGGCCTTCGTCACCAAGGACGGCAAGCCCTTCATGAGCTTCGGGGTGATGGGCGGCGCCACCCAGCCGCAGGCCCAGGCCCAGGTGCTGATCAACATCCTCGACTTCGGCATGAACCTGCAGGAGGCCGGCGACGCCCCGCGGATCCTCCACTCGGGCTCCTCCCAGCCCACCGGCGAGCAGATGACCGACGGCGGCCGGGTGGCCCTGGAGACCGGTTTCGGTTGGGAGGTCGAGCGCGACCTCGCCCGGCGCGGCCATCGCCTAGTCAAGAGCGTCGGCCCCTTCGGCGGCTACCAGGCCATCCTGTGGGATGCCGCAAACAAGGTGTACTACGGCGCGTCGGAATCCAGGAAAGACGGCCAAGCGGCAGGGTATTGAGAGCCCGTCACTCCGGATCCAGGCCGCAGACGGTGTACCAGGGGCTGGCCGCGAAGCTGAAGCTGTAGCGGCCGGCGGCGGTGAGCAGCGGCATCACCCACGACGGCGCCGGCCGGTAGGGACCGGCGCCGTGGAAGGGTCCCAGCGCCCGAACCCGAGTGCCCCTAGATCGTTCGCCGGCATGCGCTGGGTAGCGAGTGGGAAGAAGGCCGAGTTGGAGACGTTGAGGGCCTGGTTGCCGTCCTCGTCGTAGGCGTGGACGTCCTGCTCGCGCAGCGGATACCACGAGGGAGGACCGCCGCAACCGAGCGGACCGGTTCCGCCCTCCGGCGCCGCCTTCGTATCGCGCCAGACGATCAGGTCGGTGCCGCCGCTGAACGGCCCACCGAACTGCACCAGCGGTGAGGCCAGATCGAAATACCCGGTCGCGTTCGGCGCTGCCGAGCAGACCGGCGGCAACGACCACGGTGGCGTGCCCCCGCCTTGGGTTTTCTTCAAGATCAGACTTCTGAGTTGATACATCCTCCGAGGCACTTGGCGTTTGGATTCTTCCGAGGGAGGCGGGTTCGGGCCGGTTGGTGGCCCCTCCCAGCCCGGACTCGTCTTCCTCCGGAGGTTTCAGCCACCTCAGCGGTTGGTAAAGAACCCCGCCTCCCGCTGCCAGTAAAAGGGTTCTACCGGCTTCGACTCCGGGTGGAGCTGCTCCAGGCTGCGGCCGTCGTACAGCCGACCATTCAAGATCACGTGCTCGACCTCGCTGCTGTTGCGCAGGTCTTCGAGCGGGTTGGCGGAGAGCACCACCACGTCCGCCAGCTTGTCCACTTCGAGGGATCCCACGTCGCTATCGAGCCCCAGGTACTGGGCGCCGGTCAAGGTGGCGGAACGCAGCGCTTCGTGTGGCGTCATGCCGCCCTGCTCCAGCATCCACAGTTCCCAGTGGGCCGCCAGCCCCTCGCGCTGGCCGTGGGCGCCGACGGTCACCCCCACCCCGTCGGCGGCGAGTTCGGCCGCCACCCGGGCGTTGTGGAAGTGGCCCCACTCCTCGTCCGGCGCCAGAGTGCGGCGCCGCGAGCGGGCATCGATCATCGATCGGGGCACGAAGGCGAGCAGCCGTTCGTCCTCCCACACGTTGGTCTTGGCGTACCAGTACTCCTCTCCCCACAGGCCGCCGTAGCCCACCACCAGGGTGGGGGTATAGAACACGTCGGTGGCAGCCCATAGCTGGCGCACATCGTCGTAGATCGCGGCCACCGGTATGGAGTGCTCGATGCCGGTGTGACCGTCCACCACCATGGTCATGTTGTGCTGGAAGAGGGAGCCGCCTTCGGGCATCACCATCAGTTCCAGCTCGCGGGCGGCGGCCATCACCTGTTGACGCTGATCGCGCCGCGGCTGGTTGTAGCTCTTGACGCTGATCGCCCCCACCTCTTTCAATCGCTTCAGGTGGAAACGGGCGTCGTCCAGGCTGTCGATCTCCGCCTTGAAGTCGCCCTTGGCGCCATACAGGATGGTGCCCGTCGAGAAGATGCGCGGCGCCGTGATCCGGCCGGCGCGGGCCAGCTCGCCGGCGGCGAAGACGGTGGCGGTGTCGTTCGACGGGTCGTGGAGGGTGGTCACGCCGTAGGTCAGGGTGGCGTAGTTGAACCAGTTCTGCTCCGGCAGCAGGCCGTTCTGCCCCATCGAGCCGTGCCAGTGGACGTCGACCAGGCCGGGGATCAGGGTCTTACCGGAAACGTCCACGGTGTGGGCGCCGGCCGGCACGTCGACTTCCCCGCGGGCACCGACGGCGGCGATGCGGTGGCCCTCGATCACCACCACCCCGTCCTCGATCACTTCGTCGCCCTTCATCGTGATCACCCGGCCGCCGACCAGCGCCATGGTGCCTTCGGGCCGATCGCTCTCCACCTCGAAGCCGATGGCGACGCGCTCGCTGGGCACCTTGTTGTCGTCTTCTTCCGGGTCCGCCCTCTCGGAATCAGCGACTTCGCTCTCCGCCAGGAAGTCGAAGGCATCCGCTAGCGCGACGGTGAACAGATTCGCCCCGAGGGCCCAGTGCAGGCGGTCGGAGCCGCCGGACCAATGGAGGTACTCGCCGGCCTCGTCGGACACCTCCTTCAGCGGCAGCGCCTTGGCCTTGGGACCGATCTCGAAGCTCTTGCCGGTCGCCGTGAAGGGCATCACGAACACCTTGAAGCGCTCCCGGAAGGCCAGCCAGCGGCCATCCGGCGACAAGCGCATCTCGGTGGCCGCCTGGCTGGACAGGTGCTCTCGCTCTTCGCGATCGTCGAAGTCGATGGACGCCAGGATGCGGGTGTCGTTCTCACCGAAGCGCATCACGAAGACGCGGTCGGACGCCGCGCCGAAGTGCGGGTCGAAGCCCTGGCGGGTGATCCGCTCGCTCTGGCCGCCGGCAGCCGGCACGCGGTAGATCCCCGGCTCCGCCGACCAGGTGGGGGTGCGCAGCCAGCCGCCGGTGGCCTTGCGGTACACCACCGTTTCACCGTCCGGCGAGAACACCGGCTCCACGTAGTGTCCCGGCTGGGCGGTGATCACCCGGCCCTCGCCGCCGCCGGCAGGAGCGATGCGGACGGTGCCCAGCTCGGCGTCGTCCCAGGTGGTGTAGACGATCGAGCGGCCGTCCCGCGAGAAGGAGGGATAGAACTCGCCGTGCTCCTGCTGGCGGGTCAGCCGGCGCGGGGTGCCCGCGGGGAGATCGCGCACCCACAGATGACCCAAAGCCTGGTACACCACCCGGTCGCCGGCGGGTGACACCTGGACCCAGCGCAGCATGCGCACCGGGAAGCGCTGCGGGTGCACCTCCACCGGGACCCGCACCGCCGGGGCGACGGCGCGGCTGTCCTGCACCCGGAAGGGAATCGTCTGCGCCTCGCCGGTGACCGCATCGACGCGCCGGATCTCGCCGCCGGCCCACACCACCAGGGAGCCCGAGTCCGGGGTCCAGGCGAAGGTCGGGTACACCCCGTGGACCGCCCAGGTCTCCTGCATGTCGCGGTCGAGCTGACGGTACAGCGGGCGCTCCTCGCCGGAGGTCAGGTCCTTTAGGAACAACACGCTCTCGGTGCGCTCGCGGCGAACGAAGGCGAGGGTCTTGCCGTCCGGCGAAGGCGTCGGCCGCACCGCACCACCGGGACCGCTGACGAAGTCTTCGATCCGACCGTCTTCGCGGTCCAGCCGGCGGATCTCGTAGATCTGCGTGTTGGGGTCCTTGTTGTACTGGAAGCGCGAGCCCGGCGTCGTGTCCTGACTGAAGTACACCCAGCGCCCGTCCGGCGACACGGCCGGCT
Source organism: Acidobacteriota bacterium (assembly GCA_039030395.1). Lineage (NCBI taxonomy): Bacteria > Pseudomonadati > Acidobacteriota > Acidobacteriota bacterium. Next base: position 509,180 of record JBCCEF010000001.1, read on the forward strand.
CACCCAGATCCTTCTGCTCATTGGGCTTCTCCACCATCTGCACGCCATCGCCACCGCTCTCGTGGTAGATCCACAGCTCGCCGGCGCCGAGGGAACGGCGCGACGTGAAGTGCTTGCGGGCGATCAGGAAGTCGCCGTCCGGCGTCCAGGCGGGCGAGTTGAGGAGACGAAAGCTCTCTTTCGTCACCGCCCGGGCGCCGGAGCCGTCGCGGCCGATCACCCACACATTGTCGCCGCCGCCCTGATCGCTAGTGAAGGCGACGCGCTCACCATCGGGGCTGAACCGCGGCTGCATGTCCCAGGCGAGGCCGGAGGTGAGATTTTTCGCCTCTCCGCCCTCGATCGGCAGCAAGTACAGATCGCCGAGCAGGTCGAACACAATCTCCGTGCCGTCCGGCGACACATCGAGGCTCATCCAGGTGCCGGAAGTCACATCGAGGGCGACCTCCGTCAGCGAACCGAAGGCCTCCGGCGGAGAATTCACCTGCCATTCGGAATCTTTGTCCATTCCCTCGTCCGCGGTCTCCTCCGACGGACTTCCGACAGGAGCCGTCGCGTCCTCGACGGACCGGACGTGGCTGTGATGGCCCTGGTGGTTTCCATGGGTCGCCAACAGCGGTAGAGAAGCCAGCGAGAAAGCGAAGACCAGTACCACCCGAACGAAAATCAGCGCGTGTCGCATCGTGATCGATCCCAAAGTGGAGTGAAAAGAAAACCGAGTCGCCAAACTATACCGGTCCCCGCCGCCGGCCCATCCAGCGGGCTTGCTGGACGATGGAACCCGTCGAATCGGTGCCTGGCGCCTCGACCAGGGGCCGAAATTTCCGGCCCGCCTGTTAACCCTTTCCCCTCCTCCCGGTAATAGCCAACGAACACCGAGCGCCGAGGCCTTCCATCGGCGCCTGACTTCGAGAGGAAAGACTTCATGAACGACTTTGCACCCCTGATCGCGATCCTCAGCGTGGTTCTCGGCCCCATTTGGCTGGTGCGGACCCTTCTACACAGCCGCCGCAGCCGAGAAATCGCCCGCGCCAAACTGGACCTGCAGACCCGCCTGCTCGACAAGTTCGACTCCTCCCAAGAGATGCTCGCCTTTCTGCAAAGCGAGGCGGGCACGCGCTTCGTCGAGTCGGCGACCCAGGAGAAAGGCAATCCCTTCGGCCGAATCCTCGGCTCGATCCAGGCCGGCCTGATTCTGCTGGTGGGCGGCATCGCCTTCTTCGTTCAGCGCCACCTGATCGCAGGTTCCTACGAGGGCTTCACCTTCCTGGGCACCCTCGGCATCGCCCTGGGGGTGGGTTTCCTGTTGTCGGCGGGAGTCGCCTACTTCCTCTCGCGGAGCTGGGGTCTCCTGGAGCCGGCGCCATCGGTAGACTGAACCCATGTCGGTGGTCGGTGTGAGCGATTCCAACCCCTCGCTGTTCGGGACCCCCTCGGAGGCCATTGCCGCCTTCCGAGGACGTTCTCGTTCGGCCCGCGCTCTGCTTGCCGACGAAGCCACCTTCAGCGCCTTCCACGACCGCACCGCTCGTTCGCTGTGGGCCTATCTGACCCGCGCCAGCGGCGACTCCAGCCTGGCGCAGGATGTGACCCAGGAGAGCTATCTTCGGTTGCTGCGGGCGGACTTTCAGCCGGAGAGCGAACTGCACCTGCGCCACTACCTGTTTCGCATCGCCAGCAACCTGCTGCGCGACCACCACCGCCGCCGCCGCCCGGCGGGAGAGATCGAAGGCGAGCCGGCCGTTCCCTCGGCGGCCGGCGCACGAGAGATCCGCCAGGATTTGACCGGCGCCATGGCCAAGCTGAAGCCGCGCGAGCGGCAAGTCCTGTGGCTGGCCCATGTCGAAGGGGCGCGCCACGCCGAAATCGCCGAAATCTTGAACCTTGCGCCGGCCAGCATTCGGGTGATCGCCTTCCGAGCCCGCCAGAGAATGGCGGCCCTGCTGCGCGAGGGCGGAATCACTCCGGAGACGACCCGATGACCCCATCTCCTTGCCCGCAGACCGACGCCGTCGCCCGGGCAGCCCGCCACGGCCGACTGACCGCCGACCCCGTTCTGGCGGCCCACGCCCGGGCCTGCGCCCGGTGCGGCGAGCACCTGTGGCTGGACGAACTCTTCGCTGCCGACGCCCGGGCCCTACGCGCCGCGGCGCCGCCGGAAGATCCCCGGTTGATCTGGCTGCGCGCGCGCCTGAAGGGCCGCGACGAGCGCACCCACCGCGCCACCTGGGCCATCCGGACAATCGAGAAGATCGGCATCGCCACCGGCGGCGCCGCCGCGGTGATCCTCGGCGCCAGGACCTGGCCACGGCTCGGCCTGGCCGAAACAACAGGCCTGGCCGGCGGCCTCACCCACCCTGGCGATCCGCTCGCCGTCCTGGCCCTGGCCACGGCCCTCGCCCTGGCAGCCACCGCCTTCGACTTCTACGACCGCTGGTCGAAGGCCTGAGCGACGCCTGAGCGACCGCTTCGGAGCAAAGTCCTCAGTTGGACCTCCGCTGCGGGTTGATTCATTTCATTCGCCTCCGGGAGCGGATCTGCTCCTTCTCCCAGGCGTGGCGGTGTCGCCAAAGCTCCTCCACCGAGGGGAATTTGCGCACACCCGGCTCGAACCTCCAGGGCCGCAGAGCGTAGGCCAGCTCGCTCAGCTCACAGGCAATGCGCAGATTGTCCGGGTCGAGGGGCGGCAGCGGCTCGACTTCCGGCATCTCGGCGACGGAGCGAAACTTCTTGACCGGCATCACGGCGCCTCTTCGAGGCCGAACGCTTCTCGAATGCGCGCCGCGTCGGCCCGGGCTCCGAGCTGTCCTGATCGTTCTCTTCTTCGGCCTCCACCAAGACGGCGGCGGCCATCTGGCGGGTTAGAAACTCAATGTCCTGCGGTCGGATGGGGACGCCCATCAAGGCCCCCACCTCCAAGGTAGCGAAGAGCAGGATCTTCGCCAGTCGGCTGCGAATTCGTCTCATGATTCCTCCAAGTCCGTTGGTTCGGTGTCGTCGCGCAAGAGACACCGAGGACTGGAGGTCCCCGCCGCAGCAGGCTGGGGAGAGCGGGGGCCGATGGCAAAACCTCGGCCCCGTCGGGCGAGTTCAGGAACTCAGAGGGTGGTGCGTTGACCTCGACCGCCTCGACCGCCGAACCGAGGCCGAACGGCAAGGCGAACCCCGCCGATGCGACGAGCAGCAGCGCGAGGAAGCAGACGATGACGGTCGGACGGCGCATCGATCCGAACAACCTAGAACCAATGGCCAGCATTCCGGAGAGGTCGAATCGTCAGGGCGGCCAGGGGTCCGCGTCGTTCAGGTTCTCGAGCAGAGAGATCGCTTGGTCCACTAGCCGCCTCGGGAGGCTACCGGCGGCGGGGGCGATGGTGGACTGAGGATCTTGCGCGCGCATTTCTTCCAAAGCGGCCTGCAGCAGGCGGGCCGCGGCGCACACCCGGCAGCGGCGATCGAAGCTGGCGGCATCGAAGGCGACGGCAGGAGACGTGTGGTAGGCCGCCCAATAGGCTCGGGCCGCAGCGCGGAGTTCAAGCCGGTGCCCTGGCCGTCGAACCGCTTCGGCGATCCAATCTTGTAGCCCACTGCCGACATCCCATGCCGCGTCGCCCACATCCGCGAGCTCCCAGTCCACCAGGTAAAGACGACCGGACCTCTCCAGCAGGGCGTTCTGCCACTTGAGGTCGCCGTGGGTGAAGCAGTCGAACCGCCAATCGGCAACGGCCGCATCGAGAATTGAAGCGAGAAGAGGGTGTTTACCGATTTCCTCCACCAGTCGCTTCTGTCCGGACGACAGCCAATCGAGGAGAGGGCCTCCCCGGTGAGCGGTGAAGATACCCGGCACCTGGCGCGGGAACAGTCCGGGATCGAGGCGGGTCGACGGATCGACCTGGCCGTGGAGGAGAGCCAGTGCCCGCCCCAAGGCGGCGGCTGAGGTCCTCGCTGCACGGGCGCCGGACCGTTGCCGCTCGACGAGCGTCGCACCGTCTTCCACCAGATCCAGCAACAGAATCCCGGACGCACGGTCGAAGCCGTGAAACCGGGGCAGGAGATCGCCCAGCGCCGCGCAGGCGGGGTCCCGGCTCGCCAGGCGATAGACGGCGGCTTCCCGCTCCATCATTCGCCGACTCTCTTCGCCCATCACTCGCAGCTTCTTGAGGAAGAAACCGTAGGACACCGCCGCGTCACCGTCGACCTCAGATACCGCCCGCAGCGCCACGTTCGAGTTGCGCCGGGTCACGTCGGTGGCCTGCCAACGGACTCCCGCGGGCAACCAGCCGCGCTCGGTGCAAAGGGCGATGGACTGCTCGACCGCTGCGGTGGGAGCCCCCGGCGGTGCAGCCGATGATGGGGCGAGCGCCCGACCGTCTATCCTTCCCCGATGGGGCTGCGCGAGATCGAGGTGCGCCGCGCGGAACCGCTCGGCCACCGCCTGCAGACGGTGGGTGACGTCTTGGTGTCCCGAGAGCCAAGCCTCCACCACCCCCTCGGCCAGGAGGCGGCAGCGGTGCATACCGAAACTTTCGCCATTGCCGGGACTCTGCGCCAAACCGATACCCGGAGCGAGAGGCGCGGTGAACAGCGGCACCGCCGGCCCGAGGGTTTGTCCCGAGAGCCAATCGGCCACTCGCCGGGCTAGAGCGTGGTGCCGGCGAGGCAGGTACAAAACGGTGGCGTCTAGGCGATGACGTTCGCCCGGCACCAGCATGCTCTTCAAGGTGAACGGAACCTGGCGCCGATTGAGTTCACCGGTGAGCACAGCGTAGAGGTCCGGCAAGGCCGCACCGGCGGTAGCCAGGTAGAGACGCAGTGCCGGCGAACGGTCTCCCGGTTCGGGCAGCGCTTCCCCAAAGACGGTGTAGACCCCAGCTTGCAGCGTCAATGAATCGACCGCCAGGCGCAAGGTGGCGGCGGCTCCGCCGAAGGGCCGCAAATCCTCGCTGAAGGTCAGAGCGTAGTCGCCGAACCGAGCACTGCGTCGGAGGTCGCCCCTTGCGGCGACGATCTCACCGGACGACCGGACCGACTCGATGCGCCAGCCGGCAAGCCAGCGTTCGCGGCCCTGATTGGCCTCTCGCAAGCGACTGGCGAGTTCTTCGGGCCCCAGCGCGGCGTCTTCGCGGTTCGGTTCCGCGAACACCGAGGCGCCGGTTCCTAGGCCCCCGGCCACGGACTCCGCGGCTCCGGGGAGCGGGCGGGCAAAGGCGGCGCTGTAGAGCCGATCTCGCAACGCCTCCTCCAGCCGACCCCGCATCGCCGGGGAAACCGGCTCCCGCGGCCCTGCGGCCGCCGCCGGAACCGCCGACGGAAAGTCGAAGGCCGTCGGGGAGCGAAGGTGGATCGCTGCCAGGACCCGGCGCAGCCCCGGAGGCGCTTCGACCGCCTCCGATGCGAGGGGAACGGACCGGGTCATCCACCGGCGAGGAAGTCGGCCATGGCGCCGGTGAGGCAGCCTTCGCCGGCGGCGTCAAAGGCGGCAAACATCGGTCCGTTGTTGATCTCCAGAAAAAGCAACTCCCCACTGTCCGCGTCGGCCTTGAAATCCGCCGCGCCGAAGTTGAGACCGAGGCGCTCCATCAATGCACCCAGGCGCTCCAACAGGCTGTCAGGCAGAGTGTCGAGTCCCACCGGCAGCACCTTGCAATCGGCCGTGGAGCGGTAGTCCAGGGCATCGGCCTGCAGGTGAAAGGCGAAAAAGCCGCCGGCGATACCGTAGACCCTGACCTCGGGCGGGACCAATCGCTGCTGGATGATCGAAGGCGAGGCCAGCGCCCCATCGCGGTGGCTCGCGGCCGGCAAGACGTCTTCCAGCGGTCGGGTGAAGTCGCCACCGTTGACCGGTTTGACGACCAAGGGCGCCTCCTTCACCCGTTCCAAGAGCAGCTCCCGATCGTTACTCACCAGGGTCCGCGGAGTCGCCAAACCCAACCGCCGGGCCAGGTCGAGCACCTGGAGTTTGTTGGTCACTCGCTGGAAACTCTCGCGATTGAGCAACCGCACCTCCGGATGCGCCAACAGCCAGCCACCCAGGGCGGTGAACCACGCCATCGCCCGATAACCCGGCTCGGGTCGGCGCTCGGCCAGGCTGGTGAAAACATCGTGACGCACAAAGACCGCCCGAGGCCTACACGGCTGGCCGTCGACCCACAACTCATCGCTCGACAGATCCCAGCTCACCCGAGGATGGCTGCGGGCACCCACCAGCAACGATTGGCAGGACAACCGACGATCCTGTAGACGAGCCAGGAGGGTCGCCAGGTTCGGATCGGCATCCCCTCCCGCCAGCAGAATCTCCGCGTTGGGCTCCGGGTCGGTCCTCGGCGGCATGATCAGAAACCGCCGAAGGGATTGCCGCCGCCCGGCCCTCCACCCGGTCCCTCTTCGCCCACCACGGTGGTGGTGGGGCCGCCCCTCTCCTCGCCCACGGCGGCGGTGGTGGACCCTTGCTCTTCACCCACGGCGGTCGTGGTTTGATGTTCCTCACCCACCACGGTCGTCGTGGCACCACCCACCGCGGGAGCAGGGCCCTGCTCTTCGCCCACGGCGGTGGTGGTGGGACCGTGTTCCTCACCCACCGCGGTCGTGGTGACGTGCTCCTCGCCGTAGACGGTAGTGGTCACTCCGCCGACATCCTGAGCCGGACCCTGTTCCTCGCCCACCGGCGTGGTCGTCGGACCCTGCTCCTCACCGACGGCGGTCGTCGTCGGGTTTTCTTCGCCGACGAGGGTGGTGGTCGGACCTTGCTCCTCACCGATCGCGGTGGTGGTCGGGTTTTCTTCACCAATCGCGGTCGTGGTCGGGTCTTCTTCACCGATCGCGGTGGTGGTCGGGTCTTCTTCACCAATCGCGGTGGTGGTCGGGTTTTCTTCACCAATCGCGGTCGTGGTCGGACCCTGCTCCTCACCAACGGCAGTGGTCGTCGGGCCCTCTTCGCCAAGAGCGGTCGTGGTCGGCCCTTGCTCTTCGCCAACGGCGGTGGTCGTTGGGTCCTCTTCGCCAACGACGGTCGTCGTCGGACCCTGCTCCTCACCAACGGCGGTCGTGGTCGGACCTTGCTCCTCACCGACAGCGGTCGTGGTGAATTGATGCTCTTCACCGACCACCGTGGTGGTCGCGGCGAAGGTGCCGGACGGCGGGCTGTGCTCTCCCACCACGGTGGTCGTCCCCTCGTCCTGGGACGCTGCCATCACCCGCTCCAGGTCTGCGGTCGGCTGAGCCTCCTCTCCAACCAGCGTGGTGATCTGGTGCTCCTCGCCGATGGCGAGGGTGGTGATCGGCGCGTTCTCCTCTCCGACGATCGTCGTGGCGGGCGGTTTCGACTTCTTTTCAGCCATGATGCCTCCTGTGGCAAGTCCCTGCGGTCAGGGAGAGTGAAGATCTCAGTTGCTTCCATCTCTGCCGCGAGCCGGTAGCGAGAGAGCACTCACCCAAACGGGCCTCCCGTTCACCTCTCCACGAAACGGTCACAACCACGGGAACCGGGAAAGCACCCACAACTCACTCCACATTTTTAACAAAAGAAACACCGCATACTACACGAAAAGTAAATGCATAAAATAGAATAAGAAAACACATACCCGTGTCCGTGACAGATCAATATCCCTCCCCGCCGCCGCCGCGTGATCCCCACGCCCACTGGGGAATGGCCCTTGCGCCCAGTCGGCAGCAGCAGCTAGGCTTGCATCATGAAGTCGCGTCGCCTATGGGTCGCCTTGAGCCTGTTCGCTCTGACGGTAGTCGGAAATCCGGTACTGTGCGGAGCTTGCGGGCCGGACCATTGCGCGCTGCTGGAAGTGGCCGACAAGGGACGGGACGACGCCCACTGCCCGACACAGGACGCCATGGCGGAGACTGCGCGCGCCGCCACTCCGTCCTCCGACCCTCAGTCCACGGGAACCTTCGGTACCCCCGCGACGACCACCTGCTGTGCCGCGACCCTCGTTCCCGAAGCGAAGCCAACGGCTGTTCCCACAATGCCGATCTCTCTGGACGGAGTGGCCGCCGTACCCGCCTTTGTGCCCTCCCCCTCGTTCTCGGAGGAGGTACCCAGGGGTCGAACGGAGCGACTCAGGCCAGGCCCCCTCTACACGCTGAACAGCTCTCTGCTCCTTTGATTCCCCCTTCGGTGTAGTGCGTTTCGCGCCCCATGCGGCGCGCGATGAACCGTACCCGAAAGGAGAATCATGGCTGAATCAAAGATCCTGCCCTGGCTGGTCGTAGGCCAGTTTCTTGGGCTCACGGCCTGGGGATGGTCCCAGACGCCGATAGCCACCGCTTTCGAAGGCGCTCCCCCGGCCGCGGCGGAATCGGAGAGTTCCGCCCCGAAAGGAACCCCCTCGAGAAGTCCTGGCGTCGAGGAGCTGCTCGCCGGCGTGGAATCAGACCTCCGGCTCGTCTTGGAAGAAGTGCTGGAGCGCAGTCCGGTGATCGCCCGCGCCCGCCAACGGGCGGCGGCGGCCGCAGCCCGGGTGCCACAGGTGCGCGCGATGCCGGATCCCGTGGCGTCGCTGAAACTCTTCGTGCTCTCGCCGGAGACGCGCACCGGGCCGCAGCAGTTCAGCGTCGCCATCGAACAAGAGCTGCCGTGGTTCGGCAAGCTCGCTCTGCGGGAGCAGGCGGCGCTCTATGCCACCGCGGTGGCGGAAGCGGAAGTCGAAGCGGTGCGCCTCGAAACGCTCACCGAAGCCCGCCGCCTGGTCCACGAGCTGGCCTTTCTCTCGGACTACCAGGGCATCGTGGAAACGGAGCGAAGTGCCCTGGTGCGCTATGAGCGAGCAGCCCAGGCGCGGTACTCGTCGGGCACGGGCCTCCAGCAGGAGATTCTCCGCATCCAGGCGCAGATCACCCACACCGACACCCGCCTGCTGGAGATTCGGGAGCGCCGGATCCACCTGACAGCCATGCTCAATGCGCTGCGGGACCGGCCGGCTTCGGAGCCGATCGAGCCGCCGCCCTTGCCGGCAGTTCAGACGGACAGCCTGTCGGTAGAGGCTTTGTGCGAGTTCGCCGCCTCCCACCGGCCGGAAGTCGCCGCCGCCGAGGCCCGCATCGCCGCCGCCGGCACGCTCGGTGAACTGGCGAGAAAAAACTTTCTCCCGGACTGGCGTCTCGGCCTGTCCTATACCGCTGTCGGCCGCCGCGACGACGATGCCGGGCGGCGCATCGCGCCCGAAGGAAACGGCGACGACACTCTCGCTCTGACGGGCTCCGTCGATCTGCCAGTCCGGCGGGGCAAGTTGGCGGCCGGGGTCGAAGAAGCGGACGCCTCCCGGCGCGCGGCGGAGGCGGAAAGGCGCCGCCTTCTCGCGGAGATCGAAGCCGACATCGGCGACCTGGTGGCGCGCATCCCGCTGCTTTTCGAGCACCTCGAGCTGCTGGAGGGAGTTCTCCAAAGGCAGGCGCGAGAGGCCCTACGCTCCGCCGAGACGGCGTACAGCACCGGAAAACTGAACGCCGTCGATTTGCTCGATGCGGAGGTGGTGTTGCTCGAAGTGCGCATCGCCGCCGCCCGCACTCGCGCCGACCTCGCCATCGCCTGGGCGCGACTGGAGCACGCCGTCGCGGCTCCCCTGACACCCGGCACCTCAGCACTCCCCACGCCTCGAAACCCTCACCGCCCGGAGTCCATCCCATGAGCCCTTCCCCGCAACGCTCCCGCCCCCTCTTGATGATCGCCCTCGGAGTCGGGGCGCTACTGTTCGGCATCGTCCTCGGCCAGTTTCTGCCGGCGGATCTCCTTGGCCTTCGCGGCACATCCGCAAAACAGCCGGCCTCGCAGGACGACCCGGATCCGCTCTGGACCTGCGGCATGCACCCCCACGTGATCGAGCACGGTCCCGGCCAGTGTCCGATCTGCGGCATGGATCTGACCCCGGTGCGCGGCAGCGACGGGGATTTCGCCGACGACCATCCAGCGCACCCCGCCGCGGACGCTATCCGCATCGAACCGGAGATGGTCCAGAACATGAACGTTCGCACCGCCGAGGTGACTCGCCGCGACCTCAACCAGCCCATCCGGACCGTCGGCTACCTGGAGTTCGACCAGCAGCGCATGGTGACCGTCACCACCAAGTACAAGGGCTGGGTGGAGAAGGTCTACGTCAACTACGTCGGCGAGGAGGTGCGTCGCGGCCAGCCGCTTTTTGAGATTTACTCTCCGGAGCTAGTGCAGACGGAGCGCGAGCTGCTGTCGGCCCTCGAGTTCGTCGAGGAGATGCGCGACGCGCCGGCGGACGCACTCGAGCGGGCGGAGTCGATGGTCGAGTCGGCGCGAGTGCGGCTGACCTACTGGGACATCGCCCCCCAGCAGATCGCCCGCTTGGAGGAGACCGGCGAGGTGTTTCGTACCCTCAGCGTGGCCGCGCCCTCCGGCGGCCTGGTGATGAAGCGCATGGCGGGCCTCGAAGGGATGGCCGTGGAGCCGGGAATGGAGCTGTTCCACATCGCCGATCTGAGCAACCTATGGGTTTCGGTGGAGCTGTTCGAAAGTCAACTCGCCGCGGTGCGGGAAGGCACCGAAGCCCTGATCGAACTGTCGTACTTCCCCGGCGAGACCTTCCGGGGCACGGTGCGCTACCTGGAACCGGAACTGTCGGAGGAAACCCGCACCATGCGGGCGATGGTCGAGGTGCCGAATCCGCGCGGCCGTCTGCGCAAGGGCATGTACGCCACCGTCGAGTTGAACCCCATCCAGGTGCCCGACGCCCTCGTCGTGCCCTCCCATGCGGTGCTGCGGACGGGCGAGCGCAACGTGGTGGTCGAAGCCCTCGGAGAGGGCCGCTTCGCGCCGCGGGAGATCGTCCTCGGTCACCGTGCGGACGGCTACACAGAGATCCTTTCCGGCCTCGATGAAGGCACAAGGGTGGTGACCTCGGCGCAGTTCCTGCTCGATTCCGAGTCCACCCTGCGCGAGGCGGTGCAGAAGATGGTCGCCGAGCGTAGCGAGAGACCGGCCACCGCCCCCCTGATGACCGACCCGGCGATGGCGGATCCCTCTCCGGCGGCGCCCGATGCGGCCCACGAGATGACCGACCCGTCGGATCACTCCGGGCACGGCGATCATTCCGAGCCCTGACGAGGAGATCCGAATGCTGAATCGCCTCATCGAATGGTCCCTCAAGAATCAGCTTCTGGTACTGGTGGCGGTTCTGCTGACGGTGCTCGGCGGCCTGTGGTCGATCCGCCAAACGCGGGTGGACGCCATTCCCGACCTGTCCGACGTACAGGTGATCCTCTACACCGATTTCCCCGGCCAGGCGCCGCAGGTGGTCGAGGACCAGGTGACCTACCCGATCACCTCCAAGATGCTGTCGGTGCCCTTCGCCAAGACGGTGCGGGGGTACTCGTTCTTCGGTTTCTCGTTCGTCTACGTGATCTTCGAGGACGGCACGGATCTCTACTGGGCGCGCTCGCGGGTGCTCGAATACCTCTCCGCCTTGACCGGCGAGCTGCCGCCCGGGGTCACCCCCCAGCTCGGTCCGGACGCCACCGGCGTCGGCTGGGCCTTCATGTACGTGCTGAACTCGCCCGAGCGCTCCCTGGCGGAGCTGCGGAGCTATCAGGACTGGCACCTGAAGTACGGGCTCTCCGCCGTCGAAGGGGTCTCCGAAGTGGCCTCCATCGGCGGTTTCGTGCGGCAGTATCAGGTGGAAGTGGATCCGGTGCGCCTGCGGGCCTATGGGGTGGACTTGAAGACCGTCAAGGAGGCCATCCAGCGCTCCAACCTCGACGCTGGCGGCCGCCTGGTGGAAATGGCCGAGCGCGAATTCATGGTGCGCGGCCGCGGCTACATCGAAGACCTCGCGGACCTCGAGGAGATCGTCCTCACCACCGGACCCGGCGGCGTGCCGGTGCTGCTCGAAGAAGTCGCCCAGGTCCAACTCGGGCCGGAGATCCGCCGCGGCCTGGCGGACTGGAACGGTGAGGGAGAGACCGTCGGCGGCATCGTGGTGGTGCGCGCCGGCGCCGACACCCGATCCACCATCGAACGGGTGAAGCGGCGCCTCGAGGAACTCGCGGCCGGCTTGCCGGAGGACGTCGAGATCTCCGTCGCCTACGACCGCAGCGGCCTGATCGAGCGTTCCATCGCCACGCTGACGAACACCTTGTTCGAAGAGCTGCTGGTGGTGTCGCTGATCTTGATCCTGTTTCTCTTCCACTTCCGCTCGGCCCTGGTGGCGATCGTCTCCATCCCCCTGTCGATCCTGCTCGCCTTCATCGTCATGCAGTGGCAGGGTCTGGGAGCCAACATCATGTCCTTGGGCGGCATTGCCATCTCCATCGGCGTGCTGGTGGACGCCGCCATCATCATGGTGGAGAACGCCCACAAGCACTACGAAGAATGGCGCGGCAAGCGATCGCACCGGGAGATCATCCTGCGCTCCGCTCAGGAAGTGGGGCCGACGCTGTTTTTCACCCTGCTGATCATCACCGTCTCCTTCCTGCCGGTATTCACTCTCCAGGCGCAGGAAGGGCGGCTGTTCCGGCCCTTGGCCTTCACCAAGACCTATGCGATGGGCATGGCGTCGATCCTCGCCGTCACCGTCGTGCCGGTGCTGATGTATTGGTTCGTGCGCGGCAGGATCCGCAGCGAGAAGCGCCATCCGGTATCGCGCCTGCTGGCAGGCCTCTACACCCCGGTGCTCCACCTGGCCCTGCGCTGGCGCTGGCTGGTGATCGCGGCGATGGTCGTGGTGCTGATCCTGACCTGGATCCCGCTTCAGAAGATCGGCTCGGAGTTCATGCCGCCGCTGTGGGAGGGCGACCTCCTCTACATGCCCACCACCTTCCCGGGCCTGTCGATCACCAAGGCACGGGAGATCTTGCAGCAGACGGACAGGATCATCCGCACCTTCCCGGAGGTGGAGTCCGTCTTCGGCAAGATCGGTCGCGCCGACACCGCCACCGACCCGGCGCCGCTGTCGATGATCGAGACCACCATCGTGCTCAAGGATCCGAGCGAATGGCGACCGGGGCTGACCCGCGAGGCGCTGATCGCCGAAATGGACCGGGCAGTACAGATCCCCGGCCTGACCAATGCCTGGACGATGCCGATCAAGACCCGCATCGACATGCTGTCGACGGGCATCAAAACGCCGGTGGGGATCAAGGTCGGCGGGCCGGACTTGCGCACCCTCGAAGCCCTAGCCCAGGAGATCGAAGCGGTGGTCAAGCCGTTGCCGGGCACCCTCTCCGCCTACGCCGAGCGGGTGATGGGCGGCAGCTATCTCGACTTCGATATCGACCGCCGGGCCGCCGCCCGCTTCGGCCTGCGGGTGGAGGACATCCAGGACGTGATCCGCTCCGCCGTCGGCGGCATGAACGTCTCCTGGACGGTGGAAGGGCTCGAGCGTTACCCGATCAACGTGCGCTACCCGCGGGAGCTGCGAGACTCCCCGGAGGCGCTGCAAGAGATCCTCATCGCGACCCCGAGCGGCGGCCAGATCCCGCTCGAGCAGGTGGCGCGCCTTGCAGTGCGGGACGGGCCACCGGGCATCAAGTCCGAGGGCGCACGGCCCAACGCCTGGATTTATGTGGACCTCCAGGGCGTCGATGTCGGCTCGTGGGTAGAGCGGGCGAAGGAAGAAGTCGCCGCCCGGGTCGACCTGCCGCCGGGTTACACGGTGTTCTGGTCCGGCCAGTACGAGTACATGGAGCGCGCCCGGGCGCGTCTCGCGTTGATCGTGCCGGTCACCCTGCTGCTGATTCTGCTGATCCTCTACCTCCACACCCGGTCGGTGACGAAAACGGCCATCGTGCTCACCGCCATCCCCTTCTCCCTCGTCGGGTCCGTCTGGCTGCTGGCGGGACTGGGCTACAACTGGTCCGTGGCGGTGATCGTCGGCATGATCGCCCTGGCGGGGCTGGCGGTGGAAAATGGCGTGGTGATGCTCCTCTACCTCGACCTCGCCTACGACACCTGGCGCGAGGAAGGTCGCATGGCGACCTACACCGACCTGCGCGAAGCGGTCGACCACGGCGCGGTGCAGCGCATCCGCCCCAAGCTGATGACCGTCGCCGCCACCTTCTTTTCGCTGGTGCCGATCCTGTGGGCCACCGGCACCGGCTCCGACGTCATGCGCCGCATCGCCGCCCCGATGGTCGGCGGCGTCTTCACCTCCTTCGTGGCCATCCTCGTCGTCTTCCCGGCGATCTACTTCATCTGGCGCGGGCAGGGACTCGAGAAAGACAGAAGGGACCATCGGGCGGGCAAGACCTCTGAGGAGACTTGAGGGACATCGCGGAACTAGCTGTCCGTCGAGATGACATAGTCCTCACGCTGCAACGCCGACCCGGCTAGCCACCCAACCCGAGGAGAAAGACATCGTGGCACCATCGAAAATCCGCCGGAGGATCAAAATCGGATGTTCCGCTCTGGTGTTGTTCGTACTCGCAGTCCTCGCGGTGGGATGGATGCGGGCGAACCATCTCGACCGGCAGGCCCAGAAGCGATGGCGGCAGGTACTGGACAACCGGACCTTCCTTGAGGCATACCCCCCCGTTGACATCAATGACACCGCGCTACGGCTCGTGACCCTGGCGGCGCCCCTCGGTATCGACTTGGCGCCTCCAGAGGCCGACATCTCGCCAACGGTTTCCGAGGAAAAGCGTGAAGTTTTCAAGGCGCTCAACGAGAGCTGGAGGCCGTGGCTCGCAGAGCTGCGAAAGTACGAAGGTGAGAATCGGCCGCCGCTATCGCAGGAGGTCGAAGCATTCCTTGCTCAGCACGAGGACGCCCTCGATGAACTGATCAGAACACTGAACTCGACTTCGCCACCACAGTGGAAAAGGGACATTCGGAATGGCTTTTCCTCCAAGCTCCCGAATCTGCTCGGTATCCTCTATCTACAGCGCGTATTGATGTTCGAGGCTCTACAACGGGCCGAGGCCTTCGAAGATCCCAGTCCGGTCCTCGAGGCGAGTTGGCGCCTTAGGTCGAACTTGCATGAGTCCCCGTACCTGATCGAAGCGCTGATCGATATTGCGAACCTACACATGCAGATGATGGCGCTGCGCGGAAGCTGCATGGCAGATTCTCGATGGACTGACCGGCTCGAGGCCACGGACCTGAGGCGACGGGTATTGATCGGCTTTCACCACGAGTCGTGGGTCGCTTGGTGGTCCTCCCACCTGGAGCAGCCTCTCGGCGACGAGCAACTACCGGGTTGGGCAAAGCCGATGAATCGAATTGGCCTCCGGGACTTCGCGCGCCGTTTCTCGAGAACCGTCGAGGATCTTCCAGGCCAAGCCCCTCTGACGTTCCACTCTCAAGACTTCTTCGAGTCTCACTACCAAGCGATTCCTCGCTGGCAAGTCATCACCCGACTCTTCTACCCGAACTTCTTCGATTCTTGGACCAAGGCGATTCGGGCGGAACTCGACGCCGATCTGACCGCAAGAATCCTCCGGGTCCGCGCCAATCCACCCCGAGCGCTGGACGTCCGATCACCGAGGTGGACTGAACCGTCGCGGGTCGAGGGTCTCAACTGGATCTATGAGCGCGACACCGACAGTCTGACGATTCACCTCGACGGTCAACTTGCCGAGAGCCTCGACGAGACGTTGTCACTACGATTCGAGATCTTCCAAAGCGGAAACGAGTGGAGCTGTCCTCCAACTGGACTGCCCGATGCCACGAACTGAAGGTGCCGCTCACTGAAGGTGCCAGGGGAATGGCGGTAACACCGCGTTTCTCGCTGAAGGTGCCGCTCACTGAAGGTGCCAGGGGAATGGCGGTAACACCGCGTTTCTCACTGAAGGTGCCAGGGGAATGGCGGAAACACTGCCTCGCTGAAGGTGCCAGGGGAATGGCGGTAACACCGCGTTTCTCGCTGAAGGTGCTGCCCACTGAAGGTGCCAGGGGAATGGCGGTAACACCACTCACTGAAGGTGCCAGGGGAATGGCGGTAACACTGCCTCGCTGAAGGTGCCAGGGGAATGGCGGAAACACCGCGTTTCTGGAAGTCACCGGGTAGAGAAAATCTCCGAGGTGATCTGGGGGATGTGGCGAAAGTGGCTGTCGGTCGACACCACATAACCTGCCCACTGCATCGCTGAGGCAGCGATCCAAAGGTCGTTGGTCGGAATTGGACGACCCGCGGCTCGCAGACTGCTGACGATCTCGCCGTATCGATCTGCCGTCTCTTCATCCAGCGGAATCACCCGAACGCGAGGAGAAGCCAGAAACTGTTCGAGCAATTTCTCGTTCTTGGGACGTTGGCTTCCTTTCCGAAAACCTGCGCGCAATTCGCCCAACACTACGGGGATCACTAAGATCTCTGCGACCCGCTGCAGAACAGCTCGGATCTCTCCATGACCGCGAAGGAACGCCGAGTAGGCAGAGGTATCGAGGACGATACGCCTCAATCCCAGATCTCCGGATCGATTTGGCGTTGGTCGGCAAGATCGCTGTCGAACTCCGCCGCCTCGGCCTCAGACCAAGCGCGGAATCCAAATGGTGCCAGGGGAATGTGCCGAATCCAAAAGGTGCCGGATCCAAAAGGTGCCAGGGGAATGTGCAAGAGGCCTCGGCGGTGGGTGTCAGGCGATTGTCAAGCTGGAATGCTTGAGGAATCTACTGAGCCCGCAAACGCCCGGCCAGCAGCGAAAAGCGATCCTTCAGATCGGCATTCTTGACCGCCACCGCCAGGGCTCGCGGATCCCCTACCAGGATCGCCAGCTTTTTGGCACGGGTGAGGGCGGTGTAGAGGAGGTTTCGCCGCAGCATCACCCAGTGACCAGTGGTGAGCGGCAGGACGACGCAAGGATATTCACTGCCCTGGGACTTGTGGATCGAGCAGGCGTAGGCCGGTGCCAGTTCGTCAAGGGTGCTGAATTCGTGCTGTACTGCCTGGCCGTCGAAGGAGACGGCGACCTTCTGGTTCTCCTCATCGATCGCCAGCACCCGGCCGAGGTCCCCGTTGAAGACCCCGAGGTCGTAGTTGTTGCGGATTTGCATCACCTTGTCGCCGACGCGAAAGATCCTGCCGGCGCGGGAAACTTCGACACCTGATGGATTGAGCTGGGCGCGCAGGGCGTTGTTGAGGTTCTCGGTGCCGAGCGGCCCGCGATTCATCGGGGTGAGTACCTGCACCTCTTCCACCGGGTCCACACCGAAGCTCTGGGGGATACGCTGCGACACCAGATAGGCGATGGTCGCGATCAGCTCTTCCGGCTCTTTGCGCTCGATGAAGAAGAAATCGGCGGCCTTCGCTGCGCTCTCGGCGCGCGGTGGCTTGAGCAGCGGCATCTCGCCGGCGTTCACCCGGTGGGCATTGACCACGATCAAGCTCTGCTCTGCTTGACGGAAAATCTCCGTCAAGCGCACGACCTCGATGCGCCCGCAGGCGATCAGGTCCGCCAGCACCTTGCCCGGGCCGACGGACGGGAGCTGATCGACATCCCCCACCAGCACCAGGCGCCCGCGGTCCGGTAGCGCCTTGACGATGCTGTGTGCCAGGTGAATGTCCAGCATCGAAGCTTCGTCGACGATCAATAGGTCCGCCGCCAGCGGATTCTCCGGTCCGCGCTCGAAGCCGCGCGTCTGCGGGTTGAACTCCAGCATGCGGTGGACGGTGGTAGCCTCCATGCCGGTAGCCTCGGAGAGCCGCTTCGCCGCCCGGCCGGTGGGAGCGGCCAGCAAGATGCGCTGTCGTTTGGCGGCCAGCACCTTGACGATGCCGCGCACCAGGGTGGTCTTGCCGGTTCCCGGCCCGCCGGTGATGACCAGCGCCTTCTCCGTCAGGCCGCGGCGGATCGCCTCCCGCTGTTGCGGCGCCAGGTCGATGCGCTCGCGCCCGGCGAACCACTGCAGGGCTTTTTCGACATTGATGGCGGTATCCCGAGGCGGTGTTTTCAAGAGCACCCGAAGGCGCTCGGCTACCCCCGTTTCGGCCACGTGGAGCGCCTTTAGGTAGGCCGCCGCCTCGTCGACCGGCCGCTCTTCGACGACCGCTTCGCCGGTGCTTTCGAGTTCGGCGAGGGCGGCGACCAGATTGCTCTCCGGCACGTCCAGCAGGTCGATTCCGCCGTCCAACAGCCGCTTTCTCGGCAAGTAGACATGTCCCTGATCCGCCGCCGTGGCGAGCTGATGGAGCAACCCGGCCCTGGCTCGCTGCGGTGAATCCGGCGGCAGGCCGAGAGAGGCAGCAATGCGGTCGGCACTTTTGAAGCCGATTCCCCAGACCTCCGCCGACAGGCGGTACGGATCCTCCCGCACAATTCCCATCGCCTCGCCGCCGTAGGTCTTGTAGATCTTGATCGCGTGGTGGGTGGCGACGTCATGGGACTGCAGGAAGATCATCAGATCTTTGATCTCCCGCTGCTCCACCCAGGTCTCCCGGATGCGCTGCACCCGGGTGCGCCCGATGCCGGGAACCTCGGTCAATCGCTCCGGCTTGTTCTCGATGACGTCCAGAGTCTTCAAGCCGAAATGCGCCACCAAACGCTTCGCCATGACCTTGCCGATGCCCGGCACCAAGCCGGAGCCGAGATACTTCTCGATGCCCGCCAAGGTGCTCGGCGTCAGCGTCAGGTAGGAGGTCACCTGAAACTGCCGCCCGAACTTCGGATCCTGGATCCAGCTTCCCTCGAGGCGCAAATTCTCCCCCACCTGCACACCGAGGAGATTGCCGACGGCAGTGGCCTCGCCGCCGGGATCGAGGCTCAGGCGCACCACGCTCCAGGCGTTCTCCGGGTTGGAGTAGACGACCTTTTCGAGGACGCCTTCGAGTTGTGAGGGAGCAGAATCCATGAGGTTTGGGCGGTAGCGCGCCGAGAATCCGTCGATGCTCGGTGCGAAGGCAAAAATCTTATCTCGACGGACGCCTCGCGGTGTGCCAATATGGCCGGCCTATGGCTCGCAAACCCTCTGTTCTGATCATTGACGACGAAACCGGCTCCCGGGAATCGATGGCCATCGCGCTTGAGAAGGCGGACTTCGAAGTCCGCACCTTCGACGATGCGCGCAACGCTCTGAAGTTCATCGCCGAAGATCCGACTCGGGCACAAGTCGCCGTGTGCGATCTCAAGATGCCCAACATGGACGGCCTCGAATTTCTCGCCGCGGTGCGGGAGGAAAAGCACCCCCTCGCCGTGATTCTGGTCACCGCCTTCGGCAGTATCGACTCCGCCGTCGAGGCGATGCGCGTCGGGGCGGACGACTACCTACCCAAGCCCGTCGACCTCTACGAACTGCGCACCCGCGTCTCCAACCTGGTCGAAAAGGAGCGCCTGCGCGAAGAGGTGACCAGCCTGCGGGAACAGCTCGACAAACGCTTTGGCTTCGAGAACATCATCGGCAAAGCACCGGCGATGGAAACGCTGTTCGAGAAGATGCGGATGGTCGCCCCGACCCGCGCCAGCGTGCTGGTGATCGGCGAGAGCGGTACCGGCAAGGAACTGGTGGCCAACGCCCTGCACCACGCCAGTCCGCGCAAAAGCGAACGATTTCTGGCGATCAACTGTGGCGCCATCCCGAGCGACATCCTCGAAAGCGAACTCTTCGGCCACGAGAAAGGGGCCTTCACCGGCGCCGTGTCGCGCAAGATTGGGAAATTCGAGCTGGCCCATCGCGGAACTCTGTTCCTGGACGAGATCAGCGAACTGTACCCGGAACTGCAAGTCAAACTGCTGCGGGTACTCGAAGAGCGGCAGGTGATGCGGGTGGGCGGTGCCGACCTCCTGGACGTGGATTTTCGCCTGGTGGCAGCGACCAACCGGGACCTCGAGGAAGAGGTGGAGAAAGGGCGCTTCCGGGAAGACCTGTACTACCGTTTGAAGGTCGTCACTCTGGAAATCCCGTCGCTGCGCGAGCGGCCGAGCGACATTCCGCTACTGGCGGACTTCTTCCTCAAGCAATATTGCGACGAGCAGGGCAAAGAGCCCAGGGCCTTGAGCCCCGAGGCTCAGGAAGTGTTCAGCCGCTTTCCTTGGCCGGGAAACGTGCGCGAGCTGCGCAACCGAGTGGAATCGATCGTCGTGTTTCACCAGGGCGAGGAGATCACTTTGCAAGATCTGCCCGCCGACATGCGGGATTCGGCCACCGTGTCGTCCGCCGGAGCGCCGGTGCAGCCGGTCACCGCCGAGCCGCGCACCATGGCCGAGATCGAACGGCAGGCGATTCTCGAAACCCTGCAGCGCACCGAGGGCCACCGCGCCAAAGCCGCCGATCTGCTCGACATCGGATTGCGCACGCTACAGCGCAAACTCAAAGACTACAAAGAGCAGGGATACGTGGAGGATTGATCGATGGAACTGCCGTCAGAAGTCTTGATCCACAACGCGCAGCTCGGCCTCCAAGGTAGCGTCGGAACGCTGCTGCAAATTCAGGCACTGGGGTACTACGAGGTCAACGTCTCGTTCGGGGAACGGACCCACCGAGTGCTGCTGCCGGTGTCGGACACGGTGATCATCGCCAAGGAACCGGAACAAGACCCAGGCACCCCCGCCGAGGACCTCGAAATCGAGCGCTAGCAGTGGGTGCTAGCAGTGGGTGCCAGGGGAATGTTCGAATCATCGAGGGACTGGTAGCAGCGGGTGCCAGGGGAATGTTCACAGCACCGACTCAGCCACCCGGCCAAACAAATCCACGTCCGCTAAGATCAACCTTCGCCAGGCTACGTCGAGGCTCTCCACTCGGTCCTGTCTCTGCCCGATGGCCTGAGTTCTCTCCTCCCAGATCATGAAACCCCGCAACGTCATCGTCATGCCGGCGTACAACGCCGCTCCAACCCTCGAGCGCATCGTCGCGAGTATCCCGGAAGGGGTTGCGGACGAGATCATCGTGGTCGACGACGCTTCGACGGACGAGACACGTGAAATCGCCCGACGACTCCCGGTGACGCTGGTCGAGCACTCGGAGAACCGAGGGTACGGCGCCAACCAGAAGACTTGCTACCGCCTGGCCCTGGAGCGGGGCGCTTCCTACATCGTAATGCTCCATCCGGACGATCAGTACGACGCCCGAATGACGCCGGCAGCCCTCGATGTCCTGTCCCACGACATCTGCGATGTGGTGCTCGGCAACCGGATTCGCACCCGCCGAGAGGCACTGGGTGGCGGTATGCCATTGGTCAAGTACCTGGCCAACCGGGGGCTGACCTTCATCGAGAACATCCTCTCAGGCCAGAATCTCGGCGAGTGGCACAGTGGCTTCCGCGCCTATCGGCGGAGCGTCCTTGAGACGATTCCATTCGACGAGAACGACGACGGATTTGCCTTCGACTCGCAGTTTCTCGTCCAGTCTGTACAGTTCGGCTTTCGGATCGGAGACGTGCCGGTCCCGGTCCGCTACTTCTCGGAGGCGAGCACCATCGGTCTCGCTGCAGCCACCGGCTATGCCCTCCGAACGGGCTTGGTTTTCGGTGAGTGGTACCTCCACCGATTGGGCCTGCGTCGAAGCCCACGACTCTCACCAAAGCCCGCCGGCACCGCGGGAGCAGATCCTCGATCGGAAAGTGGCGCGTGAGTCGGGCCACGGAGAACCCTGAATCAGGGGTCGTAGCGGAGGAATGGGTGAATGGCTGGCGGTGGTTCGCGCTCTTGCTGTGTGGAGCAGCGATTCTCTTCACCGTCGGCATCAACTGGGGTTTGCCCTCCTGGAACGGCTGGGCGGCGGATGAGCTGCATCCCCGGTCCTGGGAACGAGCGGTCACGCCGGAAACCCACGCCGGATGGCACGCCCGCTATCCTCCACTGCACTTCACGATTCTCAACACATTGGCGAAGCCCGTTCGCTGGGCAATGTCCGAAGAGGGGCCGATACCGAAGGATTCTTGGCATCAGAATCTCTGGCTGACGATGGCGGCGCGTGTTCTCAGTGTGCTGATGGCCCTGTCCACTCTGGTGGTTCTTTTCTTCATTGGCAACTACCTGGTCGCCGGCAGAATTCGGCCACCGACCACTACGGGTCTATTCGCCGCGCTGATCATGGCCCTGACCGCGCCCTACGTGTACTACGCCAAGATGGCGAACCTGGAGTCTCCCTACCTTTTGTGGTTCGCCTGCTCCTTGCTCTTCTACCTCCGGCTGCTCAATCGGCCGCGCTTGCGCGACGCGATCTTCTTCGGTCTAGCAGCGGCGGCGACGGTCGCCACCAAGGACCAGGCCTATGCGCTCTACGCGCTGGCCCCGATGCCCGTTCTGCTGTCGCTGGCCCGCCAACAAGACGCCAACTCCATCTTCAGTCGCCTCGCGAGGGCGACGGTGGATCGCCGGTTCATGGCCGCGGGCATTTCGGCCGCCTTCGGGTACGCCGTCTTCCAGAACCTGATCTTCAACTGGGTGCGGTTCTCACATCACGTAGATCTCCTTCTCGGTCCAATGAGCAGCCCATACCGGGAATACGGCCATGGAGTGACCGATCAGCTTCTATTGGCGAAGGCCTTCGTGCAGCAGACCGTTTTCGCTCTCAATCCTTTGCTTTTCATCATCTGCGTGATCGGCATCCTATGGACACTCCGGCGGGCTCGAAGGACCACCGAGCGCGGCACCACGAGGAGGTGCCAGGGACTTGGTGCTCGGCGTGAAGCTCGGCTTCTGGGAGGAGCCCTCGTCCTCGCTGTCTCGTACTACATCACGCTGATCGCGGTGATTGGATTCACTTTCGATCGCTATGTGCTGCCGGTCACCCTCATCCTCTCCCTCGCAGGTGCCAGGTGCTTTGCGCTATGGCTCGAAAGAAGTCAGCACCAGAAAGCGAGTCGCACCCTTTCTGCGGCATCGATGATTGTGGTCTTGGGAGTTTCTCTGCTCTACGCCGCCTCGGTGGACACCCGGATGGTCGCCGATGGCCGCTACGCGATCGAGGACTGGGTGTCTTCTCGGGCTCCGCGCGCAGAGGTGCTCGCCATCGGACGAACCAAGCACGTTCCACGGTTCCAACGCCTACCCTGGAGCAAGATCTACCGCACCGATGGCGGAATTCTCGACCGGGCACGCCCCCGGTTTGTCGCCATCAATATCACCGACCTGCGCGCCCCTAGAGAGCGGGCTTTCGTCGAGCGCATGGATCGAGGCGAGTTGGGATATGTGCGCGCTCTGACGCACCAGGGCCGCCCCCTCTTCAACCTCCTCTACTTTGGAGACCTCTACTTCGGAGATGTCGGAACAAGCCAACGGTTCGTCAATCCCGAGATCGCCGTTTGGGAGAGATTGCCCTAGCCAGGTCTAAGGAGAGCCGGAGGGAAGCAGCCGGCCGGAAACTCCACCCGATCGACCCCCTGTCTCAGGAGGGATACGGCTTCGCGGTAGGCACCCAAGAACTCCCGGTAAATAGCCAACCAGTGGATTCTTACTTCTTTGGTCGCACAATGAAACATCGGAGCAGGGGACTTCGCGCTTTCGACAGGACGATGATGAGGATGCCGCCGGCAGATCCGCCTTGCGCCCAAAGCCTTCTGCATTCCGGAATTCTTCCGAGCCTTTGCGGCTGCGTCTTCGACCCCTTCGACCAGATTCCGAATGCGATCGCAATAGACCTCTGGGGAGAGAGAACTCCAGCAGGGAAGGGGCGAGAACACGACTTCTTCCGCTTGCTCAGTCTCATTCGAAGAAGCAGATATACCCTGGCGCTGGGCACGATAACGGCGAGTGCGATCGACCCAAATTCCCTTGAGATTCCGCCCCTCTAGAAGTGCCCGGACACAGCTCACACCGGGCCAGTCGAGCGGGCTCTCGACGAGGTTCTCCTTGCAACCCTGGGCGAGAACGTAGCGCATGCGATCGACCTGCGCTTCTGTCTCCTCGCTGACCAGGGTGGCGCGGTAGCGCCTGCCCCAGAATCGATCCCGCCAGCCGTACAGGCGCCCAGCCTCCTTGGCCAAGTTGCTGTTGACCTCTCTCATGAAGGAGGCCAACTGTAAGGCTGTTTGAACAGAGATCAGTAGATGGTAATGGTTCGAGAGGATGACCGCCGCGTGAATGTCCACGGCATGGTTGCGTTGCGCGCGTCCGATCACTCCAGCAGCCAGACTATTGAGTCGCTTGCCGGGCCGCAGGAGAAACCGTCCTTGGATCGTCCTCGTGGTTACGAGGAATAGTCCGCCGTCGGGTGGTACGTATCGAATAGGTCTGGCCATAACTAGGGAGACGCCAAAGGAGAAAACCAACGCTCACTCGGCATCGAAGACCCTTCGACCAATGACCTGGCACCTATTCTTTTCGGGCCACCAATCGGCGCCACCACGGGGTCTCGCCGCCTGCGACTTCCAGCTCTGAGTCCAATCGATCGATCGGACACGGGAGGAGCGCGAGGTTGCCTTGGCTCAGGCGGACCTGCAGAAATTCGAGCTCCTCCCGAAGACGCTCAGGCTGCTTCGAAAGGGCGTCCCCGAGGGCTCTCTCGCCATCCAGGCGACGGCAGAACTCACGCAATGCTTCGGACACTCGGTTACTCTCTTCCTCAGAAAGATTCTTTGCCCATACAGGGACCATTTCTCGCAGAGCCGCTAACGGGATCGCTTGCTGGCGTTCGTCGAGAATCGCCCGTTCTTCTTCCGCTACTTGTTCAAGCATTAGATCGACCAGGCGAATTTCCTGCGAGGGCTGGTCCTCGAAGTCGGCGATGGCCGCGATATCCAAGGCCTCTCGCAGGCACAACCGATACGCTGCTTCCAGAAACCTAAAAAAAGAACCACGAACCACCGAATGAACCTGCCTGAGATCTTTGGCGCCGTCGGTGGCCGCGAGAATTTTTTTCTCCAAAGGTGTCAGAGCGCCATATGTGGCCTCTTGCCCTCGGTGAAGGACGATGTGGTCGTGAACGAATACCTTTCGGATTCGAGCCAACTCGTCGATCCAACGCGAACCTTCCATCACAACAGCGACCGTATCGATAGGGGTCGGTCTGATCTCTTCTTCCTCCGGAGAATCCGCTTCGAAGAAGAAAACACCCCGCTCCCACAAGAAAATATCGCAAACAGAATCGATGATCTGCTGCCGTAAGGTCGTTTCGATCTCCTCGGCAGTGAGGAGATCCAGCTCGACCAGTACGGCTCCGAGGCGGCGAGACCTGCGTTTGCATTCGTAGAGAGCCCGAAGAAAGGTCTTCTCGTCCAAAAAACCGTGGAGCAGAAGGTGCTGGCCGTAGTACTCCGCGGGATCGTCGGAAAGACAGCCGACTATGCGGCCCTCTTCAAAGTAGATTCTCTTCTCTACTTTGCTACGGCGCACAACCAGTGCACCAGTGCGGCGCTCATTGCCCGCCCACTGGAGGATGTTGCCAGGGGGAAAGGCGCTCAATCGACCCGAGAATTCCATGATGGGGGATTCTATGGCAGGCCTCGCGACCATTCACCTGGCACCTCTACAGGGGCCTCGCGACCATTCACCTGGCACCTTTACGGGGGGGAGAGGAGTTCGAGGAGTTCTTCGCGGCTGAAGACCTTGGAGAGGCGGGGGTCGTCTTCTTCGACAACGTCTTCGAGAAGTTGGCGCTTGCGGTCGATCATCGCCGCGATGCGCTCTTCCAGTGTCCCCTGGGTGACCAGCTTGAACACCTGGACGGCGCGCTTTTGGCCGATGCGATGCACCCGGTCGGTGGCTTGGTCTTCGCGGGCGGCGTTCCACCAGCGGTCGTAGTGGATGACGATCGACGCCCCCACCAAGTCGATGCCGGTACCGCCGGCCTTGAGGCTGGCGAGGAACACCCGGCAGTCGGGATCGTTGTTGAAGCGCTCGACAAGGGCACCGCGATTGCGGCTCTTGCCGATCAAGATCTCGTGCTCAGTGCCACCGGCGACCAGGTGGCGCCGCATCAGTTCGATCATCCCCAGGTACTGGCTGAAGACGACGACTTTGTGGCCACTGTCGAGGCACTCGGCGAGGATCTCTTTGAACAGGTTCCACTTTCCGGAGACGTGGTCCGACGCCCGGTCGAGGTCGCGCAGGGCGAGGGCCGGATGGTCGCAGATCTGCTTGAGCTGGTTGAGCAGCGCGAAGACGTGGAGGTACGGCACCGGCCCGTCGCCGGAGCGCAGGACCTTCGCCAGCGCGGCGCCGCGGGTAGCCACGACGTCACGGTAGAGCGTTTCCTGGGCTCTCGCCAGGGAGCAGAATCGCAGATCTTCGAACTTCTCCGGCAACTCATCGAGTACCGAGGACTTGAGGCGCCGCAGGACGAAGGGCGCCAGGCTGCGACGCAGTTCATCGAGCAGCGCCCGCGGCGGCCGATCGCCGCCGTAGCGCTCGGCGAATTCAGCGTCGGTCCCCAGGTAGCCCGGCAGCACGACGTCCATCAGGGTCTTGAGTTCTTGCAGGGCGTTCTCGACGGGCGTGCCGGTGAGCCCTAAGAAGGACTCCGCCTTGAGCGTCCGGGCCGCCTTGAAGGCCTGGGTTTGGCGGTTTTTGAGGTGTTGGATCTCGTCGAAGAAGATCACCCGGAAGGCGACCTTGGCGAGGGCCTTGGCGTCCCGCAGCATGACGCCGTAGGAAGTCAGGATCACGGCCCGCGGTCCCACCGATAGGGAGGTTTCAAGATCGCGATCCGGGCCGTGGTGCACCTCTACCTTGAGGCCCGGCGCGTGCTCACGAATCTTGTTCTCCCAATGCGGCACCACGCTGGTCGGACAGACCACCAGGAAGGGACCCTCGCCGCCTTCTCCCTGTTCGAGGAGCGAAACCATCAACGCCATGGCCTGGTGGGTTTTGCCCAAGCCCATGTCATCGCACAGCAAACCGCCAAGGCGGTTTTCGACCAGAAAGCGCAGCCAGTCGACCCCGTGGCGCTGGTACGGACGCAGTTCCGAGCGAAGTCCCGGCGTGGCGCGCCAGGGTTCCGACGGCCGCAGGTCGATGATGCGATCGAGCCATTCCCGGCCGGCCTCTTCGCCGGCCAACCGCACCCCTTCGCCAAGGGCACCCTTGAGCCGTAGGAGATGACCGGCGGACATCTCGCCGGTGGCACCGCCCAACGCCGTCAAGGAACGGATGGCCGGGGAGTTCAAGTCCACCCAGCCGCTCTCCGTTTCGAGGAACGGCAGACCGGCCTTCTTCGCCTGGGCGATCTCCGTCAACGGGATCTCGTCGTCCCCAAAGCCGCAGTACACGGTCACCTCGTCCCAGCGCTCGCCCTCGCCCACAAGGACCCGCAGATCGTCGACCTCCTTGAAGACGTTGAGGTGCTGGAGCGGCTGGTCGAGCACCAGGGTGCCCTCCGCTAGCGCGTCGCGGTTCTCGTCCAGAAAGGTGGCGATCTGCCCGCGTTCCAGGCGCAGGCGGGTCAGCGGTTGGTCCGCCGCACCGCCGTCAATCCGCACCAGCACACCGAGTTCCCACAGGTACGCCAGGTCTCCGTAGCGGAAACGCTCCCGGATTTCGAAGAAGCGCTCGACCCCGTGCTCGTCGAGGGCGCGGAGCACCGGCCGCACCTCCACCTCGAGGTCCGAGTCCCCCATCACTTTGCGCAGCGCCTGGAGCGGGATCGGCCGCACTTTGAGGTCGTCCTGGGCCGGGTAGGCGGTCGCCAACAGCCGCAGCATCTGGTCCACCCGCGGTCGCGGCACGCTGATCTCCAACACCGCGCGGCCTTCCGGGTCGCGGTAGGTCACCACGAAGGTGCCCTCTTCCTTGTCCACCGCCGGATGGAAGGTGCCGCCGTCGCCGAACTCCCGCACGCAGTGATACGCCACCCGGTACCAGATGCTGCGCTGCCAGGACTCGCGGTTCGAAGGCATGCCCGCCTGACGCAGGCGGTACTCCGAAGTGTTGAGCTGGAAGAGGGCCAACCGCTCCAGGAGTTCGGCCCGATCAACCGTCGAGCCATCACCCACCGGGGCCTTGCCAGTGCGCTCCAGGAAGCGCAGGCGCGCCGGCGAGGCGTCCACGTAGCGCAGCAGTTCGCGCCCGTCGGGCATGGTCACCCGCACCGCCCCACCGACGGACGCCACCCGCACCACGTCGCAAGCCGGTGGCCGCGCCTCGTGCAGCAGCCCGGCCAGGCGATGCCATACGGTGCTCTCGAAGAACTCCTGGAAGCTACGTCCAGACCACCGCTTGCGCGCCGACGCCACGCCCTTCGCCAGGGCGAGCAAGTGACGGCAGGTCTTGCGATTGCTCTCGCGGCAGGTACATGAGCGCAGGGGGCGCGACAGGTTGGCGACCTTGCCGACGTAGATCGCCGTATGGCCGTCGCCTCCGGGCATCGAAAGCAGGCCGATTCCGGTTCCCAGAAATTCGAAATTGATCAGATCGGACATGGTAGGCGTCTGCGAAGGAAGCGACCGTAAAGGAAACGAGCATCGTACCGCGAGATCGCTCCAGCGGAAGGGTATTCGACAGAAAAACTTCAGCAGGCGATGGGCAGTCGACGCCGGGTGACCTGGCTAGGGGCGATAGCGACGTTGAAGATCGCGCAGGCGCTCCTCCATCGCCTGGCGCAGGGGCCCGTCGCGGGTGGCCGAAACGGCCCGGTCGAAGGCCGCCAAGCCGGCCTCCGCGTCGCCGACGGCGAAGGCTTCCTCGGCGGCGAGGAGTTCACGGGCGCGCTGGATATCCTGGCGGGCTCCGTCGACCTGCTCTCCCTCGCCGAAGCGGGCGAGCATCCCCTCCACCCAACGCTCGGCCTCGTCCGGTCGCCGGTCCGCCAGCAGAACCCGCACCAAATCGACCACCAGGTCCATTCGATAGGGCAGCGCGGCGATCGCCCGCTCCAGGTGGCGTGCACCGCTCTTCGGATCCCCGCCGGGGCGACCGTGGACGCGCCCCAGAAAGGCTCGGGCCTCGGCGAAGCCGGGATCAAGAACCAGGGCCTCGGCGAAGGCGGCTCGGGCGGCGTTCCAATCGCCTACGGCAGAACGGTTGCGGCCCCACCGCAGCCAGGTCGCGGCCCGTCTCGGCTGCAAAGCCAGGGCCTTGCGGTGGAGGACCTCGGCTTCTTGATGACTGCCGACGAGATCCTGCAACCAGGCGAGACCGGACCACCCCTCGGCCAGGTCCGACCCGGCCGACAGGGCAAGCTCGAAGTGTTCCGCCGCCTCTTCCCGCCGATTGGAAAGGGCGAGCAGATCACCCAGGTGGGTCGCGATCTCCGCCCGAGGCAATGGCCTCGCCTCAACCGCCGAGGGTGCCGGCAGTTGTTCGACGGGAACCGACAGCGTCGCGAACCGTCCGGCGAGCAAATACGACTCGAGTTCCTCTTCGAGGCGGTCGAGGGAGCGACCCATCGCCGCCGGTAGAGCCCGTTCCGGATCTTCGCCATCGAGCAATCGGACGAGAAAGTCCCCCAGGCGGCCAGTGTCCTCTGGGCTGGACAGCAGATAGTGGACCAACGCCCAGGAGACAGCATAGAAACGGCCCACTCGACTGGAGCGGCCGCCGTGCAAGTCCCGCTCTGCTACCACCTCTCGCAGAGCCAGATTGCGGTCTCGCTGCAGCCAATCGAGATGACGCTCGACCGGCAGGCCGATGCGAGCGACCGTCGCCGGGGCCTCCGAAGGATCGATCCGATTCCGCCCTTCGACCATTCCCCTGGCACCTACCGAATTCGGCCCTTCGGCCCTTCCCCTGGCACCCCCAGCCACTGGCTCTTCCACCCCCCTGGCACCCCCAGCCACTGGCTCTTCCACCCCCCTGGCACCTGCCGAGTTCGGCCATTCCGCCATTCCCCTGGCACCTGCCGCCGTGGCAGCACCTGCCGAGTTCGGCCATTCCGCCATTCCTTCCGCCATTCCCCTGGCACCTGCCGCCCTGGCACCTGCCGCCGTGAGCGGGCCCTCGATGCGAAAGGCTCCGTAGTACTCGGCCAATCCCTCGTCCAGCCAGCGCGGTACCGCCGGAAAGTTGTGGGCGATCAGGTCGTGAACCGACTCGTGGTAGGCGACGGCGAGACCATCTCTTCCACCGCTCCCATCGGCCGCCGCGTTCAAGGTGATGAAGGCGTCCTCGCGGCTGCGCACGAACTGGCCGAGAATGCGCACGCCACCCCGGTCGCGACCGTTCTTGTAAGACGCGTAGGCGGCCGCGTCGCGGAAGGCGATGATGCGCAGCGGCACCGGCGAACGCTGCTCGATCTCCGGTGCCAGGCGAGTGAACACGGCACGGAAGTAGCCCAAGCGCAGAAGGATCTCGGCGCCGCGTTCCGGCGAAGCATTGGTGAAGAGTTCCTGGTCACCGGAGCGTACCTGCCACCAGCCCTCTAGGGGATCGATCGGCTCGCCGGCATGGGAGGCGACTCCGCGGCGTGGCTCCGCCGAAGCGGACACGAGTCCCAGCAGAACCGCTCCCGCCACCACCAGGGATCGCATCCCCAGGCGGCGATGGCGCATCGAGTAAGCACTACCCCTCACTACAGGACCTCGGCCCGGAAGTCAGCGCAGGACGGCAAACCGAGTCGGCTCAAGGCTTCAGCGGACGGACGGAGATGTTCTTCAAGGTCACCGTGGAGACCAGTTCCATTCCGTCGGCGATCTCGGGGTCGATGTCACCGGTGGTGATCTGCGGGTTCTCTACCCCGTAGTTCTTCTGGTCGAAGAACGTCACGCCCTCCACCTGCCGGTAGTTGAACGCCGGACGAAAACGTAGCCCACCCTTGGAGCCGAAGCTGTAGGCGAACTGTTCGACGCGGGCGGTTTCCGGATCGAACCAGTAGATGTAGGTGTCGGCGGCGGCGGTGCTGGATCCGGTGTCAAAGGTCGCCTCGACCTTGTGCAGCGACCGGCCCTGCCAATCGACCAGACCGAGATCCCGCAGATTGACCGAGGAATCCTCCAACCGCTTTGGCAGGAAGGCGAAGTACACCCGGGCGCTCACCCAATCGCGATATCGCTGCTCGTCGTCGGCGGCAATCGGTACCTCTTCGCCGTCCTCCCACAGGGTGACCGAGTCGTTGGTGGCCTCCACCCGCCGCTCGACCTCTCCGACCTCGCCGCTCGCCACGTGGCGGTAGCGCTCGCCGTCGGTCTCGACTTCGAGAGCCGTACAGCCGGAGCGCGAACAGATTTCGAGCTCCACCACCGAGTGTTCCAGGATGTCGCCACCGTGCAGGGCGATGGATTTCTCGACGATCGGCAGAGTGTCCGCGGCGGCCGGCACGGCCGCCAGGACGAGCAGCCCCAAGATCAAAACGGCGGCGGCCAAAAGAGATCGGGGGCGGAAGCGAGCAACGGGTTTCATGGGCAAAGTCCTATTCATCGGTCAGGTGGGGTAGATTCGTTCCGGCTGGCGCAACGGTAAGCGCCAGTGTTGTAAACAGCGTGGCGCCGGAGAAAATCCCTCCGCCGGCACGAGGCCAGAACGCGAGCACATTCGCAGAGCGCTGCTCGAAGGGATCGCTCCATGAAACGGTACGAAGTCACAGAGGCCTTCGGTCTCGAAAACCTGACTCCCGGTGAGGGTCCGAGACCTGAGCCCGGTCCCGGTGAGATTCGCATCGCCCTCTCCGCCGTATCCCTCAACTACCGGGACCTGCTGATGGTTACCGGCCAGTACAACCCGCGGCAACCGCTGCCTCTGGTGCCGTGCTCCGACGGGGTGGGCACCGTCGAGGCGGTGGGACCGGGGGTGACGCGATTCGTGCCGGGAGACCGGGTGTGCCCGTTGTTCTCCCAACGCTGGATCGCCGGCGAGCCGACCCCGGAGCGCCTGCGCTCCACCCTCGGCGGCCCCCTGGACGGCACCCTCCGCAGCCACATGACCCTGCCGGCGGAAGGCGCGGTGGCGGCGCCGGAGCACCTGAGCGATGCGGAAGCCGCCTGCCTACCCTGCGCCGCCCTCACCGCCTGGAGCGCCCTCGTCACCCTTGGTGATCTGACCGCCGGCGACACGCTGCTGGTTCTCGGTACCGGCGGTGTCTCGATTTCCGCGCTGCAGCTCGGAGTCGCCCTCGGAGCACGGGTGATCGTCACCTCGTCGAGCGACGCCAAGCTCGAGCGGGCGCGGGACCTCGGTGCCTGGCAAACCCTCAACTATCGACGGGACGAGGCATGGGGCAAGACCGTGCGCCAGCTCACCGGCGGCCGCGGCGTGGACCAGGTGCTCGAAGTCGGCGGCGCCGGCACCCTGGAGCAGAGCCTCAAGGCAGTGCGCCCGGGCGGCACCGTCAGCGTGATCGGCGTGCTGGCGGGGGTGAAGGCACCGCTGTCGGTCCTTCCCGTCCTGATGCAGCAGGTGCGTTTGCAGGGAGTGCTGGTCGGTCATCGAGACGGTTTCGAAGCGATGAACCGCGCCCTGGCGGCAAACTCGCTGCACCCGGTGGTCGATCGCGTGTTCCCCTTCGACGAGGCGCGGGCGGCCTTCGACCACCTGGCCTCCGCCCGGCACTTCGGCAAGGTGGTCATCGAGACGACCTGACGGCGTGGGGACCCGGCTCATCACCGCCAGGACGTCACCTCGCTCTTCAGCGGAAGGCTACTCGGCGGAGAATCCGTCGGCCAGCATGCGGTCGACCCAATCGATCCATGGCTGAACCCATTCGCCGTTGAAGTGAGTGGTTTCACCGAGAGGAAGATCCGAAGCCTCGAACCGCTCCCTTGCCTTCTCGAGGAGAGCCTTGCCGGCCATCAAATGTGGTCGGCTCTCTTCCTTCTGGCCGACCTTGATCAGTTCCGTCGCAGCCATGACCATCACGGTTGGACTATCAACCGCCACCTCGAAGGCTTTTGCGAGCTCAGCGGTGGCTGCCTCCTGGATCTTCTCCGCCTCCTCTTTGTTCTTCGCTTGTCCGCTCGAGAAGGAGTACACGAGGCTCTGTAGGGAAAACAGGTCTCCCATCGGGGCCTCATCTGAGCGCCGAGCCTTCTCCATAGCTCTCGTCAGGTGATCCTGAGCGCGTGCCAGACGCTTCGCTCGATCCTCCGGGTGGCGCATGACCACCTGCGTGAGGATGTAGGCCGACCAAAAATCGGGCAGCCAGCCATCATTCTTGAGCTTGGAGAGACTCTCCACGATGGAGAGCTCGAGTTCACTGTCGGGAGCCCCCGACTGGTGACGGGCAACGGCTTCCGCCAGGCCTTCGGTGGCGGCGAAACAAGGAAGGGCAATCAGCATGGTGGCGGCGACGGCGATCGTTTTGAACACGTGGGTGTCTCCTCGGGAATTCCCATCAACCGTTATAGTGGTTGGAATCGTGGATGGTTCGTAGCAGCGCACGCAGTCATCGTAAGCCGCCTTTCGGACTTTCCCTTCATGAGTTCACATGAGCCGCACGATGATCGAATAAACCCCTTCTCATCAATATCTTGCCTTCCTCCATGAGCCCATCCAAAACGGTGAGATTCGGTCTCTTCGAGTTCGATATCGAAAGTGGGGAACTGCGTCGTGATGGCCACAGGGTCAGGCTGCAGCCACAGCCCGCCAAGCTGTTGGCCATCCTCCTAGAGTCGGCGGGCACTGTCGTCTCGCGAGATGAACTACAGAAGCGTCTGTGGGGTACGGCCCATGTCCAGTCGGACCTGGGAATCAACTTCTGCATCCGACAGATTCGCGAAGCCTTGGCGGAGAGCGCCGAGAGCCCAAGCTATGTAGAAACGATTCGAGGAGAAGGGTACCGGTTTATCGCCCCGGTAAGCCACCGGTCCGAGCCAGAGCCCAAATTCCGGACCAGGCTTCTGGTAGGTGTCACGGCGGCCCTGACTCTCTTTGCCCTCGGCTGGTATTGGAGTGCAGGTCCTCGCCAAATCGAAGAGAACGGCGGAATCGAACCTGCGAAGCGGATTGCCGTCCTTCCGTTCGAACACCTGACCGAGGAGCCCGACATGGAGGTCCTCGCTCTGGGTCTCAGTGAAGAGCTGACCTACCAGCTTGGAGCCCTCCAAATGGAACACCTGGCGGTCATCGCTCGGAGCTCTGCCGACCGCTACGACCCAGGCCGCGAAACGCCACTGGTGATCGGCCGCAAGCTGAGGGCGGACCTTCTGCTCACGGGCACCGTTCGGAGAGTCGGCAATGACCTGCGAATCACCGCTCAGTTGGTACGCACAGCGGATCAAACCTTGGCCTGGGGCGGAACTTTCGACGGCGACTTGGCCAGTCTCCTCGAGATTCAAGGCAAGATTCGTCACGGGGTCATGACGGCCCTTTCAGGCATTGTGCCCGCCCCACGACCGCGTTCCAGCCCAATCCTCACTCCAGAGGCCTATGCACTTCAGCTCAAAGGGCGGTACCACTTGCGCAAGCAGAATGCCGAGGGCCTTGCCAAGGCCGTCGCCCATTTTGAACAACTGATCGAAAGCGAGCCGGACTTCGCTGAAGCCTACGTCGACCTGGCCCGTGCCGTGATGTCGTGCCCCAACAGATCCTTTGGTGGATCCGAGCGCGTGAGCGTGCTGCTCGAGAAGGCCATTTCCCTCGATCCCCAATCGGCGACAGCCAACTTGCAGCTCGGCAATTTCCGTTTCTTCTCCGAATGGGATTGGAAGGGAGCGAAGGATGCCTTTGAAAAGGCCATCGCCCTGAACGGCAATCTGGCAGAGGCCCACAAGGGGTTAGCGCTTTTCTACTCGAGCCAAGGACAACACACACTGGCGCTCGACAGCGTAGATCGCGCCCTGCTCCTCGATCCGATCTCGGTCAACTTGCAGGCTGATCTTGGCTGGTTCCTCTATCGCGCCCGGCGCTACTCGGACGCTCGACAGCATTGTCTCGAGACGTTGGATCTGGAACCCGATGACTGGAATGCACGGTCTTGCCTTCTTTCCGTCGCCCTAACCGAGAACGATAGTGCTGAAGCCTGGGTCCAAATTAAGGCACTGCTCAAGCGAGCGGAGAGTCCGCCAGCAGATCTCGCGGAGCTAGACGCTCTTGCCGCCGTCGACGCCCAAGGGGCGGTCGCGACGTATCGCGCCCGACGCCTTGCCCGCCTGGAGGAGAGTGCCGACGCCACCTACGCCATTTCCCTGGCCCAGGCCCATGCTGAAGTCGGAAATACCGACCGGGCTATCTTTTGGCTCGAGGCGGCTTACTCCCAGCGCTCCGGCTTCATGCCCTTCCTGGCCATCGATCCAGCACTCGACTCGGTCAGGGCAGATGCCCGATTCCAGTCGCTTCTCGAGCGCCTCGAGCTGCCACGGCACGGGTCCCTGGATTCTGAACAACTCGCATCGAATCGGTCCGTTAGCTGACCGGCCCGCAGCAAGGCCTGAGCGCCGATCGGGGCCGGACAACTGCCCTGCGCAACCCGCTCCAAGCCATCCGAAGCAGCCTCCAAACCGCCATAGCCCTACGGTCCAGAGATCTCGGAAGGGGTCGTTTCCAACAATGCAAGGTTCTGGCGAGCAGCGAGCAAGTCAGGGTTGAGAACCAATGCCCGACGATAGGCACCCGCCGCCGCGCCGCGGTTGCCGGACCGGCGCAGGGCAACCCCGAGATTCAGCCACGCTTGCTCGAACTCCGGATCGAGGGCCACCGCCGCGCCGAGATGCCGCACCGCGCCCTCGACGTCCCTCGCCAGCAGCCTCTCCGCCCCCAGGTTCAATTCGAATATCGCCCCCGCCGTTGCATCCGACACGGGTGCCAGGGGAAGGGTCGGAGTCACCGCCTCACCGGATGCGACCGCCTCCTCACCGGGTGCCAGGGGAACGGTCGAGATGGAAGTCGTGCCGACGAAATCTCCCACTGTTGGGGACTCTAGGGGACCTACCGCCGCCGCCAGGTGGCCGTTGACCACCCTCAGATCGCCTCGCTTCTCGACCAGAGGAGGCGCGCGCAGCAGAACGAAGTAGGCGGGAATCTTGAGCCGCCGCGCCAGGCCGACGACCAGATGGGCCATGCTCACGCAGTTGGCCCGCCGGTCCGCGAAGGCAACGGGCGCAGCCTCCGTCGGCCCCTCGACCTCGCGCATGCCGTGGTCGAGCAAAGCCTCGATCAGCGCCGTGAATCTCGCTTCGTCGGTTGCGCGCTTCGGAACCGACCGTCGCGCCCACTGGACCATCTCGCGAGTCACGGCGTTGGACAAACTCGTTCCCTCGGGGCTCGTCCGGGCAGCGGGTAATGCAAGAGAAAAGCCCGGCGGAAGGCAAAGCGAGATGGCGAGCGCGAAAGACAGTGCTTTCACGACACTCGCTCCAACGGTGCACCGACCGCCGCAGTGCCCAAACCGAGGAACTGGCTCACCGCCGCCTTCAACTCCGGCGCCCGCAGAATCCGGCGATGCCCACGGCCGCGGGTAGCGACCATCCGGGCACCAGGCCAGTGGGCGGCTAGCTGGCGACCGTGGCTGATGAGCACTTCCCGATCGTCGTGGTCATGGATCACCAACAAAGGCTGAGTCTTGTCCACCATCAGATCGAGACCGTGAATGTCGCGCCAACGCACGCCGATGCGATCCTCCACTCGCAGGCGCATCCGTTCAGAGACCTGCTCCGTTAGACCGATCATCGCCCCAAACTGGCGCGCCCAGGGCGCCAACTCCGACGGCGGAGAGATGTAGACCAGGCGGTCCGGTTCGAGTCCCATCTGCAAAGAGTACGACGAACCCGCGCAGCCGGCCGAGTGGGCGACCAGGGCGAAAGGCCTGCCTGCGACTCCGACCACCGCGTGGATGGCCTCGGCAAACGCCACCAGGGAAGAACTCTTTCCGGGCGATTCGCCATGACCCGGATGATCGAAGGTCACGGCGCGGAAGCCCTCCCGAGCCAACCACCGCCCGAGATCTCCGAACTGACCACCACGCCCCTCCCAACCGTGGACCAGCAGGACCAGCGGTCCCTCGCCCCATGCCCAACAGGCCAACTCACCTGCGCCGAAGGGCACCGAGAATCGGTCCGCCTCAGCCAGCCACCGAGACTCCCGGGACGGCGGAGGAAAACGCCGCGGTCGAAGGAACCGTCGCTCCGCCCACCGCGACATCGTCGCCGGGGCGATCCGACAGGCCCCGCCGAGCACCAGGCGCAGGGCGCGAAGCGGCAAACCGACACGGATTTCCGCGCTGTCTTCGACGTAGATCATGGTCTTGGTCATCGGAATCTCCTCATCTGGATTGGTGTCGCACCGTGCCAAACGCCCTCGGCCCCAATCCCCTGGCACCTGCCTGTGGAGCACCTGCTAGCGGGTCGCCTTTCGCCCTCGGCCCCAATCCCCTGGCACCTGCCTGTGGAGCACCTGCTAGCGGGTCGCCTTTTAGTCCTTCTGGACTGCATCGGGCCTACCTTCGAGGTAAACAAACACGAACGATCGTGCCTTTTTATGCCGAGAGCAGAGGTCAGTTGCGCTCCTCGAACATTCCCCTGGCACCTTGTGCGGGGAAGGCGGTATTGCGGGCTAAGAGGTCCAACACTCGGCGAGAATTCAACACGAACGATCGTGCCTTTATTGTTGATCCTCATGCGCCGATTCCTCCCACTTCAGGCCTTCGAAACCTCGAGCAGGTTTTCGAACGACAAACGGGCTCGGCTTCCGGCGTCCGGATCACGGATCAGGCGGCCGAAGTGGTGATAGGCCAGGAGCACCGCGTAGGCATCGTAGGCAAACTGCTGTACATCGAGATCGCCTCGAAACTGACCCAGTTCCACCGCCACCGACGCGGTGCGAGCGATTGTGTTGAGCCATTCCTTCTGATAGGCGACGAGCCGATCCCGCACCGGACCGGGGCGATCGTCGAGTTCATTGGCGGTCGAAATGAAGACGCAGCCGCCGGGCAAGAAGACGGACTTTTCCCACTTCAACCAGTTGTCAAACAGCGCCCGAACGCGCGCTTCGCCGCGCGGCTTCGCCAGCGCCGGTCCCACCACGATCTCCACAAAACTGGCCGCCGCGGCTTCGAGTACTCCGATCAGTAGATCCTCTTTGGAGTCGAAATGAGCGTACAGCCCGCTCTTCGACAACCCCACCTCCTTGGCGAGGGTGCCGATACTCAAACCCTCCAACCCCAGCCGACTCGCCTGGGCGAGGGCCTCTCGCAAAATCGTCTTGCGGGTTTCTGCTCCCTTGCTCATGGGTCATGACAATAGCACGATCGTTCGTATAATCAAATCCAGGAGTTGCGGTGGCGGCCGGTCGCTCCTGACATTCCCCTGGCACCTCAGCGGAAAGGTGTGAATCGAGTCCGCCGAACCTCTCAACAGAGGCTTCCGAACATTCCCCTGGCACCTCGACGGAGCACCTCGACGGAGGGGCGTTGAACATTCCCCTGGCACCTAGGTGAAGATGAGGTCGGCGGTCGGTTCCCAGCGGAATCGGCGGAGGTCGATGCGGCCGTGGGCATTGAATTCGACGCCTTCCTCTTCGAGGATCGCGCGCTGCAACCCTTCGTAGCCCGGCTCGGAGCGCGGGCTGACCTCGCCCTTGGCATTGATAATCCGCTGCCAAGGCAGTTCGTTCTCGCCGCTTCGGTGGAGGGCGTAGCCGACTTGCCGGGCATGTCCCGGAAGCCCCGCCAAAGCCGCCACTTGACCGTAGGTGGCAACCCGTCCGCGGGGTACCGCCCGGACGACTGCGTAGATCCGTTCGTATGAATCCATGACAGACATTCTTCATCATCCCGTCCCCACAACTAAACATTCCTGCGGGGACGGGATACATTCTTTATAGGATGGAGGGGGCCGGTTCGCCCGAGCGCCCCCCTCGGCGGCACGCAGAAAGGATCACTCGATGGACCGGAAACCCTCTCTAACGAGGCGTTGTTGCGCCCTGGGGATGGTGAGAGGCGCGGCACTGCTGTTGGTGACCGGCCTCTTTGCGCCTTCTCCGCAAACCGCGGAGCCGGCGGTGCGCGACCTCGCTCCGGACCTCGCCGTCGAAGGCACCCTCGCCGGCGGCGAATCACATCGCTATCGCCTCGCCCTTTTGCCGGGTCTGCACGGCCGATTGCTGGTAGAACAGCAGCAGATCGACCTCAAAGTGCACCTCCTCTCCGCCGCCCAAAAACCGGCGTGGACGATGGAGAATCTCGGCGGTCCCTTCGGCACCGAGGAGGTGACGCTCCTGGCCGAGGACTCAGACCCCACCGGAGTGCCTCCCATTGAGATAGAAGTCGCGCCGGTCGTCCCCGACGCCAAGGCCGGCAGCTACGTCATCTCGCTGGTGGAGGTGCGTCCGGCGCGGGCGGCGGACCGGGACCAGGTAGCGGCCGAACGCCGCTTCATCGCCGGCGCCGGGGAACTGATGGCACGCTCGGCCCAACGGGCGGCGGCCTGCATCGAGCACTTCGACGCCGCGCGGTCGGCCTTCGAGACCGCCGGTCGGCTCGTCCTCGAAGGCCGCTGCTTCGACGCCGCAGCCTTCTGCCACTGGCTGCTCGACCGACCGGAGACGGCGATTCCCCTCTACCGAGCGGCCCAGCAGCGCTTCGCCGCCGCCGGCGAGGAGGTCTACCTCGCCGACAGTAAGCTCAATATGGCGACGGCGCGGCACGCCATGGGCGCCTGGGAGGAGACCGTCGACACCCTCGAAGCCATCCTCCCGATCTACCAGCGGCTCGACTATCCAGAAGCCCACGCGGCGACTCTCTCGAGCCTGATGGCGGTGACGGAACAGCTCGGCCGGCCGGAGGAGGCGCTTTCCTATTCGCAGCAAGCCATCGATCTCGCTCGCCGGGGCAGCGACCGCTGGGTGGAAGCCACCGCCCTGCGCAACCTCGGGGTGTTGCAGAAGAACCTCGGCGACTTCGAAGGCGCCCTCGGCACCTTCGCCGAATCCGCCGCCCTCGAGCAGACCATCGGCTGGCTCGACGGCGAGGCCCAGAGCCTCGCCGAAACCGGTGCCACTCACCTGGCCCTGGGCGATGTCGACCAAGCCCTCGACCATCTGCAACGGGCGCTGCCCCTGGCGGTGGAATCGGAGAGCCGACGGGTGCAGGTTTGGGTGCTGCGCAATCTCGGACGGGCGCTGACCGACGCCGGCCGTTACTCCGATGCCCTCGCCCGCCTCGAGGAGGGTCGTTCCCTGATCGAACGGCCCAACCGCAACGACGCCGACCTGCTGCTCTACATGGCCCAGGTGGAACTGGAGCGCGGCCGGCCGCAAGCGGCGGCGCCCTTTGCCGAGCAAGCCCTGGCGCGCAACCGGGCCCTGGGCTACCGCGACGGCGAGCTCCATGCCCTCCTCGCCCTGGCCCAGAGCGAACGCGAGAGCGGCGCCCTCGCCAGCGCCCGGGAGCGGATCGACAGCGCCATGGCCCTCATCGAAGCCCATCGGGACCGGCTGGTGCGGCCGGACCGGCGGACGTCCTATGCCGCCTCGAAAGCTCTCGTCTACGAGCTGAACGTCGCCCTGTGGATGGATCTCCACCGCGCGAACCCGGAGACATCCGGCTTCGACCGCCAGGCCTTCGAAGCCTGGGAAGCGGCCCGTGCCCGGAGCTTGAGGGAAGCCCTGATCAGCGGTCGCCAAGGCCAGCCGGATGCCTTTGCCACGGGCCGCCAGGCGGAAGCGCTGCGCCACCAAGGGCGGCGCCTCGAAGCCCTCGAAACCCAGCGCCTGCGGCTGCGCAGCCGCCAGGAGCCTTCGCTGGAGGCGCTGGCGGTGATCGACCGGGAGATCCGCCGAGCCCTCGACCGCTACCGCGATCTGCGCGCCCAGGCACGGGCCGAAGATCCGCGCTACGCCGCTCTGACGGAGATTCCTCACACCTCCGTGGAACGCCTACAGAGGGAAGTCCTCGCCGACGGCACGGAGCTGATCGAGATCGCTCTGGGCCGCGAGGAGAGTTTTCTCTGGCACATCGGATCGGAGCATTTCGAGAGCTTCCGCCTGCCTCCCCGCCGAGAGATCGAAGAGCAGGCCCTTCGGCTGCACCGACTGCTCGCCGAGAGTCACCTGCGGGGCGCCGGCCCCTCGGTGGACTTGGCTTCGCGCAGGCTGGGAGAGCAGCTCTTCGGGCCGGTGTTGGACCGGCTCGGCGGAGAGCGGCTGGTGCTGGTGAGCGACGGCGCCCTCGCCTACCTGCCCCTCGGCCAACTTTCGGTACCTCGCCGCACCGGCGAGGCGCGGCCGCTGGCCGACAGCCACGATGTGATCTACGCTCCATCGGCCGGAGTGCTGGCGGAGCTGCGCCGCCGCACGGGTCCCGCGCAAGGCCCGGAGAGTGCGGAGCCCCTCCGCCTGGCGGTGATGGCGGATCCGGTGTTTGCTCCCCGCGACGAGCGGGTGGGCCATCAAGCGGCCTGGGGGGCAGCCGGCGAGGCGGCTCCTGAAGCCGGAGCCGCCTCGCCTCGTCCGATCGCCACTCTCGCCGATTCGACCCTCGGCGGCGGCGTGCACGCTCAAATCCCCCCGGATCTCCAGCGCTCCGCCCGAGAACTGTCCCTGGACCGCATCGGCCGGCTGCCGTTCTCCCGCCGGGAGGCGCTGGCCATCGGCCGGCTGCTGCCGGCCGAGCGGCGGCTGATCGCCCTCGACTTCGATGCGAACCTGGACACCGTGACGGGCGGCCGCCTGGGCGATTTCCACATCCTCCACTTCGCCACCCACACGCTGGTCAACAGCCACCATCCGGAACTGTCGGGGCTGGTGCTCTCACTGGTCGACTCCGCCGGCAATCCGCGGCCGGGCTTCCTCCGCGCCCACCGCATCGCCGCCCTCGATTTGGCAGCGGATCTGGTAGTGCTCTCCGGCTGCCAAACCGCCCTCGGCAAGGTGGTACGAGGCGAGGGCCTCCTCGGCCTGACCCGCGCCTTCATGCACGCCGGGGTGCCGCGGGTGGTGGTGAGCCTGTGGGACGTCAGCGACGAGGCGACGGCCGAGCTGATGACCCGCTTCTACCGAGCGCTCCTTGAAGACCGCCTGTCGGTGAGCGCCGCCCTGCGCCACGCCCAGCTCGAGATGTCCCAGGAACCGCGCTGGCAGGCGCCTTACTACTGGGCCGGCTTCATTCTCCAGGGCGGCTGACAGGATCTTCCCAAACGGCCTCGCCGGCTTCCTCCGCGGCGAAGGCTTCGCGCTCGAAGGGGTTGTCGCGGTAGGGATGGCCGCCGCGTAGCCAGGCCCAGGCGCCGGCGACCAGGTAGGCCGGGATGAAGAGAGGTCCCCAGCGCTCCGCCTGGCGCACGTGAACGCGCTCGTGGGGGCGCCAGCGGTCGAGGTCGCCGCCGCGGCGCCCCACCACCACGTGGCCCAGGGTCAACGCCGTCGCTCGCAGCCAGCGCCGCTCGAGCAGCCAGGTGGCAAAGCCGCCGTGGACCTCGAGCACCCCGTCGACGGAGCGCGCCTGGCCGCCGGTACAGCGGCCGAGAGCGGCCACCAGCAGGCCGACGGTAGTGGTGGGCCAGGCCCATAAATAGGCCCAGAGAGACGATCGCCTCCTCATCGCCATCCGGTCATCGCCGCAGCCAGGCTCGGTAAACGGCGAAGCCGATCATCGCGCCGGCCACAGCACCCCACAGCAGCGCCCACACCACCGCTGGAATCCAGGTCATCTCGGCCATCGAACGGGCATCGTTGGCACCGCCGAGACCGGTGGACAGGCCGACCAATACCCGCAGGTCGTCGAGAGCGAAGAGCGCCGCCTCGATGGCGATGAGATGCACCGTAAAGACCACCCAGCGGGCCGAAGTCCGCAGACCCACGAACAGCAGCAGCAACCCGATGCCGCAGCCGGCCACCACTGTCAGCAGCCCGGCGCCGAGGTCGCCGGAGAGGAGATTCGGCACGCCATAGCGCACGGTCAAGAGCACCATGGCGCCGCCGATGGCGATCAGGGCGAAGCGCCCGGCCCGCGGCCGCCGACCGAGGAGGACCAGCACCGCCCCAAAGAGAGCAGCCCCCAGATAGCCGGCGGGGACGATCAGCCAGCGCCAGCCGCCGGCGGTGTAGGCCAGGCCGGAACCGTCCGGAGCGATCCAGAAGCGCTGGAACTCCCCGCCGGTCAACAGAGCGGCCAGGCCGTGTCCCAGCTCGTGGACGGTGGTGAGAAGCAGGCGAAAGGGGAAGGCCAGCGCCGACAACCACGGCACCCAGGCGAGGAGTACCGCCACCACGGCGGCGAGGCCGATCAGCTTGAGGACCTCCGCGCGCGGCAGGTCACGACTCGGCAAGGTTCGGCGAGAAGTGGACAACATGGCGGGCCGAGATTACCGGAAAGCCCCTAGGGGCGAACGGGCGGCGGGACGGCAAAGCCGGCAGAAGCACCCGTGCCCGGTGCTATTCTGCCGCGATGGCGCCTTTGATCTCGGGCCGACGGCGGGCCGCGCGCAGATGGGCCTGGGCGCTCATCGTGGCAACCTGCGGGAGTTTGGCGATGATGGCCGGTGCCGGTGCCCCCGAACCGACCGCGCAGCGCTCTCTGCGACCGGACCTCCCCCTACCCAACCCCTACCTGGCCTGGCTTCCCTCCGGTGTGACGCCGGACTGGAAGGCGTGGAATACCAAAATGGCCGCCGAGGCGGCGGCAAGGAGCCGGCGGTTGGGCGCCCTGGCGGGACCGATCTTTGGCGAGCAGGAGGCGAACGGAGTGAGCGGCGAGAACGACTTGCCCCCCTTCGCCGAGAGCCTGCCGGAGGCCGGCACGGCGCCCGGCGAAAGCGCTCGTTTCGAGATCCACGGCACGTTGCTGGCGGCGCCGGCGGAGCAAGCGCCGGCTTCCGAACCGAACGGCGCCATTCCCCTGGCACCTCTCCTCGATGTGGGCGCCGGCGCGGCGCGGGCGGTGCGCGGCGAGATCGGCGACGGCGCCTTCGGCGCCACCTCCGGCGACTTCGACGTTTACCGCCTCCAGGGGGTCGCCGGGCAGCTCTTGGAACTCGCCGTCGACACCGACCGGCCGCTGGCGGACCTCGATCCCATCGTCGCCCTGTGGAGCGCTGCCGGCGAGGTGATCGACCTCAACGACAATTTGCCCGGCTCCGGCTTTCTCCAATCCTTTGACAGCTACCTGGCCGTCACCCTGCCGGCGGACGGCACCTACTACGCGGTGGTCGGGGGCCGCGGCGATGCGGGAGGATCGTCGGACTTGGAAGACCAGTTCCCTTCCGACCCCTTCGACGCCGCCTCCGGCCCCGGCGCCGGCAGCACCGGCCGCTACACGCTGACCGCCGGCCTCGATGCCCCCGGACCGGGCAGCGGCCGGCGGGTGGATAAGGACACCTTCCGCCTCGACCTGCGCTCGGGCGACGTGATCGGTGCCAATCTCCTGGGCGGCGCCCTGGGACTGACCCTGACGGATCCCAGCGGCCTCCCGCGGGTGACCTCCGTAGGACGGGACCTGTCGGCCATCTACCCGGCAGATTCGCCGCTCCCCGGCGGCGGCCAGGCAGCCCTCGCCTACGTTGTCGACCGGGCTGGCCCCTGGACCCTGACGGTGGCCCGGGCGCCCTCCTTCCAGCGCGGCGCCTATCGGGTCGAGGTGGAACTGGCGCGCGGCCCCCTGCTCGCCACCGCGACGCCGCAAACGGCGGTGCTGTTCGTGGACTTTGACGGCGCGGTGATCGACCCGGTGATCTTCCGCCTTCAGCCGGGCCCGCGACCGTTCTCTCCACTGGCGGACTTTCTACCGCGCTGGGGACTGTCGCCGGCAGACGAGGACGCGTTGATCGACCGCGTCCTGGCGGTGGTGGCAGAAAACCTCCGGGACGACCTCCGGAGCCGCGGCGGCAACGGCGACTTCTCCACCGAGGGTCTGTTTGGCCGCTTCGACCTCGAACTCCGGAACAGCCGCGATCACACCGACCCCTGGGGCCAGCCGGGGGTGAGCCGGGTGGTGGTGGGCGGCACGGTGGATGAGCTCGGCGGCCTGACCATCGGACTGGCGCAAAGCATCGATCCGGGCAACTTTGCGCCGCGGGAAACGGCGGTGGTGTTGCTCGACTTTCTGAGCGCCGAGGCGGACGACCCCAATTCCTTGAACGGCATCGAGCGGGCGCCGGGAGTGTCGGCGGTCGAGCTGATCGGCACCGCCCTCGGCAACCTGGTGGCCCACGAGGCCGGCCACTTCCTGGCCAATTTTCACACTGAACGGGACTCCGGACCCACCACCCTGATGGACCGAGGCGGCCGCATCCCGTTGCTCCTCGGAGTGGGCGAAGACGGCATCTTCGGCAGCGCCGACGATCTCGACGTGGACTTTGACCGCGACCACTACAGCCCGGTGGAGGCCTTCTCGGGCATCGAGAACACGCTCGATGCCATC
The DNA here is from genome assembly GCA_039030395.1 of Acidobacteriota bacterium. Classification (NCBI taxonomy): domain Bacteria; kingdom Pseudomonadati; phylum Acidobacteriota; species Acidobacteriota bacterium. The sequence goes on from JBCCEF010000001.1 coordinate 554,169, forward strand.
GCCTTCGCCTTGGTCGCTGGCGGTCCCCGGGCGGAACTGGTGCTGCGGCCAAGGAGCGTCGACTTCGGAGCCCAACCGGTCACCAACGAGAGCCGCCGATCCGTCGCCTACAAGAACGCCGGTACGGCACCTCTGGCCCTCGCTCCGCCGGCGCTGACCGGAACCGGGTTCGAGCTGGAGTCCTTCGACCTCGCCGAGGCGTCCCTGCCGGCCGGCGGCATCGCCACCGCCGAGGTCGCCTTCACTCCCCCGGGCCTCGGGGCCTTCCTGGGCACCCTGACCACCACCTCCGGCGATCCCCTAGCTCCGAAGCCGAGGGTCAGCCTCCTGGGACAGGGCGGCGTGCCGGCAGCGACGGTCGACCCCCTAGCCGAGGACTTCGGAGAACTCATCTACGGAGACTCGGCAATAGAGTCCCTCCGCTCCTTCCGCATCACCAACGGCGGCGAGGGCGCGCTAGAGATCGGTCCGCCGGTGTTCGACGGGCCGGACGGCGACCGCTTCGAGGCCGTCGGGCGGGCGGAGCTCTCGCTGCCGGCCGGCGGCGCGGGCGAGATCACCCTCGCCTTCCGGCCCCGAGGGCGGGTGGGCACCCAGCGGGCTTTCGCTTTCCTGCCGACCAACGATCCGAAACGGCCGCGCTTCGGCCTGGAACTCACCGGCACCGCCCAGGGGCCGGACATCGCTGTGACCCCGGGGCCGGTGTACTTCTTCGGCAGCGTGCGGGTGGACCGCTTTCGCGAGCGCATCTTCACCATCGCCAACGAGGGCAGCCGCGACCTGGCTCTCGCCGGCGCCACCATCGAGGGGCCGGAGGCCGGCGACTTCACGATTTCCGGAGGCACCCTGCCGCCGATCCTGCCGGCCGGCGACGCGGCGCAGATCACCCTGCGTTTCCGGCCTTCGGAAACCGGCGAGCGCGGCGCATTCTTAGTCCTCCCGAACGACGATCCGGACGAAGGCGGTCTGGAAATCGAGTTGCTCGGCATCGGCACCCTGCCGGAATTGACGGTGGAGCCCGCCGAGCGCGATTTCGGCCCGGTCGGCGCCGGCGCCGAGGCGGTGCGCTTCGTGCGGGTCCAGAACACCGGCGACGCCACCTTGAGCGTCGAAACCAGCAGCATATTCGGGCCTGACGCCGACCGGTTCCGCATCGAAACGGGCGCCGCGCCCTTCGTGCTGACCCCGGACGGCGAGCGCGTCCTCCGACTCTCGTACATTCCCCTGGCACCGGGTGGGAGTGGGGCGGAGCTGGTGTTTGAGAGCGACGATCCGGCCCGGGCGACGGCGACCGTTCCGCTCTCCGGGCTGGGCACGGCTCCGGCGCTGTTCCTCGACAAGCGCTGCGCGGCGGCGGCGAGCGGCGAGGCTGGGCGATTCCTCTGCACTCTGGAGGTGATCGGCGGCGGTCCGGGAGCGAACGCCGCCGTCGAGGTGGTCGACTTCCTGCCCGCCGGGGTGACCTGGCTGGGCGATGACTGCGGCGCCGGACCCCCGGTAGGCGATCCGGCCGGCAGCGAGCTGCTCTGGCAGGTGGGTCAGCTCGAGGACGGCGAGGCCCGCACCTGCGAGCTGGATCTGCGGATCGAACCGAGCGGGGACGCCGGACAGGCGACGCCGATCAATCGCGCTGCAGCGCGCAGTTTCCTCACCGCCCCGGGGTCCTTCGACGCCGAAGCCGAGGCTCCACTGGGCGAGATCGCACCGGTGGAGATTCCCACCCTCGGCACCTGGGCTTGGGTGCTCCTCGGCCTGCTGCTGGCGTGGATCGGCTGGAGACAGACCGGGGGACGAGCCCCCGGCCGTTCCTAGGCCGACTAGAAGTCCAGCTTTACCCGCACGAAGGCGGCCCGGCCGGGCTCCTGGATGCGCTGACCGGTGAACGGGTTGCGGGCGTTCAGGTGATCGGCGTAGGCCTCGTCCAAGAGGTTCTCCGCCCCCACTTCCATCTTTAAGCCCTGGCGCACCTCGGTCCCCAGCAGCAAATTGACCGTCGTGTAGCCGGAAGTCTCGATCTCGAAACGGCGGATCGCCACGCGATCCTGGCGCTCGGCGAAGGTCGCCGACAGGTCACCCCACCAGCGCCCGCCGGCGGAGCGCACCGTCAGCCCGAGCTGCCCGGTGAGCGGTTCGATGCCGAGCACCGGTTCGTCCAGCAGGTCGTCCTCGCCGCGGGTGTAGCTGGCCGAGGCGTACCAGGTGAAGTTCTCCGACGGCTGCTGCCGAAGGGTCAACTCGCCTCCCCAGAAAGTCGCTGAATCGCCATTGATGTAGCGAAACACCGTCGGCGGACTCAGCGGCAGCCGCTTGGGCAAGGTGGGATCCGGCACGATGGTGATGTAGTCATCGATCTGCCGATAGAAGGTCGCCACGTCCAACCAGAAGTCGCCAGCGGACCACTGACTGCCGAGATCCAACTCCAGGCTGGTCTCCGGATCGAGGGCGGGGTTGCCCATGAACTCGACGCTGGCCTGGAACTTGGAGGCCGGGAAGCGGTCCGAATAGCGCTCCAGCACCGTCGCCGTGCGCACCGCCCGGCCGATGCCCGCGGTGGCGCTCCAGCGGTCCGTCAGCCGCCAGCGGCCGGAGACGGCGGCACTGACGTGGGTCTCGGCCTGATCGAGATCGCCGGAGGTGTTGGCCCGGAAGAAGTCCGACACCTCGCCGGCGGACGCGTCGATCCGATCCACCCGCACCCCCAGGCTGATCTCGGCGGCGGCCGCCGAGCGCACCACCTGGGCGTAGACCCCCTGGTTCTCGATCTCGGCTTCCGGCCACACGATGTCGTTGAACAGCAGGCGATCCCCCCCGGTACCATCACCAGCTCGTCGAAAGATGCGCCGCTGGGCCATTTGTTCGGAACGATAGGCATCGCCGCCGACCTTCCAGCGCCAGCGCTCGCCGTCCGTCGCGGCGTGGAACCGGCCGCCGGCGGCGTTCGACTCGGTCGGCAGATCCACCCGCAAGGCAAAGGGCGGAATGCGGCCGGCCATCGGCCGCGCCGTGGGCTTCTCGTCGTTGTTCATGCGGTGATCCTTGCGGTTCACCCACAGCTGGCCGTACAGCTCCGAGAAGGTGCCCCGGCGGTTCTGGGCCTGGAGCGACAGGGCGTGGGAGCGGGTGTAGAAGTAGCTGGCGTCGAGCAACCGGCCCGGATAGTCGATGTCCTCCTGCTGCTGATAGCCGCCGCTCAAATCCAGCACCAGGCCATCCGCCAGATCCGCCGCCAGGCGCCAGCGGCCGGTGGAGGATACGAAGTCGCCGGGCACTTCGAAGCCGTCGCCGTCCTCGTAGTCGTCGCCCTCCAGCCGCTCGGCAAAGAGCGAGCCGGCGATCCGTGACCCGGAGATCGCCACCGAGCCGTGGCCGCCGGCCGAGGCGTTGTCGTTCCAGCCGAGGCCGGCGGAGCCGCCGACGTTGAATCCCGTCGACGAAAACACCGGCGCCGCGGTGTTCACCTGGATGGCGCTCAGGGCGCCGGAACCCCAGGTCAGGGCGTAGGGGCCCTTGACCACCCGCACCTGCTCCGCCGCGTGCAGACCGACGTGGGAGAGATCCGAATCCATCCGCGCCGGCCCCGCTGCGAAGGTGCGGGTACCGTCCACGAACATCGCGACCTGCGACTCCTGCAGACCGCGGATCGAAGGCTCCAGATTGACCGGCCCACGGCGCACCGCCGACAGCCCCGGCGTGCCGCGCAGGGCCTCGGCCAGATCATTCTGCGATGCCCGCTCCAGCTCGTCGGCGGAAACCTGCAGTTCCGTCGCCAGATCCGGGCTGCCGGCGGTGACCAGCAGCTCCTGGCGCACCGCCGCCAGCGGCAGCTCGATGCGACCGAATTGCTCGGCGGCGCCTTGCCTCACCGTTTCAAAACCGCGGGCGCGCACCGCGAGGGTCGCCCCGGGCGCCGATCCCTCGAACCGAAAGGTGCCGTCGTTGCCGGTCCGCACCGATTGCAGGGTCTCGCCGTCGGCGCTGATCAGCTCGACCGTCGCGCCGGCGATGGGCCGACCTTGAGGATCGACCACCGTGCCGCTCGTTCTATCGTTCTCGGCTCCGGCCGCCATCGCCCCGCAGAGGGCGAGGAGGAGGCCGAAGATCCATCTCTTGTTTGTCATCTACCCATCTCCCATCGCGCGCTGTTCAAACGCGCACCGTCGTTCGATCGTCGCCGGCGGAAAAGGCACGAATCCGCCGTGCGGAAAGCGGCGCCACGACCGAACTCGGTCACGGCGCACGAACTTCACGACAAAGAGGTCAGGTCTGAGGGAGGGGTGGTCCGCGCGGCGCGGCCGGTCTGGCGCACGGTGAAAGGCCGGGAGCGGTCGAGTCGTCCGGCCGGCTCCAGCGATCGAGGGTGATCCCCGGTGCCCGGTAGGACGGTTCCGCCGTCCGCGGCGTAGGAAGGGCAGAGGCGGCGCCGGTGACGGCGCAGGGAAGCTCCGCCCGCACCTCGGTCGGTGGCTTCCAGTGGGGCCGTTCGGAGGACGGATGCCCGATGGCGAAGCCGGCGAGGGCCTTCAGCATGCAGCAGCCGGCATCGCAAGTTCCGCCGCAGCAGCCGCAGTCCGGCTCGGCGAACATCGGCGCCGCCAGGCCCAGGAGGACCACCAGCACCAGGCCGAAGGCGAAACAGCGGCGGCAGGACACCATGCTGTCGATCCTATCGCGCCGCAAGGCCGATTCCGATACGGTACGACTCATGAGAAACGTCTTTCTAGCCGCGGCCGGTGGCTTCCTCGCCCTCGCCTTTGCCTCACCGTCCTGGGCCGAAGAGAACGCTCTGGATCCCTGGGCGACCCTCGCCGAGGTCAAAAACCAGCTCCGCGCGGACGGGCCGACCCGGGCGGACTTCGTTCACCACTACATCCCCGCCGGCTTTCCGGACGGCGAGGTCGAGTCCGGCGAACTCTCCCTGGCCCTGCCGGACTGCCTGCGCTGGGACTACCGGGAGCCCTACGGCAAGAGCTTCCTGATCTGCGGCCGGGAAGCCCACTTCTGGGTGCCCGAAGACGGCACCGGACAGCGCTCGATGGTCGATCCGCAAGGCGAGCCGGGGCTGGACCTGCTGCTGCTCGATACGCGGCAACTGGCCACCCGCTATCGCGCCACGGCCGAAACGGACGACGCCGGGAACATCATCCTCGACCTGGAGCCGGATGAGATGGCGACGGTCCTGATCGGCGCCCGCTTCGTGATCGACTCGCGCACCGACCGCCTGCTGGAGGTGTCCTACGAGGATCGTGAGGGGGGCAGTACCCGCTTCGAGATCTCCGGCTACGGCCCCCTCGAGAAGGGCGGCCAGTTCACCCCTCCGGAATCGATCCTCTGGCAAGAGCCGTAGGACCGCCAGCGGCGACGCGTGATTCCCGTATAATTGAATCGGCGGCGGCGCCTCTGCCGACCGCTCCGACGATCGAGCAAAAAACCATGGCCGCCGACAACTCCTTCGACATCGTTTCGAACGTCGATTTCCAGGAAGTGAAGAACGCCGTGGACCAGGCGGCGCGGGAGGTCACCAGCCGCTACGACCTCAAGAAAGCGAATGCCACGGTAACCCTCGAAGGCGAGGAGGTCACCGTCACCGCCGACGACGACTTCAACGTTTCCCAAGCGCTCGAAGTGCTCAAGGGCAAACTGGTGCGGCGCGGCGTGCAGCTCAAGTCCTGCCGCTACGGCGAGGTCGAGCCCGCCGCCGGCGGCCGAGCGCGGCAGAAGGTGACCTTTCAGCAGGGCATACCGCAGGAGACGGCGAAGAAGATCGTGGCGGAGATCAAACGCCAGAAGCTCAAGGTCCAGGCCTCCATTCAGGGCGACACGGTGCGCGTTTCCGGAAAAAAGCGGGACGAGCTGCAAAACGTCATCGCCCACCTCAAGGGACTGGATCTGGACGTTCCTCTCACCTTCACCAACTACCGAGGGTCGTGAAGATCCTCTACCCCTCAGCCGGCAACATGGCCCGTTTTCCACGCGGTTTCCTGGCCCTTGCCCTGGTCGCGGCCTGGGCCCTCACCGGCTCCTCCGCCGAGGCCGGCTACCGGGAAGGCGAGCAGGTGGAGGTGCGCGGCGTGGTGACGGACACCGACGGCAATCCAGTGCCGGGTGTGGAAGTGGTGCTCGAAGCGTCCCGCAGCCGGCTCAAACTGCGCACCCTGAGCCGCGAGCAGCGCGACCGCACGCGCCTTTCGTCCCTCACCGACGAACGCGGCCGCTACTCGATCCAGTGGCATTGGAACCGCTACTACAACACCTTCGAGCTGATCGCCGGAGTGCCGGTGCGGCAGGCCGACGGCGGCGACCTGCAACCCCTCGAGCGGTTGGACATCACCCGCCGACTGGAGCGCAGCAATCCGCTGGTCACTCCGCTGGTGGTGGAAGACGCCGAGTACATCGCCACCGTGCGCAAGTTCCTGGCTAGCCTTTCGACGGACGACGAAAACCGCATCTACCAGCAGATGGGCAAGCCGGACCGGGTGGAGGAGCAGGTGTCGTCGCAGCGCGAGGAAGCCGCCTGGTGGTACTTCGAGAGTGGGCACGTGTTCCGCTTCGTCGACGGCTCGCTGGTGAGCGACGAACGTTTTTCGCCGGTGAAACCCTTCTAGAGAGATCGCTTCGTGCAGCCTGAACATCACACCCCGGTCGCCCCTCCGTCGGCGGCGCGATTCCTCGCCCTGGTGGCGGACAAGCTCGCCGCCACGGAGGAGATCTTTCGGCAGGCGCTGGATGGAGACGTGCCGCTGATTCACGAGGCCGGGCCCTACCTGGTGGAGGGCGGCGGCAAGCGGGTTCGGCCGGCGCTGCTGCTCCTAGCCGCCCGCCTTCTCGGCCGCGACGGCGACGAAGAAGTGACCTACGCGGCGGTGGTGGAGATGATCCACACCGCCACCCTGATCCACGACGACGTGATCGACCATGCCGACCGGCGGCGCGGTCAACCGACCGTCAACCGCCTGTGGGGGAATCACCCGACGGTGCTGCTAGGGGACTGGATCTACACCCTGGCGATGCAGAAGGCGCTGTCCCACAACCGGGTGGAAGTGATCCAGAAGCTGGTCGGGGCCACCCTGAAGATGACCGAGGGCGAGCTGCTGGCTCTCGACCGGCTGGGAGCCGTCGATCTCGCCTCCGAAGAGTACTTCGAGATCATTCACCGCAAGACGGCGCGCTTGTTCGGCGCCGCCTGCGCGGTGCCGGCGCTCATCCCGCCGATGCGCCCCGAAGCCGGCGAGGTGCTGGAGCGCTACGGCACCAACCTGGGGATCTGTTTCCAATTGGTCGACGACCTGCTCGACTTCGAAGGCCGGCCGGAGGTTCTCGGCAAGCCGGTGCTGTCGGATCTGAAAGAAGGCAAGCTCACCCTGCCGCTGATCCTGCTGCTGCCACGGGTGCCGGCGGCGGACCGGCAACGGGTGGAACGGGTGCTCGAAGATCGCTCCTTCGAGCGGGTGGCGGCGGAAGAGATCCTGGCGCTGGTGGAGCGCGAGGGCACCCTGGAAGAAACCCGCCAGCTCGCCGCCGAGTACTCGTCCCGAGCGAAGGCCGCCCTAGAGGTCTTTCCCCCCAGCGAGAGCCGGGAAGCGCTGCAGCTCGCGCCCGACTTCGTCCTCGATCGGCGTTCGTAGGCGCGGCGGCCGAATTCCCAGGGCCTCCACCCCCCGGCGCGGTCCGCTCTTCTCGGCCGCCGCCAGCGGCGGCGCCTGTTCCACCCAGGCGACCACCCCGCCCACCGCGCCGAGCACCGTCACGTAGCGGAACTGCCGCGCCACCGTGTCGCGCCAGTGGCGGGCGCCGGAAACCAGCACAATCGAAACAGATTCCGTTGGCCGGACCTCGCCGTCCGGGAGTTCACCTTCCCGGATCTCACCGTGGGCCGCCTCCACGGCAGCGAAGGGACCCGCCGGTCGCGGCCCGACGAAGGCCAAGGCACAGCGCAGATCGTTGCCCCCGAAGCCGAGATGTAAATGACCGGTGATCTCCTCGCCGAAGTCGAAAACGGCGCCGGGAATCGCCCGCCGGACCTCCTGCACCGGAGGACCGGATTCCATGTCGTACCAGGCCTGGCCGGGGCCGAGAATGCGGCCGCGCCGCGGCTCGAAGGTGGCGGCACCGAGCGCCGGCGGGGTGCGCGGCAGCACCGACTGCAGCGAACCCCAACGGCCCGCCGGCGGCCGGCCCCAGGAGAAGGCCGGCTCGGCGCGGTCGAGCGGCTGCCAGCCGGTCACCAGCCCGCGCAGGGCACGGCGCGAGATCTGCCACCGATCGTCCGTTGCCACCCGGGAGCGGCCCGCGCCATCGACCAGGCGCGCCAGCAGGCCACCGGCGCCGCGCGCACTCCGCACTTCCACCGCCAGCCGGTTGGTTCCGGGACGCAGGGCATGGGCCGCCGGCCAGCGGTCGAGGCTCGGGAGGCCCGAGGCGGCGAGGCGACCGGAACCGAGGCGGACTCCGTTCAGGAACGCGTCGTACTCTTCGTCGGCAGTGATCTCCAAATAGACGACCGCGGGCGCCGGGGATTCCGCCGGGTCTCGGCCGAGTTCGGCGAGGTGGAAATCCCTGAGCGCGTAGAAGGCCACCGGTGAACGGCGGTCCCGCGGACCTTCGGTCCAAATCCACTCGGCCTGCCCGATCTCGGCCGGAAACGCCCGCAGCAGGCTCCGCCCCGGGAGCTGTGCGATGAGCAGCCAAAGGGAGACGGCCACTGAGATCACCAGGGCGAAGATCGGGCCGAATCGAAGGGGGGAATCGTTCACCGGTGAAGCCTACCGTGGATCGGCGGCGTTGGCGGCGAGCGGATCATCGTGCGGCGCCGGCAGCGGCCCGAGGCGCTCCGCCAGGCGCTGCCGGAGAACCCTCGGCCGCTCCTCGAAAAAGCGCCCGATCAATTCCAGGGACTCCGTGTCGTCGACCTCGTAGCGCCGCTCGATTTCGCGGTAGCGGCCGAGGAGCTCCGCCAAGAAGGGTGGCGTCAGTTGCCGGTCGAGCATCAGCGCGGCGCGCCCCGCCAGGCGCCGCCGATACTCCTCGGAGCGGACCGTCAACGAGCGCAACAGCCGCGCCCGCAGGTCGTGCCGGGAGCCTTCGGTCACCGTCGACCAGATGTCGCTGTTCCACGGATCCAGGCGGTCGGCGAGGGCCGCCATAAAGCTCTGGTCCATGTCCCAGTGGAGCCAGAACCAGCGACCGGCGGGATCCCCTTCGTCGCGCAGCAGGGCTCCCTGGTAGGCATCGGTCGTGGCACAGAACAGCACCGAGAGAAACCAACGGTCGAGATTGTCGAGATCCACCCAACGGGCCACCCGGCGGGGCCCCGCCTTGGTGCGGGTGGGGAACAGGTCCATCAGGCGCTCGTAGAGCAGCGGATTGCCCCACCGCACGATGGACCGATAGTCGGCGTCCTTCGTCCACACGAAAACGAAGCGGTCGTGGCCGTAGCGGCGGCGCAAGAATCCTCGATCGATGCGCTCTGTCAGGAAAAAGAAGCCGCGATTCTCACCGTTGATGAAGAGCAGCGCCGGGGCGGTGTGAGGCACCTCTCCACCCATCCGCCGGACGACATCGAAGGCCATGGCGTTGGTGTAGCGCCACTGGCGGTCACCGCGATCGACGCGCAGCGAGTTGCGGATGATCAGCGATTCCAGGGCCGGCCCCGCCGCCCAGCCGAGAAGGGACGGGGCGAAGCCGTCCCCGGCCCGAAACATCAGCCGCCAGCTCCGCGACGGTCCGAAGGTACGGGTGGTTCCACCGTGCAGGCGCAGCCCCGCATAGGCCGTGAAGAGCACCCGCTGGCCTTCGAGCACGGCCACCGCCGCCGGCACTTCCCGCTGCTCCATCGGCTGCTGGCGGATCCATTCGAGCCCCTGCGGATCGGTGTGGATCGACACGGTGCGCAATCCCTTGCGGCGGAAATGAAAGGGCACCAGTTCGCGCAGCGCGGTACTGTCCGGTGACCGCCCGGCAGCGCTCCGGCCGGGCTCCGCCGCGGCCGGCGGGGTGCGCCAGGCGGGCCGGGCGTCCTCCCCGGCGGCGGACCGGGCGCCGGTGCCGGCCACCGGTTCGAGCGCCCCCAAACGTTCGAGCAACTCCGGCAGGCGGCCCTCGCCCATCTCCTCGGCGGACACCTGCTGGCGCTCGACCTCGTCGCCGGCCGGGGAGTCGCGCAGAATCCCTTCCAGCACGAAGCCGGCCAGCAGCAGGCCGGTGATCCACGCGACGAGGTAACGGAACTTCAAGGGCGGTACGCCCTACGGCGCTCCCGGCCGATCGTAGCTCAGGGTCAGAGAGAGGTCCGGCATCTCCCGCAGCAACTCCCCTTCGAGGGCTGTCAAGCGCTCCGGGGCGAGATTGCGGAAGCTGTAGGTCACCGCCACCTCGTCGTCGAGCTGTGTCAGGCTCTCGATCCGTCCCTTGGGCAGGAAAGCGGTGAGCTTCGCCAACAGATCCTCCCGTTCGGCGCGCCACAGATCCTTCGGCACCGCCAGGAGCAAAAGACCGTGGCGGGTCGCCGACCCGAGGAGCGATGGCACCCATCCACGGACCGCCACCGCCACCAGCACTAGCGACAGAAGGATCGCCAGAAACACGAACTGGAAGGTGGCACAGGCCAGGGAGGTGGCGATCACCACCATCAGGAAGCCAATCTCTTCGGGCTCCTTGATCGGCGTGCGGAAGCGTACGATGGACAGGGCCCCCAGCAGGCCGAGGGACAGGGGCAACGAGAACTGAATACAGATGAAGATCGCCGTGATCGACACCGCCAGCAGCGGGAACGACCGATGGATCTGCGAGCCGGTCTCGCGTCGGGCATAGAAAAAGCGGTACAGAAAAGCGACGAAGAACCCGCAGGCCAGCGATACGGTCATGATCAGGAGGAACGGCCCAGGGCCGATCTCCGAGACCCGGCCGTCCTGCAGGTTGGACAGAGGTCCCATCAGCGAGTCGAGATTCAAAGGCTCTCTCCCGAGCGCCGATCCCCGATCCCGAGGGCCGCGAAACAGGCGCTGTACTTCGAAAAGGATGACCGGAAACAGAAGGTTCCCACGATCGGTTCCAGGCATGTCGGCAGGGCGGCCTTCGGCCCTTTGCTCTCCACTACCGTCGGTGACACCCGGCCGAGGTGCGACCGCAACGCCCCGTGGGCGCCGCCGGACCATCGGCCGACGACGGGATGGATCCGGCCGGGGCGGATCTCGGAGTCCAGGGCCAGGCGTTGGTCACTGAATGGATCCCGCCATCGCCGCCGCCGGTAGCGCACTTCGAGCACCGGCAGGAGTGGACCCGGCAGCCCGGCGAGTTCCGGCATCCGCCGCAGATCGAGGGCCTTCAGAGCCGACAGCGGAACCGTTTCCAGGTCGTCGACGCCGAAGGCACGGGCGTCGACCTGGCGGCGCAGCATCGGGCCGGCGCCGTCCCCATCATCGAACCCACCGGCGACGAAGCGCAAAGCCCGTCGGGCCTTCGATCGGCGAGTACCGATCCGCCCCTTGATCTCGACGAAGCAACGGGTCGAGGGTCGACCGGCCTGCGGGTACCAGCGCAGCCGAACCTTGGTCTTGAGGTAGTCGCTGCTGAGCTTCTCGCGTAGGAAAGCGAGATCCGGGGTGTCGAAGTAGATGCTGGCGACGGTGTTCGCCGGGTACTCCGCGTCTTGTCGGCAGCAGCCCTCGAGGTGCGCCGCCACCGCCTCCTGTCGGCCCGTCGCCACCCGCCACTTCACCTCATGGCCGAGCGAGGACAAGTCTTCGGGCGCCCCGAACGGGCGGGCCGGCGGCGGATGGAGGAAGGCGACGGGTGACATAGCGGGACCTGCAATCGGAGTCGTTGCCTCAAAAAGCGAAGGGGTCATGCTTTCAAGCCCCGACAGCAGTGTCAACGAATCGGCCGTTGACAGGCCGCCCGAGGGGACATAGATTGGGACGTGCCCCCCTCGCCAGACATTCCCGGTCCCCGCACCATCGTCGGCGCCATTCCGGCCCGCTACGGCTCAACCCGTCTGCCCGGCAAGCCGTTGCTGCCGATCGCCGGCCGACCGATGATCCAGCACGTCTACGAACGGGCCGCGAGCGTTCGAGAGCTCTCCCGAGTGGTGGTGTTGACGGACGATGAACGCATTGCCGATGCAGTGCGAGCCTTCGGCGGGGAGGTGGAGATGACCCCCGCCGACTGCGCCAGCGGCACCGACCGTATCGCCCATGCGGCTCGCTCCTGGAGCGACTCGGCGGTGGTCAACATTCAGGGCGACGAACCGTTGATCGACGGCGCGGGCGTCGCCCGCCTGGCGCGGCACCTGATCGCCGAACCGACGGACCCGATGGTCACCCTGGCGGCGCCCGCCGAACGGGAGGATCTGGGCAATCCCAACGCCGTCAAAGTAGTGCTCGATACCCGCGGCTACGCCCTCTACTTCAGCCGGTCTGCGATACCCTATGAGCGCGGGGCGGGAGCGACGGCAAGTCCCCTGAAGCACCTAGGAATCTATGGGTATCAACGGGAAGCACTGCTCGAACTTGCGCGGTTCGAACCGACGCCCCTCGAGGGCAGTGAATCTCTGGAGCAGTTGCGCGCCCTGGAGCACGGCATGGCCATCCGTGTACTGGTCGCCGCCGAGGGAGCGGCACCGGGAGTGGATACCCACGACGACCTGGCGCGGATCGAGGCCCTGCTGGCCGGTGACGGCGGCGGGCCGTGAGCGACATCTTTTCGCAGGCGGCGGCAGGCCGCCCCAAGGAGTGAGGAGAGGACGATGACCACCAAGTACATCTTCGTGACGGGCGGCGTGGTGTCGTCCCTGGGCAAGGGCGTGGCGGCGGCCTCGGTGGGGGCGATCCTCGAATCGCGTGGCTTCTCGGTGACCCTGATGAAGCTCGATCCCTACGTCAATGTCGATCCCGGCACCATGTCGCCCTACCAGCACGGCGAGGTGTTCGTGACCGAGGACGGCGCCGAGACGGACCTCGACCTCGGCCACTACGAACGCTTCACCCACACGGTCACCTCCAAGCGCCACAACTACACCACCGGCAAGATCTACGAGCGGGTGATCAACAAGGAGCGCCGCGGCGACTACCTCGGCAAGACGGTGCAGGTGATCCCCCACGTCACCGACGAGATCAAGGACGCCATGCGCCGGGTGGCGGACGATCACGACGTGGTGATCGTCGAGATCGGCGGCACCATTGGCGACATCGAGTCGCTGCCCTTCGTCGAGGCCATCCGCCAGTTCCGCCAGGAGCTGGGCCGCGGCAACGCCATCAACCTGCACCTGACGCTGGTGCCCTACATCGCCGCCGCCGACGAGCTGAAGACCAAGCCCACCCAGCACTCGGTGCGCGAGCTGCGGGCCATCGGCATCGCCCCGGACGTGCTGATCTGCCGCGTCGACCGGCCGCTGCCGGACGATGTACGCAAAAAAATCTCTCTGTTCTGCAACGTCGACGTCGACCAGGTGATCGCCGCCGTCGACGTCAATACCATCTACGAGGTGCCGCTGACCTTCTGCCGCGAGGGCCTGGACAACAGCATCCTGCAGCTCTTGAACCTACCCCAGTACGACCGCGACATGTCGCGCTGGGAGAAGCTGGTCAACAAGATCAAGAACCCGCACCACGAGGTACGCATCGGCATCGTCGGCAAGTACGTCGAGCTGCCGGACGCCTACAAGAGCCTCAACGAGGCGCTGATCCACGGCGGCATCGCCAACGATGCCTCCGTCGAGCTGGTGTACATCAACGCCGAGGAGATCGAAACCGGCAACTGGCCTCAGGAGATCTTCGAAGTGGACGGCCTGCTGGTGCCGATCGGCTTCGGCAAGCGGGGCACCCAGGGCAAGATCCGCGCGATGCGCTTCGCCCGGGAGCGCAAGGTGCCGATGTTCGGCATCTGTTTGGGGATGCAGATCATGGTCATCGAGTTCGCCAGGAACGTCTGCGGCATCGAAGACGCCACCTCATCGGAGTTCGACAGCGAAGCGGATCACGCGGTGATCTACAAGCTGCGCGATCTCCTGGGAGTCGAAGAGATGGGCGGCACGATGCGCCTCGGTGCCTATCCCTGCCGTCTCACGGAGGGCACCCTGGCGCACCGCATCTACGATCAAGACCAGATCAGCGAGCGCCACCGCCACCGCTACGAAGTCAACCAGAAATACCTCGAACCGCTGGTCGACCACGGCCTGACGGTGGCCGGAAAATCGCCGGACGGGAAGTTCGTGGAGATGGTGGAATTGGCCGATCATCCCTGGTACCTGGGCTGCCAGTTCCACCCGGAATACAAGTCGAAGCCGACGGAGCCGCATCCACTCTTCGTCTCCTACATCCAGGCGGCTCTCGAACATCAGCTCCGCCGCACGGACGAAGAGGCGGACGAGGAGACCCCGGCGCGGGTCGAACTCTCCGCCGTGCCGGACAGCCGTTAGCCTGCCCTTCTCATCAGCAACCTACTGCGAGGCCGTATGTCACTGAATCTGCTGCGTTATCCACAGAACCCGCTCCTCGACGTACTGCGAGTACGCCTTCGTCGCAGAACCTGCGGATGCCTTGCATTTTCAGCGACCTACGGCCTCTCGCTACGGTCGCCGGTGAGAAGTCCAGGCTAGCCCTTCCCGCTCGAACGACCGCCGTACTCGCGAGGCCTCCGTGATCACCACCCCCGTCGAACCCGTCGAACTAGCCCCGGGCATTCTGCTCGCAGGATCCGGCCCCCTGCCGGTGATCGCCGGCCCCTGCGCTATCGAATCCGAGGAACGCACCCTGGAAGCCGCCCGGCGGGTCGCTGCCATCGCCCAGCGGCTGGAGCTGCCGACGGTCTTCAAGGCCTCCTTCGACAAGGCCAACCGCAGCTCCATCGATAGCTTCCGCGGTGTGGGCCTGGAGGAAGGCCTGCGGATCCTCGCACTGGTGGGCCAGGAGACCGGCCTACCGCTGCTGACGGACATCCACGAGCCGCACCAGGCGGCAAAGGCGGCGAAGGTCTGTGACGTGCTTCAGATTCCGGCCTTTCTGTGCCGCCAGACGGACCTGATCGTCGCCGCCGCCGAGACCGGCCGCGCCGTCAACATCAAGAAGGGCCAGTTCATCGCCCCCGGCGACATCCTGCGGGCGGTCGACAAGGCGCGCAGCACCGGCAACACCCGGGTGACCGTCACCGAGCGCGGCTACGCCTTCGGCTACAACAACCTGGTGGTCGATATGCGCTCCTTCGCCATCCTGCGGGAAGAGGGCGTCGCCGCCATTTACGACGTCACCCACTCCCTCCAGTTGCCGGGCTCCGGCGGCCACGAGACCGGCGGCGATCGCCGCTTCGCCGAGCCGCTGGCGCGGGCCGCAGTCGCCGCCGGCGCCGACGGCGTGTTCCTAGAAGTCCACCCGGACCCGGACAAAGCCCTGTCGGACCGCACCGTGCAGCTCGATCCGGAGCGCGCCGAGGCCTTGCTGACCTCCCTGGCGACGGTGCGCCGGGCGGTACTCCCATGAAACCTGACTCGAAGCCCCCCGGACGCAATCCGCGGGAGGTGGCGCGGGAGGTGCTCTCCACCGAAGCCGGAGCGATCCAGGGCCTCCTGCCGCAGCTCGACGAGCGCTTCGACCGCGCCGTCGAGATGATCCGCGGCGCCACCGGCCGGGTGGTGTGCACCGGCATGGGCAAGAGCGGCCTGGTGCTCAAAAAGATCGCCGCCACCCTCTCCTCCACCGGCACGCCGGCCTTCTTCCTGCACCCGGCGGAGGCAGTGCACGGCGACCTCGGGGTGATCGTGCCGGGCGACGTGGTGCTCGCCGCCTCGTTCTCCGGCACCACCGAGGAACTGCTGCGGCTGGTGGGCACCGTCAAGCGCCTCGGCGCACCGCTGATCGTGATGACCGGCAACGCCGACAGTTCCCTCGCCCGGCTGGCGGATCTCCATCTCTCCGTCGCCATCGACCGCGAAGCCTGCCCCCTGAACCTGGCACCGACGGCCTCCACCACCGCCACCCTCGCCCTGGGCGACGCGCTGGCGATGGCGCTTTTGGAGGCGCGGGGCTTCTCGCCGGAAGACTTCGCCAAGCTGCACCCGGCCGGCAATCTCGGCAAGCGGTTGATGCGAGTGCGCGAGCTGATGCACGGCGGCGACAACATGCCGCGAGTGACAACGGACGCGCCGCTCTCCGACACCATCTACGAGATGAGCAAAAAGGGGCTGGGGATCACCGCCGTGGTGGACGGCGAGGGCCGCCTGGTGAGCTGCATTTCCGACGGCGACCTGCGGCGCCTGTTGGCCGAAGACTCCGACCCCCTCACCCGGCGGGCGGCGGAGGTCGGCCACCGGGGACCGCGCACCATCGACCCGGAGGAGCTCGCCGCCACCGCCCTCAAGGAGATGGAAGACCACCGCATCACCTCGCTCTTCGTGGTGGACTCCAGCGGCCGGCTGATCGGCATCGTCCACCTGCACGACCTGTGGGGCCTGGAGCTGTTCTGAACCTCTCGAACGCCGAACTGGCTCGCCGCGCCAGCCGCCTGCGCTGGATTCTGCTCGATGTCGACGGTGTGATGACGGACGGCCGCCTGACCTACAGCGCCGAAGGCGAGGTGCTCAAGAACTTCCACGTGCGGGACGGCTTCGGCATCCGCCTGGCCCAGCGGGCGGGCCTCGGCGTGGGCATCCTTTCCGGCCGCGGCGGTCCGGTGCTCGACCGCCGGGCGCGGGAACTCGATCTCGATCCCATCCTCACCGGCCAGAGCGACAAGGCCCAAGCCTTCGAGAGTTTTCTTTCCGAGCACGGCCTCGAAGCCGAGCAGGTGGCCTATGCCGGCGACGACTGGATGGACCTGCCGGTGCTCAACCGCTGCGGCTTCGGTTGCGCCCCGGCGGACGCCACGGCGGAAGTGCGCGAGCATGCTCACCTGGTGCTCGCCACCCCCGGCGGCTATGGTGCGGTGCGCGAGATGGTCGAGCGCATCCTGCGGCCACGCGGCCGTTGGAGCGATCTACTGCGCCCCTACCTCGACGGCTAACCCGATGGCCTCAGACGTCTCACCCCGGGGCTCGATTCCGCCGCGGGCGCGCCTGATCGAGGCCGCCGTGCGCGGCCTGTCGGCCCTGCTCGGCCGGTTGCCCTGGTCGGTCGCACAGCGCATCGGGCGCGGCATCGGTAGCCTCACCTGGCACCTCGGAAGAAGGGATCGACGGCGGGCGCTGGAACATCTGGCCATCGCCTATCCGGAGCAATCCGAGGACGAACGAATCGCCCTGGCGCGGGCCTGCTTCCGCCACCACGGCACCACCCTGGCGGAGCTGCTCCACCTGCGCCACCGCAACTGGCGGCAGCTCGCGTCGCACATCGTCTGCGAAGGCTGGGAACACATAGCGGAAGCGCGCCGGCGGGGGCAGTCGGTACTGATCGTGAGTGGCCACTGCGGCAACTGGGAAATGCTCGCCGCCCTCACCAACGGCCGGGGCCGCGACCTGCCGCCGGACCAGCAGCTGGCCCTGTCGGTGATCGCCCGCTCCTGGAACGAGCCCAATCTGAACCGCATCATGGTCGATTTGCGGCGGCGCTTCGGCAGCGAGACCATCGAGCGGGGACAGCCGGATTCCGCCCGCCGGCTGCTCGGCGTGCTGCGGCGCGGCGACGCCCTGGCTCTGCTGATCGACCAGGACACCGACGTCGACGGCGTATGGGTGCCCTTCTTCGGCCGCCTCGCCTTCACCCCATCGGCCGCCGCCAAGCTCGGGCGCCGGCCCAAGGTGGCGGTGATCCCGACCTTCTCCGAACGCCTCGCCGACGGCCGCCATCGGGTCACCTTCCGGCCGCCGGTAGACCTGCCCCAAGACGAGCGCGAAGGCACTGCCCGGTTGACGGCAGAGATCGAACGTCAGGTCCGCAAGTGCCCGGAACAGTGGGTGTGGATGCACCGCCGCTGGCGCCGGCGGCCACCGGTCGAGGAGACGCCTGCTGGATGAACTCTCCGCTGCTAGACTCCCGCGCCATGCGCACCGCCCTCCTCGCCCTGACGGTCGCCGCTCTGCTGATCGGATGCGGCGACTCCGCCCGGGAGGAACCGGCCCCGCCCCCCTGGCAGCGCATCGACCTGTTCATCGAACGGCCGCAGGTGGAGATTGCGGGACCGCGCCGCGGCCGTGCCTTCGAGCGACGGCTGGAACCGCTGGGACCGCGGGACGATGGCGCCGACGTCGCCGAGGCACGACGCGGCCGGCGAGCCGGCAGCCAAGTGCGCACCGTCGCCCAGCAAGGCGGCACCCGCCTGGCCTGGTCCCTCCGCCTGCCGGAGGACGGCTACCTCTCCTTCGTCCCCCTGGGCAGCCCCGATGGCGCCTGCCGCTGCACCTACCGGACCGGCGTGCGCGACGCCGACGGTCTCCTGCAGGAGCTTTACCAAACGGAAGTGGGAACGGACCCGGCGGCGGCTCCGGCCACCGTCGAGCTGGACCTCACGCCTTTCGGCGACACCAACGTGGAGATCATCTTCCAGGTCGATCCCCGTCCCGGAACGGATCTCACCAGTGGGCCAACACCCTGGGCGCTGTGGGGCAGCCCGGCGATCTACGGTAGACGCGAGCCGGAACCGGCGACGGACGAACAGCCCCCGTCCGGCGGCAAGACGAGCGAGCCGGCACCGGCCAGACATCGGCCGGACATCGTCCTCCTCGGCTTCGATACGCTGCGCGCCGACGCCCTCGGGCCGCGCGGTTTCCGGACCACCCTGAGCCCGGCCCTCGATCACCTGGCAGCAAAAAGTGACGTGTGGACCCGCGCCTTCTCGGCCTTCAACGTCACCAATCCCAGCTTCGCCTCGATCCTGACCGGCCTGTGGGGCAAGAACCACGGCGTCTACGACCTGGTGACCCCCCTGCCGGAGGAGCACACCACCTTGGCGGAAGCGCTGTCCGCCGCCGGCTACCGCACCCTGGCGATCATCGCCGCGCGCCATCTCGGCCCGCGACCCTCCGGTCTCGGCCAGGGCTTTGACGAGGTGGTGGTCTCGGACCAGACCTTCGCCGCCGAGTTGGTGGTGGACATGGCAATCGACTACCTCGACGAGCACCTGCCCGCGGACCGGCCGGTGTTCGTGTGGCTGCACCTATTCGACCCGCACACCCCACACACTCCCCCCAAGCCCTACGCCCTGGGGCTGCGGCCGGCGGAGCCCTTCGGCCTGAAGCCGACCGGCGGCTGGCTGCCTTTTCGCCCCCTCGGGGCGCGAAGCTTCACGGAACGCTTCCTCGGCGGCCAGCGCGACCTCTACGACGGCGAAGTGGCCTATCTCGACCGCCAGGTGGACCGGCTGGTGGGCTTCCTGGAGGCCGGCGGCCACCTACCCGACACCCTGCTGGCGGCGGTGGCGGACCACGGCGAAAACCTGGGCGACCACGGCATCGATTTCCGCCACGCGGGCCTATGGGACTCCACTACCCACGTTCCGATGATGATCCGCTGGCCCGAGCGACAGGTGCCGCTGGATCCCGCCGGGCGGCCGCATCGCGGCCGGCATTTCGATGGCCTGGCCCAGAGCATCGACCTCTACCCCACCCTGCTGGCGGCGGCCGGCCTCAGCGCGGATGAGATACCGCCGTCGGACGGTCGCAACCTGCGAGATCCGCACGACGAAGGTCGCCGGGCGGTCTTCGCCGAACACGCCCACGGCCAGGGCGAGATGGTGCGGACCGCGGACTTCAAACTGATCTTAAGCCGCGACAACCCGATGGTGCCGGACCCAGTGATGCTCTACGACCTGCGCCAGGACCCGGGCGAGACGGAAAACCTTGCCGGCACCGGCCACCCGCAGGAAGAGCCCCTGCGCGAACTGCTCGAACGCTGGCATGGCGCCCGGCGCCCGGCGCCGAAGGCGGCGCCGGCGGAAATGTCGGAAGAGGATCTGGAGCGGCTTCGAGCTCTCGGATATCTCTGACCTACTCCTCGGCCTTCGCCCTGTTCCGCCGGAAGATCGCCGCGGCGGCCACTCCCAACAGGTACAGCCCGATGGTCGGCAGGGCGAACAGGCAGAGATTCACCACGTCCGGCGTCGGGGTGATGATCGCCGCCGCCACGAAGATGATGACCACCGCCCAGCGGAAGTGCCGCATCAGGAATCCCGGCGTGACCAGCCCGAGCATTGACAGCATCACGATCACGATCGGCAACTCGAACATCAGCCCGAGACCCAGAATCACCGTCAGCAGAAAGCGAAAGTAGCGCTCGATGGTGATCATCGGCTGGAACTGCTCGCCGATGCCGAGCAAAAACTCCACCGCGAAGGGAAAGGCAATGTAGTAGGCGAAGGCGCCGCCGGCGACGAAGAACAGGGTGCCGAAGACGATGAACGGCAGGGCGTAGCGCCGCTCGCGCTTGTACAGCCCCGGGGCGATAAAGCGCCAGGCCTGGTACATCAAGAAAGGCGAGACGAGAAAAAGCGACGCCAACAGCGCCACCTTGACGTACAGCAGGAAGGGATCCGAGATGCCCAGAAAGGTCAGCCGGGTGCCCTCCGGCAACAACCGCTCGACGGGCTTCGCCAGGAAGGCGAAGATGTGGTCGACGAAAGACCAGCAGGCGAGAAAGCCAACGAACAGTGCCGCTAGCGAGTAGACCAGTCGGCGACGCAGCTCCTCCAGGTGATCCAGAAGCCCCATTTGCTCCAGAACCTCGTCGTCGGCCGGCGGCAGGGCGCTCGAATCCCGCGCGGTGCTCAGCGGCTAGTCCTTTGCCGCTTCGGAGGCGGGCGAGGTTTCAGAAGCGGGCTTCGGAGGCGTCGCGCCGGCGGCAGGCTCGGTGCGCTTCTCAACCTCGTCGCGGCGGGCTACCTGCCGACGCGCCATCTCGGCCTGGGCGGAAGGCGCTTGGATCGACGGCACTTCGCCACCGGCGGTCGGTTGGAGGGCAGGAGGGGAGTTCTTCTCCGCCTCCTTCTCCTCTTCGAGGGCGATTTCCGTATTCAGGGTGCGCCGCAGGTCGTTGCTGGCGCGCCGGAACTCCCCCATCGCCTTGCCCAGGGTGCGGCCCGCCTGGGGCAACCGCTTCGGACCGAAGATCAGCAGAGCCAACGCCAGGATGAACAGCGCTTCGGGAATGCCCAACGAACCGAACACCGATACCTCCACCGCCAAGAAAGAAAATATCCGCCCCCACCGGGGGTCGGCGCGAGTCTTGAAATGCTACACTGTTTCGCATGAAAAGACCCTGGAAACAAGCCGCCATCTTCCTGTTTTTGCTCGCTCTGATCGGTGGGGGTCTGTTCGGCGATCGGGTACTCGCGCTGACCGATGAAGCTCGGGACACCCTCCGCGTCTACACCGATTTGGTCACCGTCGCCCACCAGCGGTACGGCGGAGAAGTGAGCTATCGCGACCTGGTGTATGCCTCGATCCAGGGCATGCTCCGAGAACTCGACCCCCACACCAGCTTTCTGCCGCCCAAGGCCTACACCGGCATGCGCGAGCGGCAGCAGTCGAGCTTCTACGGACTCGGCATCCTAGTCGGAGTCCGCAACGGCCAGTTGACGGTGATCAGCCCGATCGAGGGCACGCCGGCCTCGCGCCTCGGCATGCGCGCCGGCGACATCATCGACACCATCGAGGGGGAACCCACCGAGCAGATGTCCCTCGACGAGGCGGTGGATCGCTTGAAAGGCCCCAAGGACACCGAGGTGAACATCACCATCGTGCGCCGCGGCCTGGACGAGCCGCTGCAGCTCGCCGTTACCCGCGCTGAGATCCCACAGACCACCGTCCGCCTGGCCTACATGCTCGACGAGCGAACCGGCTACATGCAGATCTCGGACTTCGGGCGGGGCACCGGCCACGAGGTTTCGGAAGCCCTCGACAAGCTGCGCGACGAAGGCATGGAGCGCCTGCTGGTCGATCTGCGCAACAACGGCGGCGGCCTCCTCGACCAGGCCATCGAAGTAGCGGATCAATTCTTGGGCGAAGGCTCGCAGATCGTCGAAACCCGCGGCCGCACCCGCGACTCCTTCCAGTCCTTCCGCGCCTCGGACAAGTATCCGGACCTCGAACTGCCGGTGATCATGCTGGTCAACCGGGGCACCGCCTCGGCGGCGGAGATCCTTTCAGGCGCCGTTCAGGACCACGATGTGGGTCTGGTGGTGGGCACGCCCACCTGGGGCAAGGGTCTAGTGCAAACGGTCTACAGCCTGTCCTACGGGGCCGGTCTGGCGCTGACCACCGCCAAGTACTACACCCCCTCCGGACGGCTGATCCAGCGCGACTACTCCTCGTTC
Organism: Acidobacteriota bacterium; assembly: GCA_039030395.1. NCBI lineage: Bacteria > Pseudomonadati > Acidobacteriota > Acidobacteriota bacterium. Next base: position 576,396 of record JBCCEF010000001.1, read on the forward strand.
TTCGACTACTACAACTACGATCCGCTAGCCGAGGATCCGCGCGATGCGGTGCGCGACGACCTCGATCCGTCGGAGATCTTCACCACCGACCTGGGCCGCGAGGTCTACGGCGGCGGCGGCATCACGCCGGACGTGATCGTCGAACCGAACGAGTTCACGCCCTTCCAGCAGTATCTCTTCGCCCGCAGCGCCTACTTCGGCTTCGCAGTGGACTACGCCAGCAAGCTGTCGAAGGAGTCGATCGCTTCCTGGCAGCCGCCGCCGGAGCTGATCGCCGAATTCGAAAGCTGGTTGATCGAAGAGGACATTGCCACCCGGCAGAAGCTCGACGAGGAACTGGCCACGGACGACGTCCGCGCCCTGGCGGTGCGGCAGATCCACGGTGAAATCCTCAACTCGGCCCTCGGCCAGGAAGCCCGGCACCGGGTGGTGGCCCAAGGCGACGAGCAGATCTTGAAAGCCCTCCAGATGTTCGACCAGGCTGGCGACCTACTGGCCCGCCGCCTGAAGCTCGACCAGGCGGACGGCGAACCCCGGCAGACGGCGCAGCTTGAAGAGGCGGGGGCGCCCCAGGGTTAGGGACTGTAGAGGGAGCCTAGCGCACGCTACTGGAGACCCTTGACCGAGAGCGGCTCGAGGCCGCCTGAACACCCTCCATAGATCCGCAAACCAAAAACGCCCGCTCCTCGGAGCGGGCGTTTTCTATTGCGGCCGGGATTTCGGCCGCGCGATCGTGCTCGGAACCTACGGGTTGGCGATGGTGAAGTTCCGCTCGCCGATCAGGGTGACCGCGCCCAGCTCGTCGCGTACCAGCACCTGCAACTGGTGCCCACCGTTATCGATGCCGATGGTGTTGAGCAGGAAAGACCAGCCCGGGAAGTCGCTGTCCGGGTAGCCCGGGAAGAGCGACGACACGCTCGGCCGTGGCAGGCCGCGGACGGCGCTACCGACGACGGTACCGTCCACGGCGACCTGCACGTCGGCCACGCCCTCCCAGTCGAGGGCCCAGCCGGTGAACTCGACGGTGTTGTCGAACAGCAGGCCGTTCATCGGCAGGTCGATATTGCCGAAGGCGCCCTCGTTGCCTACCCGATCGTCGCACAGGAAGGTCACCGGCAGTTCGGCGATCTCGGCCACCTGGCCGCTCACGTCACCCACCCGCACGGACAGCACGTGGAATCCCTCCACGTACTGCAGTTCTTCGATCAGGAAGCCGAGGTCGAGGACGAAGCGGAAACCACTGTGGGGTGCGTCGCGGATATTCGGGTACAGCCGCTCGACGTCCAACCGGCGCAGACCGTAGCAGTTGGTCAGGCCACCGGTTTCCGTCCGGAAGCGGCAATCCACCCGGCTGTTGGCGTAGCGCGAGCCATCGATCAACAGCTCAACATAGCCGACCCCGGTGTCCCCCAGCTCGATACCCACGTCCAGCGCGTGGCCGGAAATCACCGAATAGCGCCGCTGCGGATCGTCCAAATTACAGTTACCGAACAGCTCGACGTTCGGCTGCGGATAGTTGATCGAGCCGAAGGGCACCAGATTGTGCGTCGAGTTGTTGAAATCGAACACCCGCGGGTTCAGGAAGGTGCGCTGGCCCGTGGCGCTGATCGCCAGCGGCGTCACCGTGTGCAGGCCGTTGGTGTAGCGGGTGGTGTCGAGCTGGTAGGAAAAGCCCGCCGCCGCGGAATCCGGGAACCCCGGAAAGGCCGCCTCGACCCCCGGCCGATTGCGCTGGTAGATGGCGCGGCCGTCGATCCGGCCATCGACGTAAATATCGACAGCGGCGATGCCGTCGTCATCCAGCGCCCAGCCGAACAATCCGATCACCCCGGCGGCGCCGTTGCCGCCGTCGACCCGGCCGCCGAAGGAGCCGAACGGCTGGCCCTGGGCCAGTGCCGGGCTCATCGCCAGCAGCAAGCATGCGATCCATCCCAGAATTAAGATCTTGCGCTTCATGGCTCGTTTCCTCCAGACCAGCGACAAAACAGTGCTCTGGCCGTTTGCGCCGCATTCATCGACGGGGATCTAAACTTTGAGTCCCGGCGAGCGGCAGACATCATGAGATCAGCTAGCGATGAGTTCACCTAACTTAAAGTAAAGCCTCAACTTTTCGCGCGATTCTACCCATTACTACTGACTGTCGTCAATTTCATGAAGGGGCACCGCGTAGCGCCAGCCGGGAAGAACGATCGACCGCCTGGCAATAGCGAACCACCAGACCGGGCAGCGCAGCGAGGTCGTAGCCCCCTTCCAGCACCGTCAACAGACGCCCCTCGCAGACCTCGTCCGCCAGATCACTCAGGGAGCTTCCCCAGCGGGCGATCTCCTCGCCGCTCACCCGCATCCCGCCCAGCGGGTCACCGCGCCAAGCGTCGAAGCCTGCCGAGATCAGCAGCGCCTGAGGCCTGAAGGCGGCGAGCGCCGGCACCACTCTGCGATCGATTGCGGCACCGTACTCGATATCGCCGACGCCGGCCGGCAGCGGCACATTGAGGGTCGCCTTCACCCCATCTCCGCGGCCCGTTTCGTCCTCCGCGCCGGTCCCCGGATAGAACGGGAACTGATGCACGCTGGCGAAGAACACGTCGCCGCGCTCCTCGAAAAGGTGCTGCGTGCCGTTGCCGTGATGCACATCGAAATCGAAGATCGCCACTCGGTCGAGACTGTGGTGACGCACCAAATGCTCCGCCGCCACGGCGACGTTGTTGAAGTAGCAAAAGCCCATCGCCATCGCCCGCTCAGCGTGATGCCCCGGTGGCCGCACCGCGGCCAGCGCCCGGCGATCCTCGGCGCCCCCCCCTAGCGCAATCCGATCGGCCGCCGCCAGAGTGGCTTCCACCGCCCCCCAGGCGGCGTCGAGGGTGCCGGCGACGAGGGGGTTGTCGGCCGAATCGATCAGCGCGTCGCCGCGCGCCACGGCACGCTCGAAGCGCTCCACGTACTCCGCGTCGTGGACCCAGCGAAGGGCTTCCGCCGGCGCCTCCGAAGGCGGTGTCCGAACCACCTCGAAATCCGCTTCCTCGAGCGCTAGGAGAACCGACCGCAGGCGCTCCGGCACCTCCGGGCAACCGGCTGGCGGATGATGTCCGAGGCATCGTTCGTCGGTGAACACGCGCATCGCGCCATGATACCTCCGAACATTCGACAAAAGCTATCTTTCTTGCCGCGCCGAAGAGACTTCCCTAGCAGGCCAAGCGATGCCTACCGGATCGCCTCTGAAAGGCGAGGCGCAGCATGTGGCGCACGCCTTCCGGCAGTTCTTCGAAAGGAGTGCAGGCGGCCGCATCGCTTGGTCTTAGTTCCTCGTTCCGACGGGCTTCGAGTTGGCGTCGGCAGCGCCACAGCAGCGAATCGACGCTCGACGAAGCGACCTTGCCGCCGGAAGCCGCCGCCACCTCCCGGCTGGTCCAGCCGCCGGCCAGCACCAGGGTCACGATCCAGGCGGTCCGGCGACGGTCCAGGCGCCCTTGCTCTGCCAGCCAGCGGCAGCCCGAGAGCAACTGAGACCGGGATTCGCGTTCGAGCAGAAGGTCCTCCGGGGTGGGTCCCGGATCGGTGTACTGCCAGGCCGGCATGCGCTCCCGCCGCCAGTCGCCACCGCGCTTGAGGGCGCGATCGGCCCGCAAGCGGGAAATCATCGTCGTGCGTACCACCCGCTTCAGATACAGCACCACCTGCCCTCGAGCCATGCCCTCGAAAGCGAAAAGGCCGCGCTCGAAGATTCGGCAGTAGACTTCCTGCAGGAGATCCTCCGGCACGAGGTCCCCGGGGCCGAGGCGAAAACGCCGCAGCGCGCCGGCTACCAACCGCTCGATCAAAGCGCCGAAACGCTCGACGAAAGCGTCCTCCCCGGCCTCCCAGGTCCAGTCCTCCTCGGTACCGCGCTCTCCAGGCCGGCCTGTCCGGCCGTCTGCTGCCCTCGATCCACCTTCGCGAACCGCAACGGACGCACCGCGATCCACATCCAACGCTATGGAAGGAATCATTTTCCCTCTCCTCAGGCTAGGGAGAGAGGGGAACGCTGTAGGGGAAGCCGCGCCGGGAACCCGGCTCGACAAGGCCCGCGCAGCATAGCACGGAAAAACCACGCTCCAGGAACGGTACAATCCGCCTTCCATGCTGCACCGCCCTTGCACCCTCGCTCGCCTTTCGCTTCTCGTCCTGACCCTGACGTGGGTCGCCGGCTGCGGAGGCCCGTCGGAATCCACCGCCGAGACCACGCCCCGCCACACCCTGCGCGGCGCGGCGGCAGGCTGGAACGTCGTTCTGGTGTCAGTGGATACGCTGCGCGCCGATCGCCTCGGCAGTTGGGGATACGAGGGGCGGCGCGACAACAGCCCGCGGATCGACGAGCTGGTCGCCGGCGGTGTCCAGTTCGAGCGCGCCCAGGCACCCCGAGCCTTGACCTGGCCGTCGATGGCGTCGGTGCTCACCGGCCTCTACCCGAGCGGCCACGGGTTGATCGAGAACGGCTACGCCTTGCCGGACAACCTCCCCACCCTGCCCTTGCGCCTAGCGGAGGCCGGCTATCAAACCGGTGCTTTCCTGAGCAATATGTGCAAGGCCAACCACCGGGGTTGGGATGCCTTCCAATGCACCGGCGGGCAAGACGCCAAGGCGGTCCAGAGCGCCGGCGATTGGCTGGCCGGCCGCGCGGCGGAGACGCCTTTCTTTCTGTGGGTCCACCTCTTCGGAGCGCACGGCCCGTACTACAACGGCGGTGACCTCGCTGCCCGCCAGCTCGACCCGGGATACGAAGGCATCCTCGGCCCGAAGAAGTGGCGCCTGAACCGGGTGATGACCCAGCCGATTGCTCTCGCACCGCGCGACCTGATCCATCTCGACGCCCTCTATGACGCCTCGGTGATGGGGACGGACCGCTTCGTGGCGCGGCTGCTCGACCAGATTCGCCAGCATCCGCGGACGCTGATCGTGTTCCTGTCCGACCACGGCGAGGAACTCTACGAGCACAACGGCTACCTCTACCACGCCTGCTCGGTGTACGAGACCACCCTGCATGTCCCCCTCGCCTTTACCGCCGACGGACTGCTGCCGACAGGTGCCTCGGTGCCGCAGGATGTGGAGTTGATCGATGTCGCCCCGACGCTCCTCGATCTCCTAGGCCTCGAGCCCTTCGAGCGCGTCCACGGGGCCTCGCTGCTGCGCTACCTGGAAAGGCCCGGCGAGGGCGGCAAGGGCAAAGCGGCCTTCTCCGAGTACGGCGACACGCGCATCCACACGGTGGTAGCGGAGGGCTGGAAGCTGGTCGACAACCCGGACCGCCATCAACCGATATGCCTGGCCGGAGCACCGGCCGGCCACTATCCCCTGGAGGCGGTGGAACTCTACGACCTGCGGACCGACCCGGGCGAAACCACCAACCTGGCCGGCGAGAACCCGCAGAAGGTCAGAGAACTCCAGCGGCTGATCGCGCGGCGCTTCGCGGGCATCTCGGACAGAACCGAGAAGCAGGAGATCCCGGACGATCTGAGGGAAGAGTTAGAGAGCCTCGGATACCTGACCAATTGATCCGGACACGCGGCATCGACCGCCGTTTCGGCGGGTCGACGACTTGATGGGATGGGGATGAAGAAAACCGGGCTCAACAGGAGAGCCCGGCCTGCTGCCGCGTCAACGAACTAGCGCAGCTTTTCCTCGACGAATTCGACGTGCTTGCGCACCTTGGGGTCGTACTTCTTCAAGCGGAGTTTCTCCGTCGAGAGACGCTTGTTCTTCGTCGTGGTGTAGAAATATCCGGTTCCGGCAGACGAAACCAGCTTGATCTTGTCGCGCATGATGTCCTCCTTCGGCGCCCTTCGTCCGGCGGTCGCCGATCTCTACGTTAGAGACCGACGCCAACGTGGCAACCGCCCGGCACGATGGAAAAACCTTCCGTGCGGGCGGCCGATGGGCGCATCATGTTTGCTCTCGATGGCGGGGCCGACGGGACTCGAACCCGCGACCTCCGGCGTGACAGGCCGGCATTCTAACCAACTGAACTACGACCCCATTGTTCGAGATGGACTCGCGGTCGCTCTCTCTACCTCATCATCCTCTACCCCCGATCCGGGCGGGTTTTGGTGGGAGGTGAGGGACTCGAACCCGCGACCCCCTGCGTGTAAAGCAGGTGCTCTAGCCAGCTGAGCTAACCTCCCAGCGGCGCAAGGTTCGCCATGGTACAGAAGACAGAACGCCAAAGTCAACGCCCGGCATTCCCCTTCGTCGGAAGCCGCGGAGCCATCCGGCCGGCATCGCCCCGCTCCGGCCAAGAGCCGCCTTGAGAACGTGCGATACTTCCATTCCGCCATCCGCACCGAGGGCCGTTGGCGGGCAGATTGGACCCCACTTTCTGCACCGATCGCGAACTTCCGGGCCGCGGCTAACCGTCCGTCGCCGCGGCCGTGATCACTCATCTCATTCCTCACGGAGGAGGACGCATGTTCAAGATTCCCGACCTTCCCTACGCCGTTGACGCGCTGGAGCCGCATATCGACGCCAAGACCATGGAGATCCACCACGACCGCCACCACCAGGCCTACTGCAACAAGCTGAACGATGCCCTCGAAGGGCATCCGGATCTGGCCGCCAAGAGTGTCGAACAACTGCTGAAGGACATCGGTAGCCTGCCGGAGTCGGTGCGCGGCGCCGTGCGCAATCACGGCGGCGGCCTTGCCAACCACAGCCTCTTCTGGCCCACCATGACCCCCGGCGGCAGCTCCGCGCCGCAGGGTGACCTGGCCTCGGCCATCGACGGCGCCTTCGGCAGCCTGGACAGCCTCAAGGAGAAGCTGCTCGACGCGGCCGGCGGCCAGTTCGGTTCCGGCTGGGGCTGGCTGGTGGTCGATGGTGGCGGCCTCGAGGTGATCGCCCGTCCGAATCAGGACAGTCCGCTGATGGAGGGCAAGACCCCGATCCTCGGCGTTGACGTCTGGGAGCACGCCTACTACCTGAGGTACCAGAACAAGCGTCCAGACTATCTGGCCGCCTGGTGGCAGGTGATCAACTGGCGGAACGTTGAAGAGCGCTTCGCCGCCGCTTGACCGAGGGCTTCCCGGCGCGCTTCCGGAGAGCGGGGACTTTCCTCTCCGGAAGCGCCAGTGCGGCCGACCCAGGAGCGTATCGGCGCATGAAAATCGGGAAATTTGCCCCCCGCCCCCCCTCCATACGGGCCTCCTGACCCTCAAAATCCTCGGAATTTGTATTCCTGAAAGAGGATTCCTTGCAGATCTAAAAGTTGGATATTCATAAGTTTGCACGACTCAGCGCACGTTCTGAGCATTGATGCGCCCATTGTGCGCATTGAATTCAAGTCAAATTCAAGTCCACCTCCTCTACACTTTGCTCGTCGAAGCAAGGCACTATGCCCCTTATCCCGAAGGAGGTGGACCCGATGGCTGAACAGCTCCAAGTGACTCAGATTTCTTCTCATCTTCACACCCGCGACGGACGCCAGCTCACGAAGGTCTTCAAGGCCCTCTCGGACGCGACCCGGCAGGAGATTCTCCGCCTGTTGGAATCGCAGCAGCGCACGGTGGGTGAGATCGTCGGAAACTTCAATCTTTCGCAGCCGACGATTTCGCGGCACCTGTCGGTCTTGAAGGAGGCGGATCTGGTGGTGGACCAGCGGCAAGGTCAGAATGTGATCTACCGCCTCAACGACAACGCGCTGGAGACTTCCATGCGCGAGTTCTTCGGCCAGTTCCGGACCTGTCAGGAAGCGCTCCGCTGAGGGGTCTCGCGGCGCCTTTCTGACGACCGAATCCAGCCCTCCTTTCTGCTCCCGGAGCGGCGCTTGGATTCGCCTTCACGCGCGCGCTATACTGCCGGGCCTTGACCGGCGGCGGTCAGCCAATCCGTGGATGGCTCCTACTCGAGCCGCGGGTTGGCTTTCTGCGTTCGGCGGTCGGAGTTTCACACCGAGGCGGTGTAGCTCAGCTGGTTAGAGCGAGCGACTCATAATCGCTAGGTCGGGGGTTCAAGTCCCTTCACCGCCACCACTCCCCTTCCCTACGGTCAGGCTCATGGCGGCGACTCAGGAACTCGGTGAGTTTCCATTCGCCTCGAGAGGCGAATGGAAACTCGACAAGTCCTCTCTTTTCTCTCTCGACAAGTCCTCTCTTTCCTCCGTCGACAAGTCCTCTCTTTCCTCTCTCGTCCGAACCTCTTCGTCCCTAGTCTCTTCCTCGAAGTCGGTCTGTGCCAGGGTTGAACAACTCCTGTCGGAGGCGCTCGATGACTTGCCTGCTTCGGAACCCACTCCTTTGGTGGTGGGTTTCTCTGGAGGAACTGACTCCTCTGCTCTTCTGTTGGCCCTCTCCCAATCTTCACTCGTTCGGCCCATCGCCGCTCATCTAGACCATGGTCTTGACCCCTCCTCCCGTGATCGAGCCAAAGCCGCTGACCAGATTGCCCGATCTCTAGGCGTCGACTGGGTTTCGGAACGGCGAACGGTCGTCGACTCCGGAGACGGGATCGAGGCCGCCGGGCGATCGGCTCGATATTCGTTTTTGGCGGAGACGGCGCGGCGGGTGGGGGCTTCGGTGGTGACTACCGGGCATCATCTGGAAGACCAGGCGGAGACGGTTTTGCTGCGGATTCTGTTTGGGTCGGGGGTAGCTGGGCTTTCCGGGATGGCGGCGGTGGGGACGGTGCCGGGGGCGGCGGACTTGACTTTGGTTCGGCCGCTGCTGGGGGTGCGGCGGGCGGTGCTGGCCGAGATCGTTCGGGAGGCTGAACTCAAGCCGGTGGAGGATCCTTCGAATCTGGATCTCTCGTTGGCTCGCAATCTGGTGCGGCATCGGCTGCTGCCGGTCCTGGAGCAGGAGGAGGGGGATCTGGCGCCACGGCTGGCGAGGCTGGCGAGGCGGGCTCGGGGGGCTCGGCGGCGGATCGATGAGGTGCTCGCGGAGCGGTTGGCGGTGGCGGCGGCTGAGGAAGGGCCTTCGGTGGAGCTCGTGGAGTTGAGGAGCTTGCCGGATCCGCTGTGGGAGTTTGGGCTGGCTCGGCTGCATCGGGCGGCGGGACTTCCGCTGCCGCCTTCGGCCCGGGCGCGGGCGGAGCTGCGGCGGCAGGTGGCGGCTTCCGGGGAAGTGGTTTGTGACTGCGGTGGGGGCTGGCGGTGGAGGGAGAGTGGGGGACGGTTGATACTGGAGCGGCCGGGGCCCACGGCGCCCGGTTTCACGTATACTCTCCAGGCTCCTGGCGAGGTGGAGATCGGCGAGCTGGGATTGCGATTTCGATTGCGCCGCGGCGCCTTCGAAGACTGGATGCTCCAGGGCTCGGCGCGGCGTGCGGGCTTGGTTTTGCCGCTTCGCCCCGGCCAATCGGTGACCGTACGGTCGCGGCGACCCGGCGATCGCCTACGGCCTTTCGGGGCGGCGGGGCAGAGGAAGCTCAAGGACGTCTTGATCGATAAGCGGGTACCGCGCGCCGAACGCAACGCGATTCCGCTGCTCTGTCTGGGCGAGGAAGGACGCCGGATCGCATGGGTTCCGGGCATCACCATCGACGACCGATACCGCATCGACCCATCGAATCTCAGACCTTCGACCATCTGGATTGCCGAACTGCTGAACACGCCTCCGGACTCCTGAATCGGCGTTTTCTGGAATCTGGGACCGGTCTCAGCCGTTGGGTTCAGTAGCCGCGGACGCTGCTGTCCCGTCAGTACCCTTCGAGAGGATTGTCGTTTTGAATCAGACCCTTCGCACTTTGTTCCTCTGGATGGCGATCCTGGTCGTCGTCATGATGCTCTGGAACCTGCTCAATATCGGCCAGGCCAAGTCCACCGAGCTGGAATTCTCGGAGTTCACCGCGGCCCTCGACGAGGGCATCATCAAGACGGTGACGATCAAGGACAAGGAGCTCGAAGGGACGTTCCGGGCGAGCAGCCGCTACCAGGAAGATGCTCCGTTCTCGGTGGTCTTGCCGCAGAACTCGACCTTCGAGTTCACCACCGAGTTGATGGAAAAAGGCGTCTCCGTCGCCGGTGAGACGACGGATCAGAGCCCGCTGTTTGCGATCCTCATCACCTGGGGGCCGGTGCTGCTGCTGGTCGGCCTGTGGATCTTTTTCATGCGCCAGATGCAGTCCGGCGGCAACAAGGCGCTGTCCTTCGGCAAGAGCCGGGCGAAACCGCTGTCTGCGTCCGGCAAGAAGGTCACCTTCAAGGACGTCGCCGGGGTCGAAGAGGCGAAGGAAGAGCTGTCCGAGATCATCGAGTTCCTGAAGGAGCCCCAGAAGTTCCAGAAGTTGGGCGGCCGCATTCCCAAGGGGGTTCTGCTAATGGGACCGCCGGGTACCGGCAAGACCCTGCTAGCGCGGGCGATCGCTGGCGAGGCGGGGGTGCCGTTCTTCTCCATCTCCGGCTCGGACTTCGTGGAGATGTTCGTCGGCGTTGGCGCCAGCCGGGTGCGCGACCTGTTCGAACAGGGCAAGAAGAACGCTCCCTGCATCGTCTTCATCGACGAGATCGACGCCGTCGGCCGCCATCGCGGCGCCGGCCTGGGCGGCGGCCACGACGAGCGGGAACAGACCCTCAATCAGCTCTTGGTGGAGATGGACGGCTTCGAGTCGAACGAAGGGGTGATCCTGATCGCCGCCACCAACCGGCCGGATGTGCTCGATCCGGCGCTCCTGCGACCGGGCCGATTCGACCGTCGGGTAGTGGTGGACCGGCCGGACATCAACGGTCGCCTCGGCATCCTGAAGGTCCACACCCGGGACATTCCCTTGGCGGACTCCCTGAACCTCGGAACCATCGCCCGCGGCACGCCCGGATTCGCCGGCGCCGACCTCGCCAATCTGGTCAACGAGGCGGCGCTGATCGCCGCTCGACGGGGCCAGAAGGCGGTCACTATGGAGGACTTCGAGTTCGCCAAGGACAAGGTGATGATGGGGGTCGAGCGCAAGACCCTGATGCTGACCGACGACGAGAAGCGCATCACCGCCTACCACGAGGCGGGTCACGCCCTGGTGGCGGTGTTCTCGCCGGCTTCGGACCCGCTCCATAAGGTCACTATCATTCCCCGCGGCCGCGCTCTCGGCTTGACCATGCAGTTGCCGACGGAGGACAAGTACACCTACAAGAAGGCCTACCTCGAAACGCAGATCGCGATCCTGATGGGCGGCCGGGTGGCCGAGGAGCTGACCCAAGAGGACATCACCACCGGCGCCGGCAACGACATCGAACGCGCCACCGACATGGCCCGCAAGATGGTGTGCGAGTGGGGCATGTCGCCCCTCGGCCCCCTTTCCTTCGGTGGTCAGGAGGAACCGGTCTTCCTCGGCCGAGAATTCAGCCAACAGGCCGACTACAGCCAGGACACGGCCATCCGCATCGACCGCGAGGTCGAATCCATCGTCCAGACCGGCTATAAGAAGGCGGTGGACATCCTCACGGAGCACCGGGACCTGCTGGAGCGCCTGTCGTTGATGCTGCTCGATCAGGAGTCGATCGACGGCTCGGCGGTGTACGACATGGCCGAGGAGGCGACCGGCCAGGAGCTGCGTCCGGAAGTGCCGCAATTCGAGTTCGACGACGAGGCGGACGACAAACCGGCCGTGGCGGCTGAAGGCAACGGCTCCGGGAACGGCGCACCGCAAGGCACCGAAGGCGCCATGCTCCCGGCCGAAGAGGCGGTCGCCACCGAGGGCGCCGAGGCGCCGGAAGACCCCCAGCCGAAACCCAACTGAGGCGTAGCCGACGTCACCTCCCAAGAGTCACGATTGGAAGTTACCGCCCGCTCCCCCTCCGCCCGCCCAGCCGGCACCCTCACCTTGCCCGACGGGCGCACCCTCTCTTGGGGAAGGACGCCGCGGGTGATGGGCATCCTCAACCTGACCCCGGACTCGTTCAGCGACGGCGGCCTGTGGCGCGAGCCGGAGCACGCCGTGGCGGGAGCCCTCGAAATGCTCGATCGGGGCGCCGACGTGATCGACCTCGGCGCCGAATCCACTCGCCCCGGCGGTGGCGTCTACGGTGACGGTGCCCGCACGGTGCCGGCACCAGAGGAGCTGGACCGGCTGCTGCCGGTGCTCCGCCCACTGCGGCGGGCGACGGACGCTCCGATATCGGTGGATACCCGCAAGGGTTCCGTCGCCGCCGCCGTCCTGGCCGAAGGGGCCGACCTGATCAACGACGTCGCCGCCCTGGAAGATCCGGCGATGGGCCGCGCCGTTGCCGAGGCCGGCTGTCCGGTGGTGTTGATGCACAGTCGCGGCGAGCTGGCGACCATGCAGGAGCGCATCGCCTTCGACGACGTGGTGGCTGAGGTGCGAAGGGAGCTCGGCCGGGCGGTCGAGCGAGCCCGGACGGCGGGCGTCGCGGACGAGCAGATCGTGGTCGACCCGGGGATCGGTTTTGGCAAGACCGGTGCACAGAATCTCGCCCTGCTCCGCCACCTGCCGGCCCTCGCGGACCTCGGGTTTCCGCTGCTGGTGGGAGCCAGCCGCAAGAGCTTCATCGGCGAGATCACCGCCGCTCCGGCGGACCGCCGGCTGGCCGGCAGCCTGGCGGCGGCGGCCTGGGCGGCGGACGCGGGGGTTGCCCTGCTGCGGGTGCACGACGTCGAGGAGACGGCGCGCTTCCTCAAGGTGTGGGCGGCAATCGCCGAATCCGCCGATGGTCGCCTGCGGCCTTCGCCGGAAGGTGCCTGCCGGGCGCCCGAGGAGGTCCCCAAGTGCTAGCGGAGTTCTTCGCCACCGTCGGCTGGCGCGACGTTCTCGACATCTTCGCGGTGGCGATCGTCATCTACTACCTGCTGCTGCTGATCCGCGGCACGCGGGCGGTGCAGACGCTCCTCGGCATCGTCTTCGTCGGCCTGGTCTACTACGCCGCCCGCCTCGCCGGCCTGGAGACCCTGCGGCAGATCCTCGAAAGCCTGCTGCTGCTCCTGCCCATCGCGATCATCATCCTGTTCCAGCACGAGATCCGTCAGGCCTTGGCCAACTTCGGCCGCAATCCCCTGTGGGGCATCGCCAAGCAGGCGAAGGTCGAGTCGACCTTTCAGGAGATCGTGCTGGCGGCGACCTCTCTGGCCGCCCGGCGGGTCGGCGCGCTGATCGTGATCGAGCGCCTGGAAGGGCTGCGCAACTTCATCGAGAACGGCATTTCCCTAGACTCGGAAATGTCCTACAACCTGCTGATCAACATCTTCTCGCCGGACACCCCGCTGCACGACGGCGCGGTGATCGTGCAGGACGACCGCATCGCCGCGGCGGCCTGTTTTCTGCCGCTCACCTTCAACCCGGAGGTTTCGACGGACCTCGGCACCCGCCACCGGGCGGCCCTCGGCATCAGCGAGGAGACCGACGCCCTGGCGGTGGTGGTTTCGGAGGAGACCGGAACCATCTCCGTCGCCTTCGAGGGCGCCCTGACCCGCAACCTGGACTCGAAGGGCCTGCGCAACATCCTCTACAAATATCTGATCACCGATCTCTACCCGCAGGGCGGCGGAGCGCCGGCGTGAACGAGCGCGCCCAAACCTGGGGCCTGCGCATTCTTGCCCTCGCCCTGGCCATCGGCCTGTGGTTTGGAATCTCCCTCGGTCAGCGGGAGACCAGCGGCGAAACGGTGGTGCGCGCCCAGGTGCTGTTCAACAATCCCGCGGGGCTGGTGATCTTCGATCCCGGGGTGGAGATTTCGGTGCTGCTCTCCGGACCGGACAGCAAGGTCAGCGAACTCGACCCGCGCCAGGTGCGCATTCGGGTGGATCTCACCGAGGCCCAGCCGGGCACCACCACCGTCAGCCTGACCACCGGCGACGTCACCGCGCCGAGCGATCTGAACGTCGTCTCCATCACCCCCAGCCAGCTCCAATTGCGGGTGGACGAGAAGGTACAGCGCAATCTGCCCATCGAGCCGGTCTTCGTGGGCGAACCGGCGGCCGGCGCCTTGCTCGGCGACTACCGCGTGGTGCCGTCGCAGATCCCCGTCGAGGGCCCGCGCTCGATGGTCGAAGGGCTCACCCACCTGAAGACTTCGCCGATCGATCTCGACGGCCACGCCATCACCTTCGAGGCCAACACCACGGTGGTCAGCCCGGATCCGCTGATCCAGATGATGCAGTCGTCGCGCGTCGCCGTGCTGATCCCCCGCAGGGTCAGCCAGCCGGAGGGCGACTCGGCGGCCCTCGGCTTCGGCGACGGCAACTTGAACGAAGACCCAGCGCAGGACCCGGCGCAGGACTCATAGGCCAGGAAGACCCCATGACGGCACCACGACTTTTCGGCACCGACGGCATTCGAGCGCCCTTCGGCAGCCACCCCCTCGACCAACCGACCGTCGGAGCACTGGGCGCGGCCCTCGGCGAGACCCTGCGCCGGCACAGCGAGGTGCCGCGCATCGTTCTCGGCGGCGATACCCGAGACAGCCGCGGCCCCCTCGCTGCGTGGCTGGCCACCGGCCTGGCGGCGAGCGGCGTACGGGTGTTCGACGCCGGCGTGCTGCCGACGCCGGGCGTCGCCTTTTTGGTGCGCGAGCACGAGGCCGACGCCGGTGTCGCCCTGTCGGCGAGCCACAACCCCTATCCGGACAACGGCATCAAACTGATCGATGCCCAGGGATTCAAGTGGACCCCCGAGGCCGAAGCGGCCCTCGAAGAGCGCATGGCGGCGAAGGATCTACCGGGGGCCACCGAGGGATCCCTCGAACCTCTCGATAGCGCGAGCTATCGAGAGTCGCTGGTGGCCTCGCTGGGATCCGAGCGCCTGCCCCTCGCCGGCCTGCGACTCGCCCTCGACACCGGGCACGGCGCGGCCTCGGCCCTCGCCGGGGCGCTGTTCGATGAGCTGGGGGCCGAAGTCACTTTGCTCGGCCATTCCCCGGACGGCCAGAACATCAATCGCGACTGCGGCTCAACCGAGCCGGGGGAGCTCGCCGAGACGGTGCGGCGGGAACGCCTCGACGCCGGTTTCGCCTTCGACGGCGATGCGGACCGGGCGATCCTGGTGGATGAAGAGGGCACCGTGCGCGACGGCGACCACATCCTCTACCTGTGGGCGCGGGATTTGGCTGCCGCCGGTCACCTCGATCCCAAGGCCCTGGTGGTCACCTCGATGAGCAATCTGGGGTTGGAGCGCGCCCTGGCGGCGGACGGCATCGAGGTGCTGCGCTGCGGGGTGGGCGATCGCCAGGTGGTCGACACCCTACGCCGGCACGATCTGGCGCTCGGCGGCGAGCAGTCCGGCCACATCGTCAACTTGCGCCTCTCCACCACCGGTGACGGCCTGCTGACCGCGCTGCAGACGGCGGCGATTCTGCGCCGGGCGGATCGCCCGGTGAGCGCCCTGCTTTCGGCCTTTCGGCGCTTCCCGCAGATCCTGCAGAACGTCACCGTCGCCCGCAAACCGGACCTCACCACCCTGCCGGCGGTAGTCGCGGCGGCCCGCGATGCCGAGGAGCGGCTGGGCCAGGAGGGGCGGCTGGTACTGCGCTATAGCGGCACCGAGCCCCTCGCCCGGGTGATGATCGAGGGGCCGGACCAGGCCACCATCGAACGGTTGGCCGGCAACATCGCTCACGCCATCGCCGGCGAGATCGGCGCGGAAAGCGCCTGACTTCTACTTCGAGGTCTCCCTATGGATACGCTGCTCTCGGTCAACATCGATCACGTTGCCACCCTGCGGCAGGCCCGCCGTGCCGCCTACCCGGATCCCGTCGAGGCGGCGGCGATCGCCGAGGAGGCCGGCGCCCACGGCATCACCGTCCATCTACGCGGCGACCGGCGCCACATCCAGGATCACGACGTCGAGCGCCTGCGCCCGGCGGTGCAAGGCAAGCTGAACCTGGAAATCGCCGCCGAACCGGAGATGCTAGCCCTGGCCCTCCAATGGCAGCCGGACCAGGTGACCCTGGTGCCCGAGCGGCCGGACGAGGTCACCACCGAAGGCGGCCTCGACCTGACCGTGGCGCCGCAGCGCATCGTCGAGGCCATCGAACGCCTGACCGGCGGCGGCATCGCGGTGTCGCTCTTCCTCGATCCGGACCCATTCCAGATCGAACGCCTCCACGAGTTGGCCAGCCGCGCCCGCCTGGCGATCGCCGGGTTCGAGATCAACACCGATGCCTACACCCGCGACCCGAGCGAAGCGCAGATCATGGCCCTGGAGGAAACCGCCGCCGCCGGCACCCTCGCCGGCTTCCGGGTGTACGCCGGCCACGGCCTGACGACCTCCAACGTCGGTCCCGTCGCGGAGATCCCGGCGGTCGAGGAACTCAACATCGGTCACTGGTTGATCTCGCGCTCCGTCGCCGTCGGCCTGGCGGCAGCGGTGCGCGAAATGCTGGGGGCGATGCGGCCCAGTTAGCGCTAGGGAGCGCCGGCTTCCGCTTTCCCCTCCCCTGCAGCACCCTCCGCCATCGGCTGCCGACGCCACAGGTGCGTTCGGTCCAGATTCCAGTTGCCGGCTTCATCGATCTTGAAAGATCTCGTCTCCTGTTCATCGCCCTCGACCGTGGAGCGATGGCCGATCCGAGACGCACTGTCGGCGGCGGCGCTGACAAAGGTCTGTACCGACTCCATCATCCCGTCGTCGGTCCGCCGGGTAAAGCCCGTGCCCAGGGGACCGTCCCAACCGAACTGAAGTAAGGCCAGCCGCCCCTCGAGGGGATCCCAGTACTCCCGAAACTGCCAGAAGGTCCAGACCTCCTTGCCCTCCTGGAGGCCGTAGAGTCGACCGATCAAGCTCTGCTCGCCGATGCCCCAGGACCACTCCAGCCCGTAGGCATCGAGCGGCTCCGACTCGCTCTTGTGTTCCGAGTTGTCGGTGATCCAGTTGCCGATGAGTCCCCGCCAGTGCTCTTTCACCCAGTCCGGTCTCGGATGTAGGTTGGGAGCGGCGCTCGACGGTGCCGATTGAACTGCGGCTTCCGGCTCGTCCGAGGCGGCCGTCGCGGCGGTCGCACAGCCGGTCATCCCAGCGACGACCAAGACGAAGAAGAAGGCCATTGCGCATCGTTTCGATATCTGGTTCATAACGCTATTCTCCTCGCAGTGCCCGCCAAACTCAAATGGCCTAGCCGCCACCGGCTAGCAGGGTGCTGAAACACTCGCCAGCACCCTGCTCCGAGCCTGAAAGGCGAGGCGGCGCCGAAGGCGCCGTGGACGGGGTGAGCCCGAAAACACTAGTGTTTTCGGGCGAGGGGGGCGCCCAGCCCCCTCAAGAGAAAGCTAGCAAGGCAGCTGAAAGGATAGGACGAAGGCCTTTTTCAGCAACCTGCTAGCGGCAGGTTCTTGCGCTCGACTCGGGTTTTCCGCCAGCGCTCGATGCGCTCCGTGCGGTAGGGCTTGAAATCCACCGGCAGGCGACGGGTGACGATCATCTCAGCCGGCGTGTGGCGCACCTCGATGGCCGAAAACCGCACGCCGGAGGATTTGACCTCGCGGGCCGTCGCGGCAAAAACCGGATCGTGGACGTCGCTCGGCCGCAGCGCCTGGGCCCCGGGATACTGACAGACAAACAGCACCTCCCCTCGCTTGCGGGTCGTACGCAGGTCGGCGAGTTCTCGCAAATGGCCGGCGGCGCGCTGCGAGACCGAATCCGGGAAATAGGCGCGGCCATCCGGGTAGACCAAATGGCAGTTCTTGACCTCCAGGAAGATTTCCCGCCGGCCGCGCCGCAACCAGAAGTCGATCCGGGAGTTCTCGCCGTAGCGCTGCTCCGGCTTCATCTCGTCCCAGGCGTTCAGCCACGGCAAAGCCCTGGCTTCGAGCAACTGGCGAACGATACGGTTGGGCTCGGTGGTCTCGGCTCCCACCAGCACCCCATCCACCTCGGCGAGCTGCCAGGTGAACTTCAGCTTGCGCTTCGGATTGCTGGCGCGCGACAACCACACCCGGCTGCCCGGCCGGGTGAGCCCCTCCATCGCTCCGGGATTGACGCAGTGGGCCGTCACCTGGCCTTCGCCGGGCAGCTCGACATCCGCCAGAAAGCGCTTGTAGCGACGTACGAGAACACCTTCGAGCAGGGGCGCGGTGCGGGGAATGTGGAACGGGAGCATAGCCGCCGCATGAGAACAGACTTCGCCGCCGGAGGAAAGGGGTTTTCGGACACCGCGGGTTGACAAAGAGCACCAGATCGGTCCAGAATAGAGGTACGCAATTGAGATTGCGTCTCAATAGATTCGCTAGAAGCGCCACATACAAGAAATCCGACGGCTCATGGCCCCCCGCAAGTAGTCGACGCCGACGGTCAATAAACCTGCCCCGGCACGAAGCCGTGGCCCGTTCCAAGGAGACATTCGCTATGTCCCGCCAGCTCCTCCACCGGCTCTCCGTTTTGTCGGCTCTGGTCGCTGCACTCGCCATCCCTTTCTCCCTTTCAGCACAGCAAGAACCCACGTCGACGGCCGAAGCATCCAACGACGCGTCCATCGAAGCAGCGGGCGAAACGGCCGACGATGAACAGGCTTCGACCTTCCTTGACGAAATCACCGTCTCGTCGACCCGCAGCGAGCGCACGGTCGGCGAAACGGCCGGTTCCACGACGGTGATCGACGCCGAGAAAATCGCCGACGAGCTGATGATCGATTCCCAGGATTTGGTGCGCTACGAACCCGGGGTCTACGTGGACTCGGATCCCACCCGCCTCGGGTTGAGCGGCTTCAACATCCGAGGCATCGGCGGCAACCGGGTGCAGACTCAGGTCGACGGCATCCCGACCGCCGAACAGTTCGATTTCGGCCCCTTCTCCGCCACCCAGGTGGGGATCGAGCTGGTCAACCTGCAGTCCGCCGAGATCGTGCGTAGCTCCGGTTCTTCGCTCTACGGCAGCGATGCCCTGGGCGGCGTCGTCTCGCTGGTCACCAAGAGCCCGCGCGACATTCTCGGCGCAGACTCCTCCGCCCTCGGCGTCTTCCTCGGCTACTCCGGCCGCAACGAAGAAGAATTCGTCGGCGTGAGTGTCGCCGGACAGACGGACCAGTGGTTGGGCTCCCTCTTCGTGAGCGGCCGCCAAGCGGCCGAAACCGAAAACCAAGGCACGTTAGCGAGCAACGACCGGACGCGCACCGCCCCCAACCCGATCGATACGGACGACCTCAATGGGCTCGCCAAGCTCACCCGGGTGATCAGCCCGTCCAACGAGATCGAGTTTGCCGCCGAGTTCCGCAACTCCGAAAGCGAGACCGACGTCATTTCTTCGCAGCGGGTCATCGACTTCAGCTTCGTTCTGCCGCCGGGCGGCCAGTTCCTGATCGACGTGCAGAACGTCGACGCCGTCGATGAGCAGGAGCGCACCCGCTTCAGCCTGCGCCAGCTCGCCGTGGTGCCGACCGCGATCTTCGACGACTTCTCTTGGCAGGGGTATGTCACCCAGACGGAAACCACCCAGGTGGTCGACGAACTGCGGATCAACACCGTGACCCTGTTCGGCCCCCCCTCGGTGCAGCGGGTGGCGCGCAGCGGCTCCTTCGAGTTCGAGCAGGAAGGATTCGGAGCCGAGGCGCAGTTCCGCAAAACCCTCGGTCAGTCCGTCGAACACCGCCTGACCTACGGCCTCAGCCTGCGGCGCGACACCTTTGACGTGCTGCGTGACCGGGAGGACATCGACCTGGACACCGGCGCGCTGGTGCCTTCGTCGCTGATCTTCCCGACCAAGTACTTCCCCGAAAGCGACGTCGACGAGTACGGCCTCTACCTGCAGGACGAAATCGAACTCGCCAACGGCCGCCTGCTGCTGGTCCCCGGCGTGCGCTACGACCGCTACGACCTGCAGCCCGACGGCAACGACCAAATCTTCCTGGACGGCAATCCGGGCCAGCCCGATCCGGTGGGCCTCGAGGACTCGGCCGTCTCGCCGCGCCTCGGTGTGGTGGCGAGCCTCACCTCCAAGGTGTCTCTCGTCGCGCAGTACGCCAGCGGCTTCCGCGCGCCGCCTTTCAGCGCCGTCAACAACGGCTTCACCAACCAGGCCGGCGGCTATCGGACCCTTCCGAACCCGGATCTCGAGGCCGAAACCAGCCGCAACGTCGAGGCGGGCTTCCGCTTTGCTTCGAATCGCGGCGCCTTCAGCGTGACCTACTTCGACAATACCTTCGACGAGTTCATCGAGACGGTGACCCTCGGCTTCAATCCGCAGGTCGGGCTGCTGGAGTTCCAGCCGCAGAACATCGATCAGGTGGAGATCTCCGGCGTGGAGCTGTCGACGGATCACCGCATCGCATCGGCTTGGCGCCTGCGCACAGCCTTCGCCTACATCGAGGGCGACAACGTCACCGACAATGTGCCGCTGGAATCCATCGCCCCGCCGGAGGCCGTCATCGGCCTGGACTTCAACCCAGCAAACTCTCCCTGGAACGCTTCCCTGGTGGCAACGGTGGTTGACGACAAGGACGCCGAAGACCTCCCCGGCGGCCGCTTCGCTCCGGAAGGCTACGAAACCCTGGATCTTTACCTGGGCTACCGCTTCAGCGAGAGTTGGGACGTGCGGCTGGGTGGTTTCAACCTGACCGACGAAACCTACTGGCAGTGGTCGAACGCGCGCGGCTTGAGCGCTAGCTCGTCCGTTCTCGACCGCTACACGAGCCCCGGCCGGCAGGCCGCGTTGTCCCTGCGCTTTCGCCGGTAGGCCGGGAGGGAACCGGCGAAAGGGCTCCTGATGAACTCGCTCCGCCTCTTCGATCCCCGCCTCGTCGCCGTGACGGCCCGCGCGGCGTGGTGGTCGCAGAGACGGCGCGGGTGATTCTCGAGCCGGTTCTGCCGCCTCGCGTAGAAGCGATCGCCGCGGCCTGCCGGGACGACGCGACGATCGCCTATGCCGTTGCCTTCGACGCCTGCAACCGCCGCCGCGGCGTCTCCCAGCGCGCGGTCGTCCGGATTCCCGAGCTCTCCGGTCTGCCTTCCTACGACCAGCAGTTCTGATTCGCCATACCCGTTCCCCCGAATCCGTATCCGAGGAACCGACCCATGCACAAGCCCGCTTCCCCACGCCACCGCCGTGTCGTGCTCTGGCTGATGATCCTTCTCACTCCCTTCGCCGCCCTGGCCGCGCAGCCCTCCCCCCAGGAGAAGCCGGTGCCGGAGGACTTGCCGGCGCTGCCGGTTGAGATCGCCAGCTTTGGCGCCGCTCTCGCCGAGGACACGCTCTACGTCTATGGCGGTCACGTTGGCACGACCCATCAGCACTCCGTGCAGAACCTGTCGCGCGGCTTCTACAGCCTCGACTTGACGGCTACCGACGCCGGCTGGACGGAACACGACGAAGTGCGCGGCCTGCAGGGCCTCGCCATGGTGGCCGCCGGCAAGTGGGTCTGCCGCATCGGCGGGATGGAGGCGCGCAACGATCAGGACGCGCCGGAAGACGACCTCCACTCGGTGGATGAGGTGGCCTGCTTCGATAGCGAAGGCGAGCGGTGGGTACCCCTACCGCCGCTTTCCGCGGGCCGTTCGTCGCACGACGCGGTGGTCTCCGGCAGCCGCATCTACGCTGTCGGCGGCTGGCAGCTCCGCGGCGAGGGCAACGAGCCGGTCTGGCACGACACCATTGAAGTGATCGACATGGCCGGCGACCGCCAGTGGCGCACCCTGCCCCAGCCCTTCAAGCGACGGGCGCTGACGGCCGCTGCTCACGGCGGCAAGATCTACGCCTTCGGCGGCCTGGGACCGAACGGCACAACCCTCGAGTTCGCTGTCTTCGACGAGCAGACCGAGAGCTGGACCGATAGCGGCTCGATCCCTGAGATGAGTGGCGCAATGCGCGGTTTTGGCATCTCCGCCTTCGGAGTCGAAGATGGTGTGTACCTCTCCGCCAACGACGGCAAAATCCACTTCCTCCAGCCCGACCTGACCTGGCTCGAAGACCTCGCTGAGATGGCGGAGCCGCGTTTCTTCCATCGACTTCTGCCCTATCGAGACCGGCTCCTCGCCGTGGCCGGCGCCTCACGCGAGGGCCACCTCGGCTCCGTCGAGAGCATTGCCCTCGGAGAATCGCCGACCGCGATGGCGGAAGATCGCGCCGCCGCAGCCGTCCGCTGGCCCGGCTTCCGCGGCGCCGGTGCCGAGCCCCTCGCCCCGGAAGAGCTTCCCATCGAATGGGATGACGCCACCTGGCGCATCGCCTTGACCGGCTACGGGCAGTCCTCGCCGGTGATCTGGGGCGGGCAGGTGTTTGTTACCGCCATCGAGGGCGATGAGTCCGAAACCCTGATTCTGTCGGCGATCGACCTCAAGGACGGTAGTGTTCGCTGGCGCCGCCTATTCGAGGCCAGCCAGCCTCACGAAAACAGCCACATGCACAGCCGCGCCGCGCCCACTCCGGTAGTAGACGCCAACGCCGTCTATGCCTTCTGGGAGAGCGGCGACCTCGTAGCCCTATCGCACCAGGGGGAGACCCTGTGGTCCCGCTCCCTCACCGCGGAAGAGGGCGAATTCAAAGGCAACCACGGCGTGGGCAGCTCCCCGGTCCTGGCCGGCGGACTGCTGGTGGTGCAGGTCACCCACTCCGGCCCCTCCTACTTCATGGCCTTCGATCCGGCCACCGGCGAGACCCGCTGGAAGTTGGAGCGACCGGAAGGGGTCGCCTGGACCACGCCGATTGCCATTGACACCAGCGACGCACCGTACCTAGTGTCGAGCGCCGCCGGCCGGGTAGAACTGATCGACGCGGAGAAAGGCGCCGTCGTCTGGTCCGTCGGCGACATCGAGAAGAACCACGTCCCTTCGGTGGTCGCGAGTTGGGACATGATCGTCGCTCCCAGTTCCGATCCGGGACAGAGCCTGGCGCTGGCGGTACGGCCGGACGCCTGGGAGACCCCGCCGGAGGTCCTGTGGCGGCCGGAGGGTGTCGCCTCGGGCTTCGGCTCGCCGGTCATCCACGGCGACGGCGTCCTGTTCCTCAACAAGTCCGGCGTGCTCCAAAAGGTGAACAAGAAAACCGGCGAGCTGGAGTGGCGGCACCGCCTCCCCGCCGCCACCTGGGCCACGCCCATCGCGGTGGCGGATCGCGTCTACTTCTTCTTGAAGGACGGCAACACCGCGGTGCTCGCCCTCGACGACCAAGCCGAGCCGCGAGTGTTGGCAGAGAACGCCATGAGCTTCGAGGATCCCGTCTACGGCGTCGCCCCGACGGCAAACGGCTTCGTGCTGCGGTCCGGCAGCGAACTGGCCCTCGTTAGGGAGGCGGAACGACAACTCGCCGCCACCCAGTAGCAGGTTGCCGAGGGATCCGCTTCTCTCGGCAGCCTGCTCTTTTTTCCACCGGCCGAACACCGTCCCAGCGATCACCTGTGGTGGTCGGTCCACCGTCGGATGCGGAACCTCCACCCTCCGAGCGACGGCCGCAGAAACCAACGGTCGAATGACACTAAGGTGGCCTCGCATTTTCGGCGAGCCCTTCCTCCCACAAGGCCGTGAGCTGCCGCCTGGATTCGAAGCACCGAAAGGGCCGGCGACCACCGCTGGGTAGAGCGAACCAAAGACTCAAGCTCTATTCGGTTTCCTTTCTGCTCGCTGCTGTGTCGAATCTGTTGACATGGCCGCTACGACTTCCAGTTCCTCACCCATTGCGCTGCCCCGGTTGCTTCCGCCGGCCGAGGCTCCCCTCGCGAAGAACGCTTGGCCCGCCGCGCCCAGCGCGGGGGCACCAACCCGAGGCACCGACCCGAGGCTCTTTCAAATCGGCGCGCTGGCCCTCCTGTTGGGTTGGGGTCTCTTCCGCCTCGATCTGGAGGTCCGTCCCGCTCAGGCCCTGACGATCGTTGCTACGGCCTTGGCGGTCCAGGCCCTGGCGACCCGATGGATCGGGTTGCCACGCCTCGATTTGAGGAGCCCCCTGATCTCAGCGATGTCCCTGTGCCTTCTGCTGCGCACCTCGTCGCTCACCCTGGCGATCTTCGCGGCAATCCTCGCCATCGGCAGCAAGTTCCTGATCCGCTCTCGCGGCAAGCACATCTTCAATCCGTCGGCCTTTGCCTTGGTGGTGCTCTTGGCCCTGCCCGGCGATGCGGTGTGGATTTCCGGCGGCCAGTGGGGATCCGCCGCCCTGGCGCTCTTCGCCGTCAGCGGTATCGGTCACCTGGTGGTGCGCCGCGCCAAACGCAGCGACGTGACCTGGGCCTTTCTCATCGCCTACACGGTCCTGCTGTTCGGAAGGGCGACCTGGCTGGGCGATCCCTGGACTATCGGCTGGCACCAACTGTGCCGCGGATCGCTCCTGATCTTCGCCTTCTTCATGATCTCGGACCCGCGAACCGCCCCGAACTCGCGCGGCGGACGGATTCTGTGGGCAACGCTCATCGCAGCCGGTGCGCTGTACATCGAGCACTACCTGTTTCACCCGAACGGCCCCCTGTGGGCGCTGATGGCCGGCGCCCTGCTGGTGCCCGCCATCGACCGCTTGATGCCCGCAGAACGCCACCGCTGGCGCCGCGGTGCTACCTAGATTGGAAAGGAGATCGTCCATGCGATCCGTGATGCTGAGAATCTTGCTGTACTCGCTACTCCCTCTGCTGTGGGCAGCACCGGCCGCCGCCTTCTGCGGTTTCTATGTCGCCCGCGCAGACGCCCGCCTCTACAACGACGCCTCCCAGGTGGTGATGGTGCGCGACGGCGACCGCACGGTGATCACCATGGCGAATGACTACAGCGGCGATCCGCGCGAGTTCGCCATGGTGATTCCGGTACCGAGGCTCCTCCAGCGGGAGCAGATCCACGTTGCCGAGCCGGCCCTGATCGAGCACCTGGACGCCTTCACCGCTCCGCGGCTGGTGGAGTACTTCGATTCGGATCCGTGCGCCCGGTACGAATTCCGAGATCGTGCGATCGCCCTGCAAGAGATGAGCGCGCCCGCCCCGGCGGGAGAACGACAGGAGTTGGCCAAGAGCCTCGGCGTCACCATCGAGGCGACCTACAGCGTGGGCGAGTACGAGATCCTGATTCTCTCCGCCAAAGAGAGCCGCGGCCTGGTCACTTGGCTAACGGACTCCGGCTACAAACTGCCCCCCGGCGCCGAGCCGGTGGTCAACAGCTACCTGAAGCAGAAGCAGTACTTCTTCGTCGCCCGGGTGGACCTCGAGAATCAAGCCCGCCTCGGCGTCGAGCGCCTGCGGCCGCTGCAAGTCGCGTTCGAAAGCCCCCGCTTCATGCTGCCCATTCGCCTCGGAACGGTCAACGCCCGCGGCAAGCAAGAACTGTTCGTCTACGCCTTGACCCGCAGCGGACGGGTGGAGACCACCAACTACCGCACCGTCAAACTCCCTACCGGCGACGAGATCCCGCCCTTCGTCAAGACCGACTTCGCCCGCTTCTACCGCGACATGTTCCGCACCCAGGTGGCGAAGGAAAACCACCGGGCGGTGTTCCTGGAGTACGCCTGGGACATGGCCTGGTGCGACCCCTGTGCCGCCGACCCCCTGTCCCCCAAGGAGTTGAGTGAGCTCGGGGTGTTCTGGCTGGAAGACCACCAGAGCACCCGCGGCGGCGCCGCCAACGTCTTCGTCACCCGTCTCCACCTGCGCTACGACAGCGAACACTTCCCCGACGATCTCCGGTTCCAGGAAACCGGAGACCGCACCAACTTCCAAGGGCGTTACGTCCTGCGTCACCCGTGGCAAGGCAACACGACCTGCCGAGCGGCGGACCAGTACCGGCAGAGTCTGGCCGAACGGCAGCGCCGCGAAGCCGAGACCCTCGCCTCCCTCACCGGCTGGCGACTCGACCAGATCCTCCAGCGCACCGGTGTGCCGACGACCGCCTCGGACGGCGAAGGCGAAGCTCCCTGGTGGCGCAAGATCTGGGGTCGCTAACCGCTCGCAAGTCCCCTCGGCCTGTAGAATGGAACAGGGCGGTCGCCCTGCGCGAACGTCCTCATCCATGACATCGATCCCGAGGAGAATGTGATGAACCAGAAGAACATCGTCCGCCTGCTGCTCGTCGGCGCGGTTCTGTCCCTCGCCGCCGGCGTTGCCCAGGCCCAGGACCTCCACCCCACCCGCCGCCCGAGCCCGATGGCCATGGCGCGAGTGACCCTCGACGACGGCACCTACGTGCGCGTGGTCTACAGCCGGCCCTACCTGCGCGGCCGCGACAACATCTTCGGCAGCGAAGAGAGCGAGGCCCTGGTGCCCTTCGGCAAGGTGTGGCGCACCGGCGCCAACGAGGCCACCGAGATCACCGTCACCGGCGACGTGATGGTGGGCGATAAGACGGTCCCGGCCGGCACCTACTCCCTGTTCACCATTCCCGGCGAGGAAAGATGGGAGGTGCACGTCAACTCCGCTCTGGGCCTGTCCGGCACCGGCCGCTTCGTCGACGGTGAGTTCACCCGGGTGGACCTGCCGGCCACCCACGTCGCGGTGGCCGAAGCCAAGGCCACCACTCTGGAAGAAGAAGTGGACCAGTTCACCATCTCCTTCGAGAAGGTCGAGGACGGCGCCCACATGGTGCTCTCCTGGCATATGACCGAGGTGCGGGTACCCATCAAGCCCGCCGGCTGATCCCTCTGCGGTACCCCAGGAGGCTCCACTGCCTCCTGGGTTTCCCTTCGTTCCATCCTGACCACACGGGTGCCCTCGCGGCGCAACGCAAAGGTTTGTGTATAATAGTATTTAATATTTTTATGTTTATATAAAGAAATATACAAGTGAGCGCTTGTGTATGAGCTCAGCACGAGGACCACCTGCTGGACGGAAGACTCACCACCGCGTGTCTTTTCCACCGTTGTATCGGTTCAATGAATTTGTGCAACAAGGAGCTTATGTGATGTCAAAGAAGCTGGCTCTCTGGCTGCTGACGGCCCTCTTGGTCGCCCTGCCCACCGCCCTTTCCGCCGAAACGCTGCAGAACGGCGTGGACCTCTGGACCACCCCGGCCGACGGCCGGACCTTCGTCGACTTCGCCCACGATCCTCTCCCAGCCGGATTCTTCTGCCCCGGCTCGGAGCCCTTCGCCGGCCGCGTCGTCTTCCGCGGCGTGCCCATCGACACCCGCCCCCGCGGCGCCTTCGGCAACGCCGACACCATCATCCAGCGCCTGGACGATGCCGTCTTCGTGCCGCAGACCGGCCGCCGCGCCGCCCGCACCTTGGTCCGCCAGGGCGACGGACGGGTTGAGCCGCAGAGTTTCCAGGGTCACCTCGTCGCCACCACCCGCGTCCAGGTCGCGGCGCTCCGCTTCGAGAGCTTGAAGCCGATCCGCACCAACTGCGGCACCTTCCGCGTCACCGCCGGTCTGCACGGCGACCAGCCGATCACCGAAATGCTGGTCATCCGCGACGACGAGCAGGGCGGGCGCTTCTACGCGCCGCTCTCCCTCGTCACCAAGCTCACCTTCACCCCGACGGACGGCGGCCTGGCCGTCGATCTGGTCCGGGGCGTCGACTTCCCGGCCCGCTCCAACGCCGTGTGGTCCTTCGCTCCCAAGGACGAGCGGCCTCAAGTGGCCGGCTTCGTGCGAGTGGATGTAGACGGCGACCGCCGCCCGGATGTCTTCCTGCCGGGAACATCCAACTTCGCTGCCGGGTGGAAGAACGGCGAGCCGAGGATCGGCGACGACTTTGCCCAAGCGAGTAGCGGGAGCGAGTGGTACTGCGAGCAACCGCTCGATCCTACCGTTCCCCATTCAGAAGAGCCCGATCCCAACCACTGCCATAACACCCAGCCAGGGCACTGAGTGAAATCCTCGGGAAGGGAGACGGTCAACTCGCCCTTCCCGAGCCAACCACCCTTCCATGGCGGGATCGGTCTATGATCCCGCCATGAATCCTTCCCGCAGTACCCATGAGATCGACGGCGTCGAGCTGCACCTGTCGAGACCGGTCACGGAAACTCCGCCCTGGGTCGGTCAGCGCGAGGTGCTCACCCAGCTTCTCGCCGCCTGGTCGCTGGTGGACGACGACGACCGCCCATTGAATCCGCGCCTGCTGGGCAAGCCCGGCGTCGGCAAGACCACCCTGGCGGCGGCCGCCGCCGCGGCCCTCGACCTGCCCGTGTACATCATGCAGGCGACGATGGACACTCGTCCG
This sequence comes from Acidobacteriota bacterium, assembly GCA_039030395.1. NCBI lineage: Bacteria > Pseudomonadati > Acidobacteriota > Acidobacteriota bacterium. Next base: position 604,353 of record JBCCEF010000001.1, read on the forward strand.
GAGGATCTCATCGTCTCGCCGGTGCTGGCGCCGGACGGTGGCGTGCGCTACATGGCTTCGCCGCTGGTCTCCGCGATGCTCACCGGCGGCGCCCTGGTCTTGGACGAAGGCAACCGCATGAGCGAAAAAGCCTGGGCCAGCCTGGCCCCGCTCCTCGACCACCGGCGCTACGTGGACAGCCTGGTGGCCGGCATCAAGATTCCGGCGGATCCGGGATTCCGCTTCGTCTCGACGATGAACGAAGACGCCTCCACCTACGAAATCCCGGACTACATCCACTCGCGTTTGATGCCGCAGATCTACCTCGACTTTCCCGAAGAAGACGAAGAACGCGCCATACTCCAAGAGCAAGTCCCCTTCGCCGACGAAGAGGTCCTCGGCTACGTCCTAAGGTTCCTGAGAACCGCCCACAGCGCCGACCTCCCCTACTCCGTCCGCGACGGCATCAACATCCTCAGATACGCCATGAAAACCCTCCACCGCGGCGACCAGGAACACCCCCAAGAGGCCGTACACCAAGCCCTACAGCTCACCCTAGGCCAAGAAGAAGCCGAAGCCTTCGACCTTTCCTAGCCCCCCAATTCTCCGAGTCAGAGCTTTCGCCCGAACTCGAGCCTGGGTTTCTCGCCCACTGAGGAGGAGCCGGAGAAGCTTCGGTATCGAGAAGAGGCCGGGGTGATCGCCCGAGCCTGGAGCGCAGCCTCCGCGATTAGCCACGGACAACGCCGATTCCCAACGGAGGGGCCGGGGTGATCACCCGAGCACGGAGCGCAGCTGTCTGAGCCTCCACCCACCAGGGAATCGGCGCAAAGTCTTGATAGGAATCAGCCGCCCGACGGCGAGTCAGAGATCCGGCGAGTTCGAGCACCGCGCGCAGGGCGATCACCCCGGCCCCGGCCCGTCGCTCGCAAAACCCAAACCCCCAGCGCCGTTGCTCCCAACGCCACCACGCTAGTCGCCACCCAAAGCGCCCCCACCACCTCCTCCGGCGGCAAGCCCACCCAGGAAAAAACCCTTCCCAACCGAAACCCTCCGGTCAACCCAAACCCCAAAAGCACCACCCCACCAACACTCCACCACCGCCTCCCCCGCAGCGCACGCGCCAACAACCAAGCCAGCGCCGGAAACTGCAGAAGTTGATAGTGGTACCAAGAGATCGGCAACGCCACCAAAGCAAACGAAAGCGCCGCCAGCAGCAGCCGATCCGGCGGCAGCGAGCGATGCATCCACAGCACCCCGCCGGCCAACAGCCCCACCAGCAGCGCCACCCCCAACGACAGGCGAGCGAGCCCCGGCGACAACCGAAATCTCGCGGAGTCGGTGCCCCGAGCCCAGTAGCCGACCGGTCGCTCCCCGGCGTTCGCGACGGTGGCCAGGCGCAGCGCAATCGCCGGCGCCGAAAGATTCGGAGTCGCCGGCGAGCCGTAGGTGAAGCCGGCACTGGCCGAGCGATACGGCGGCTCGCTGATGGCGACGAGAAGCCCTTGGGATGCCAGAACCAGCCCACCCCCAACAACCGCTCCCACCAACAAAGCCCGCCAGCGCTTCTGCAGAGCCGCCACGCCACACAACACCGCCGGCCAGATCTTGAACGCACCGGCCAGACCGATCCACGCCATCGCACCGGCCGGCCGCTGCCCCACCCTCCACAAAGCCGCGGAAAACCACAGCAACAGCAGCGGCTGCACCTGCCCCAGCACCAAATTCTCCTGCACCGTGCCGGCGAGCGCCCACACCGAGAAAACGGCTACGAGAGCGATCCGATCCCCGCCGAGCCAGCGCCAGACGACGACCGCCGCCCCCAGCAGCGAAACTTGACTGATCCAAAACCACACCTGGCGAGCCGCCAGGTCCGAGAAATCGGCCAGCGGAATCAGAACGAATGCGAGCGGCGGGGGGTAGAGAAAGGTGCCCACGGTGTACGGCGACCGGCCGGCGGCAAGCGCCCGGGCAGCCTCCAAATAGGCGACGAAGTCGCCGACATAGCTCTCCAACCGGAACCAAGGCAGCAACACCTGCCGTCCGAAATACACCGCGGCGAGAAACAGCAACCCGACCCCGGTCCACCGGCGCAGGGCTTCACCGTCGGCCGGCGCGGCGAAAGAGCGTCCGATCACGACGGAGAAATACACCCCGTCGCGACCGGCGCCGTAGCCGCCGGATCAATCGTCCGACAGCAGCCTCGGCCAATGCTCATCGGCCTTCTCGATGTTGGCCGCTTGATCTTCTTCCCATTGCGCCTGGATCTTAGCGTTGTAGTTCAAATAGAGCTTGTCGTCCACAATGCGCCAGGCCTCCGGGTCGATGCTGGCGGTCTTGCCGCGGCTCACCGCGTAGGCGCAATAGCCGCCGTACTGCGGCGCATACTTCTCCGGATCGGCGGCGAAGAGATCGCGGTTCTCGGCGCTCGCGAAACGCCATTCGGCGCCCATCCATTGGTGGGCGAAATCATCACTGCCTTTCACCGGCTCGCCGGCCGCGAAGTAGGCCACCGGATCGTAGCCGCGGATCGCCACATCGCTGAAAGTGGCGGTGAACACCGGATCGACACCAGCGAAAGCTACCGCCGGCAGCAACAGGCCAACGAGGAACATCAGGGCCAACGAAACACGAAGTGCCATAGCGAAACCTCCTGGAATTGCATGGTGTGGGGGAATGGGACCGTCCCGAGGCGCCATCCACCGTACTATACGGAGCGATGCAGAACCGAGATGTCTCCCATCCCATTGCCCGCGGCCTGCGAGACCCGGGAGACTGGGCGATGCGGGTCGCGGCGGGGCTCTACCTGCTGCCGGTGCTGCACGATCGCCTGGACTCCGCCGCGGTCGTGCGGGCGACCCTCGAAGCCCTCGACCCGGCGGCGGTGGCGGTGGAACTGCCCACCACCCTGGCGGAAGGCGCCGAGCGCGCGGTGCGGCGGCTGCCCTCGATCTCGGTGGTGATCTCGGAAACGCCCGGCGAAGACGCCCTGCTGTGGACCGTCGCTCCGGGGGATCCCCTGGCCGAAGGGCTGCGCTGGGCGCGGGAGCGGAACCGCCAGCGGGTGTTCATCGACCCCGATCTGCCCTACCGCGAGCGCCATCCGGATCCGGTCCCGGATCCCCACGCCCTGTGGCATCTCGGTGGCCGCTATCTGGAGCTGCTGGCGGAATCGGCCGCCGGTCGCTCGCCGAGCGAGGTCGATCTCCGCCGCGAGGCGGGCATGGCTCACCATCTTGAGCGGGCGCGCTCCGCTCTGGGCAACGGCCGCCTGGTGGCTCTGGTCGGAGCCGCCCATCTCCATCGCCTGGCCGAGCGGCTACGCCGGCCGGCGGCCATCCCCCTCGCCCGGGTGCGGCGGGAGGCCGTCGAGGTACGCCACCTCCACCCTCGCAGCTTGACGGCCTTGCTGCCGGATCCCCCACTCGCCCACGCCGCCTGGGAGCTGCTGCGCGACGGCGAAATACCCGTGGAGCCGGATCTTCCGGCGGTGACCGCCCGCTGCCTCTCGCTGCTGCCGCCGCGCGGACCAGCCGGGCCGCGACCCGTCGATCCGGCACCGGGCGACCGCCAGGCATCCGACCGGCGCCGCCACATCGCCGAAATGGCCGCCGCCCGCGGCGCCCGGCGAGGTTTCGGAGATCGTCCGGCGCTGGATCGACGGCGCCTCGGCCGCACCGTCTGGTCCGTCGCCGCCGCCTCCTACGAGCAGCAGACCGGCGAGACCCTCGCTCCTTGGCAGCGGCGGCTGTTCTTTGACTACACCGGGCGCTATGCCCGGCTCCAGGGCCTCCTCGTGCCGGGCCTCTACGAATGGGTGGTCGGCGCCCGCGGCGTTGCCGACGACAACCTGGCCTGGGAGGTTTTGCAAACGGCCCGGGCCTATCCCTGGCAGGACGAAGAGGCCGAGATCGGAACCGCCGAGATCGACGGCGACGAACTCGATCTCGGCACCCGCCGGGTGCGCTTTCGCCGCCGCTTCTTCCGCGTCAAGCAGCGACCGGTAGCGGCCCTGCCGTTGCAAGAACGCCCTACACCGGAGGATCCGAAGGAGTGGCTCTCCGGCTTCCGCCCCGGCGCCGGCCTCTGCTCCTACCCGCCGGAGGATCTGGTCGTCGAGGACTACGGGCGCTTTCTGCGGGCCCGGGCGGAGGGGCTGCTGTCGGCGGAGCTGGCGCGCTCGGAGCCCTTTTCGAGCAGCCTGCTGGACGGCATCGACCTGCGCGAGACCCTCCGCCGGCCGGACGACGGACGCCTGTGGGTGCGGGAACTCCGGCGGGTCCCGGGGCGCGCCGGATCGGTGGTGGTGCTGTTCGATTCCGGACCGGCGGAGGACCGCTATCCCTACCGCATGACCTGGCTCGGCGAACACGAGGACGAGTCGGACATGGCCTTCTACAGCACCCATCCGGCGAGCCAGGTGGTCGGGCCGGGCATTCTGCGCGCCACCTACGGCGGCTTCCTGATGACCTGGCCGCCGGGGCGCCTGTACGACGTTTGGCTGGATCCGGATTACCGTTCCGCCCGCACGGCGGGCGAGGTACTGGTGCGAGCGGGGATTGACTACAGCGAAGATCGCCTGGTGGCCCACGTGGCGGCACGGCCTCCGGGCCGTGGGCTGCACGCCTATGCGGTCTCACGCGGCAAGCGCCTGGTCCACATCCCACTGGGTTCGCTGTCGCCTCAGGTGCTGCGCAAGATCCGCGTGCTGCACATCCTCGCCGGCCACGATCGGCGCGCCGTGGCCAACCAATACATTTGGTGAGGGGGCTGTGCGCCCCCCTCAGTCCGAAAAAGTGTCATTTTTCGGGTCTCACCCCCATTCCCGGCGGCCAGCCGCCGCCTCGGTCTTCGCCCTCGGAAGCGATCTGCTCGAAAAGCAGATCGCTCTTTCTCCGATCGAGTTAGGCGGAGGCCTTCTCCGTCAGTTCGCCGCGCAGATTGAGGGACATGCGCCGGCGCACCTCATCCACTCCGAGGTCTAGGCTCAGCAGATAGACGAGCTTGGTGAGAGCGGCTTCCGAGGTCATATCGCGGCCGCAGGTCACGCCGGCCCGGCCGAGGGCAGAGCCGGGAGCGTAGTCGTCCATGTCGACAGTGCCGTAGAGGCACTGGGTGCAGTTGACCACCACCACCCCCCGCGCCGTCGCCTCGGCCAGCACCGCCAGCAGCTCCGGCTCCTCCGGCGCGTTGCCCACTCCGTAGGTTTCGAGCACCACCCCTTCCGTCGGCGGTTGCAGGGCGTTGCGCAAGATCTCCCGGGAGATGCCGGGAAAGATCTTCAGGGCGATCACCTCCGCCGGCCTGACCTCGGTGAAGTGCGGCCGCTTCGGGGTGTCGGCGGCGCCACGGTGAGGTCGCCGCACCAGGTCCGAGCGCACCTCGAGGTCGACTCCCGCAAGCCCCAAGGGCGGGAAGTTGGGTGACTCGAAGGCGTCGAAGCCGCCGGCGCTGACCTTGGTCGAACGGTTGCCGCGCAGCAGCCGATCTCCGAAGAACAGGCACACCTCGGGGATCGGGAAACGGGCGGCGATCTGCAGCGCCGTCACCAGATTGGTACGGGCGTCGCTCCGCACCTCGATCAGCGGAATCTGCGAACCGGTGAAAATCACCGGCTTGGTGATGCCGTCGAGGGCGAAGGACAGCGCGGAGGCGGAGTAGGCCATGGTGTCGGTACCGTGGATGACGATGAAGCCGTCGAACTCGTCCCACTGTTCCAATACCGGCCGGCCGATCCGCATCCAGTCCTGCGGCGCCATGTTGGACGAGTCGAGCAGCGGATCGAACTCGCCGATGACGAACTCCGGCATCTCCTCGGCGTGGAGTTCTGGCATCCCCGCCATGCGCCGGGCCAAGTAGCCGGGAGCCGGGCGATAGCCGTCCGCGCCGGCCTGCATGCCGATGGTGCCGCCGGTGTTGGCGATGTACACGCGCTTCTCGCTCACTGATTCTCCTCCGCGGCGCGATTCTATGCCGAGCGAGCCTGCCGCCGACGGGATACCATGACCCCTCGAGCCCCACCCTTCGATGCGACGCCTCGTACCGCTTCTCCTGCTCGCCGTCACGGCGCTCTTCGCCTTCACCCTGCGGGTGGATGTGGTCTCCCACCTGCCGCCGGGCCTCGACGCCATCCACCGCGATGCGGAAGAGCGCCCGTTCCTGCACGCCGGAGATCCCTTCTACCACCTGCGCCAAAGCCGGGCGATCCTGGAGCGCGGCGCGGTGGGCACCCGCACCGTCGACGGACGTCCCTGGGACGACCTCAGTTTCGCACCGGCGGGCCGGCCGGTGCGCTCCAATCTGCTGCACCCCTTGCAGGCCGGGCTGGTACGCCTCTCGGGCAGCCGGTTGGCGCCGATGTCGGTGGTTTACTACCTGCCGGCGGTGCTGGCGGCGCTCCTCGTCGTCTTCGTCTTCATTCTCGGCCGGCGCCTCGGCGGCGTCGGATGCGGTTTGGCTGCGGCGCTGCTCGCCGCGATCCACCCGGAACTCGTCTCCCACACTCACGCCGGCATGGCGGACACCACTTCCTTGAGCCTGCTGCTGTTGACCGGCAGCCTCACCCTGGTGCCGCCGCTGGGAGACGCTCTCCTCGCCCGCCGCCCGGCGGCCGCTGCCGGCTGGAGTGCGGCGCTCGGCCTGGTGCTTCTCGCCTTCCGGGCGACCTGGGTGGGGTGGGTGGCCGCCGCCGGCCTGGCCGCCCTGGGATTGCTCCTGTGGGGACTCATGAAGCCGCCCGAAAGCCGGCAAGCCGGACGGACGCGGGGGCCGTTGATCGCTCTCGGGGCCGTCCTCGCCGCCGGCGCCGGCGGCATCGCCCTCTCCGTCGCCGGCAAGTTCGGCCGCTACTCCGGAGTCGAGGTGGACGAGTCCTTTCCCCTCGGCACCGACCAGGTGCTCGAACTCGCCGGCCTGGCGCCGACAGAGGTGTTGAGCCGGCTCTCCTGGCCCCTCGCCCTCGCCGCCTTGGCGGGCCTCGCCGCCGCCCTGCCGCGACGCGCCGGTCCCGCGCGGCCGCTGGCAGCGACGCTCGGCCTGTGGCTGCTGCCGGCGGCGGTGGCGGGAACCCTCGCCATGCGCTTTCTGGTGTTGGCCGTTCCGCCCCTGGCGCTGCTGGCGGCCTACGGCGGCAGCAGCCTCCTCGGCCGACTGGGTCCGCGGCCGCGGCTGCGGATCGCCATCGCTGTGACCACCCTCGCCGGCGTCGGCACAACCTTCATGCCGCGCTACGAGGTGTTTCGCCAGCGCACACCGGTGGTCGATCAGGCGGTGATGATGGCCGCCGACGCCATCGAGCGCGCCTCGCCGGCGAATGCCATCGTCAATCTTTGGTGGGACCACGGCTACCTCTACTCGGCACTGGCGAATCGGCCGGTGATTCTGGACGGCGGCAGCTTCCAGAGCCGGCGCCTTTACTGGATCTCCCGCGCCCTCACCACCCACGACCCCACCCTCGCCCGGCAGATCCTCCGGCTGATCGATTGCGGCGCCGAGGAGACCGTCTACGATGCCGTGCGCCTCGACACTCCGAGTGCCGAACGAGCAATCACCACTCTGCACCACGCCCTGCGCCGGGAGGATGCGCGCCGCCGGATCGAAACGCTCCTCGGCAACGGCCTCACCGGGGAGACTGCCAGCGTGGTCGAACGGGCGCTCTCTTGCCGCCCTCCCAAGGCTTGGTGGGTGGTGTCGAGCGACCTTCTCGCCAAAACCACCTCCTGGGCCCACTACGGTTCCTGGGACTTTTCGTCAACGGCCGAGGCCCGGCCGTCCGGCCCCGGCGACATCACCGCCACCTCCGCCTGTCAGTTGATCGGCTCCCAACTCGAATGCCGCAACGGCTTCCGGGCCGACCTCTCGGACCCGCGCTGGAGCGACCGAAGCATGCCGGGGCACTTCGCCTACCGCGGTCCGGTGCGGCTGGACGGTCTGGTGCCGGTGGTCTACCAGCAAGGTCGTGGGCTGCGGATGGTGTATGTCACGCGGGAACTGGCGGACAGCCTGTTCGCCCGGCTGTACTTCGAGAACGGCCGCGGCCTGGAGCACTTCCGGCTGCACCACGAGTCGAACCTGCCGGAGACCGACAAACGGGTGCTGGTCTACGAAGTCCTTTGGGACTGATCCGGTAGCAGGGTGCTGAAAAACTTGTCAGCACCATGCTCCGAGCCTGAAAGGCTGGGCGCCCCCGGACGAGGCGGCGCCGTAGGCGCCGTGGATGGGGTGAGCCCGAAAACATTGGTGTTTTCGGGTGAGGGGCGGACCGCGGGCGGGCGCCCAGCCCCCTGAAAAGAAAGCTAGCAGGGCAGCTGAAAGAATAGGCCGAAGGCCTTTTTCAGCAACCTGGTAGCTCGATGCCCTGCTCGCGGAGCTGGCGTTCCGCTTGTTCCGCCCAGCCGCGGTTGGCGGCGGGGCTGGCCGGGCTGGGATGCAGGATGCGCCCGATCTCCAGGTCCATTCCCTGGAGGCACCGGCGCGCCCGCCCCTCGGCGAAGGCGCCGATACCGATCACCCAGCGCGGCGTCAGGTGCTCGATGGTGCGCCGCAGTTGCAGGTCGCATTCCGCAAACAGAACTTCCCGCTCCTCCACCGGGAGCTTGTCCGGCGTGCGGTTTTTTCCGCTCTCCTCCATGAAAGCCATAGGACAGTAGTTGGCGACGAAAAATCGCTCGAAAAATCGCTCCGGGGTACCGAAGCGATCCCGCGCCCAGCCCCACAACCGCCGACCGCTGACCTCGCTGCGCCGGCAGTCGAATCCCTCGACGGGGCGCTTGGGATGCTCCCGAACGGGGCTTTCGACAGCCCCCTCGATACCCATCCAGTCCCGCACCAGCGCCACCTCACCGAAGGGCACTCCGGTCTGCACCATGCCCCACGGCCCCGGATTCATTCCCAAGAGAACCACTTCCTTGGGACCGGCGCCGAAGCGCTCGACGTACTGGCTCCAGGTGCTCCGGGCGTGGTCGAGAGGATTGTAGACGTGGGTGACCGGCGGCGCGAAGGTCAACGGCCGCAGTGCCGCCGACAGGTCGGCGGAGATTTCGAGCAGGGTCATGATCCGGCGGGCGGTGCCGCCTTCGCCCCTACCGCTTCCATGGCTTTCTGACCGAGGGCCCGCGCCACCGCGGCACCCAGGGCGTAAGTGGCAAAGGCCCACAGAGCCCCCAGCGACAGGGCGCCGACATAACCGGCCCAGAGAAATCCATCCGCCGGCAGGACGCCGGCAACCAGGGCCACATCGTCACCGCGCAGCAGTTCCGACGAAGCGCTCCACGGACCGACGGCGGTGACCAGGATGGAGCCGATCTCGTAGGCGTCGCCGGTCAGCGACAGGAACGGCGCCAGAGCAAAGGGCAGCGACGCCCCGAAGAGCAGGGCGCGGCCGGCGCGGGCGGCGCGACGCAGCGCCCACACTCCGGGGAGCAGGGTCAACACGAAGGGAGCCAAGTCCGTCGCCAGGTACACCAGGTCGCTACCGCCCGTATCGAAGCCGGAAAGGCGCCCCGCATACTCGGAACCGGCGACCACGAAGGGGATGATTCGCGCCAGCAAGGCACCGCCATAGAGGGTATCGATTTCCAACCGAGTCACCTCGCCGCCGGCCAGCAGGCAGCCGTAGGCGTGCAGCAGTTCATGGAGCGGTACATACACCAACCAGCCGGCGATCAGACCCAAGGCCATCAACCCCAGGCTGCCGTAGCCGGTCAAGGTGTGCTGTTGGCCGCGCAGCACGTCGCGCAGCGGAAGAAGCAGAACATCGAACGGGCGCATCGGTACGGAGGTCGGCCTCGAAAAGTCGCGTCGGAGGGGATCGGTGCGGAAGCGGTGGCAAGATTCTAGCAGGGAAGTTTTCGTGAATTGCCCTCGTTCGCGTCGTTGAACCCTCCGGCTCGGCCGGACGTACCACATAGCGACCGAGGCGGTCGCTACCGCCGGTGATGCATCGACATGAGGTTGACCCGGTCAACTGCGTGAGCGGAGAATACAGAAGCAAAAGGCCGACAACGTCCAAACGCCGATCAACAGAAGGGAATCCCTATGAAGACCGTCCATCTCAAATCCAACCTGCTCCGCGCTTCGCTGCTCTTTGCCCTTCTCCTCGGCGCGGCCCTGCTGCTCACCGCTCCGGCCATGGCGACCCCGCAGGACGACGAACTGGCCGCCAGCGAGGAAACGGCCGAAGCTTTCGACGAGAAGGTCACCCTCTACATGACCACCTGGTGCGGCTGGTGCCGCAAGACCACCACGCTGCTCAACGAGCTGGGTGTGCCCTTCCGCTCCGTCGACATCGAGACCGACGCCGAAGGCAACGCAGAGTTCCGCCGCCTGGGCAACGGTCAGGGCGGCATTCCGCTGGTCGACATCGACGGCACGCTGATCCGCGGCTACAAAGAGGCCGAAATTCGCCGCCTGATCGGTGAGCTGGAAGCTAGCGGAAAGGAAGGCGACGAGAGCTAACCGCTCTCGTTCTGCACCTCCAGGCGATGGAGACATCAAGGCCCGCGCGCTGCGCGGGCCTTTCCTTATGGCGCTTCGGGCGCTACCTACCTCTCAATCGATTGGAACGGTAGGAACAGAGGGCTGGAACAGCCCCCTTAGGAGCCCGTGGTGAAAGTCCCGTGGGTCGCGGTGGGAGCGCTTTGCCTCCGTCCGCAAGGCGTCGAAGCGCAGGCGATGCGGTGCCATCGTTGAGCTTCGGCAACGTAGCGGCCGGTGGCAAACCGCCCCAACCCGAAGGGCGCATGGGACTTTCACCACGGGCTCCTAACCGTTCAATTCGCGACGATATTGACCAGGCGGCCGGGCACGACGATCACCTTCCGCACCGTCTTGCCCTCGATGAAGGCAGCCGCCCCGTCGCAGGCCAGGGCCTTCGTCTCGGCGTCCTCCTTGGAGATACCCGCCGGCACCTGCAGGCGATCCCGCACCTTGCCGTTGACCTGCACCACCAAGGTGATTTCGTCCTCCTCGGTGGCCGCTTCGTCGAGTTCCGGCCAGGCGGCGAGGTGGACGGACTCCTGGTTTCCAATGCGCCGCCAGAGCTCGTCGGCGAAGTGCGGCGCGATCGGCGCCAACATCCGCAGATAGATCGAAATCGCCTCATCCCAGGCCTCGCCCGCGGCGCCGCCTTCCTGGGCGATGCGGGACATCTCGTTCAGCAGCTCCATCAACGCCGACACGGTGGTGTTGAACTGGAAGGTCTCGAAGTCGCGGGTCACCGCCTCCAGGGTCTGGTGCACCTTGCGGCGCAGATCCCGGGCCAGGGCCGGCGCCTTGTCGGACACCGCCGGCGGCGCCAGCACCAACCCCCAAGAGCGCCGCAGCCAGCGGGCGGTGCCCTCGATGCCGGCGCTCGACCAGGGTGCCCCCTGCTCCCAACGGGCGAAGAACATCAAGAACGCGCGCAGCGCGTCGCTGCCGTACTGCTCCACCAGTTCGTCCGGCGCCACCACGTTGCCGCGGCTCTTGGACATCTTTTCCGAGTCCTCGCCGAGAATGATGCCCTGGTTGCGTAGCTGCAGCATCGGCTCGTCGCCGGCGGTGATCCCCATGTCGCGGCACGCCTTGTGAAAAAAGCGCGTGTAGATCAAGTGCATGGTGGCGTGCTCGATGCCCCCAGTGTAGGTGTCCACGGGCATCCAGTAGGCGTACTCGTCGCGGTCGAAAAGGTGGCCGTCGCGATTCCCCGGCCGGCCCTTGAAGGTCAAGTAGCGCAGGTGGTACCAGGACGAGTCGACAAAGGTGTCCATGGTGTCCGTGTCGCGCTCGCCGGCCGCTCCGCAGCGCGGGCAGTCGACGTTCTTCCAGGTCGGGTGGAGCTTCAACGGGCTCTCGCCGGTCGGCAGCCACTCGACCTCCTGCGGCAAGCACACCGGCAAGTCCTCCGCCGGCACCGGCACGGCGCCACAGTTCGGGCAGTAGATCACCGGAATCGGCGCCCCCCAATAGCGCTGCCGGGAGACCAGCCAGTCCCGCAGCCGGTAGGTCACGGAGCGGCGGCCGATGCCGCGCTCGTCGAGATACGCGATGGTGTCCGGCACCGCCCGGTCCGCCGGGGTGCCGGACAGCTCGCCGGAGGCGGTCATCGTGCCGTGGGCCGGCACCGCCTCGGTCATCGTCGCCGGATCGAGGTTCTCATCGCCCGCCGGCTCCACCACCGGCCGGATCTCCAAATCGAACCGGCGGGCGAATTCGAAGTCCCGCTGGTCGTGAGCCGGCACCGCCATGATCGCGCCGGTACCGTAGGTCATCAGAACGTAGTCGGCGATCCACACCGGCACTCGTTCGCCGTTCACCGGATTGACCGCGTAGCCGCCCGTGAACACGCCGGTCTTCTCGCGGTCGGCAGACTCCCGCTGGACGTCCGTCTGGCGGCCCGCCTCGGTGACATAGGCTTCGACGGCGGCGCGCCGCTCGTCGGTGGTCAGAGTCTCGACCAGCGGGTGCTCCGGCGCCAGCACCATGAAGGTCACTCCCCACAGGGTGTCCGGCCGGGTGGTGAACACTTCGAGATCCGCGTCGCCTTCCGTTTGGAACTCCACCGCAGCCCCCTCAGAGCGCCCGATCCAGCGATTCTGGAGAGTTTGCACCCGCTCCGGCCAATCGATGCCTTCGAAGTCGAGCAGCTCCTCGACGTAGCGGGTGGTGCGGAAGAACCACTGGGCCAGTTCCTTACGCACCACCGGCGTGCCGCAGCGTTCGCAGTGACGGTCGTCGCCGATCACCTGCTCGCGGGCCAGGGTGGTGTTGCAGGACGGGCACCAGTCCACCGGCGCCCGCTTGCGGTAGGCCAGATCGTGCTCCAAGAGCTGGGTGAAGAGCCACTGGGTCCAGCGGTAGTATTCCGGATCCGCCGACACCATCTCCCGGCGCCAGTCGAACATCGCACCCATGGTGCGGAGCTGGTCGCGCATGCGCTCGATGTTGGCGTAGGTCCACTTCGCCGGGTGGATGTTGTTCTTGATCGCCGCGTTCTCCGCCGGCAGGCCGAAGGCGTCGAAGCCCATCGGAAACAGCACGTTCTTGCCCCGCATGCGCTGGAAGCGGGCCCGCGCATCGGAGGGGGTCAGGGCATACCAGTGGCCGATGTGCAGGTCCCCGGACGGGTACGGCAGCATGGTCAGCGCATAGTGCGCTTCTTTCTCCGGATCGATATCCGAACGGTAAAGGCCCTCTTCTTCCCACCGCTGGTGCCAGCGCGGCTCGATCTCAGACGGGTTGTACTCGGGGACGTCGCGGGGATGACTCATGGTTGCTACCTGGGAATGGATAGGAATCTGGGGGCCAGTACGGGGATCGAGGCGGGATTCTACACCCACCGTCAACCGCCGGTCAGGCGAGCCCCGAAGACTGCGCCAGCCGGTGCACCCACCAGGCGAGGGCGACATAGAACAGCAGCACCAGCAGCCCGGCGACGATGCCGTAGGTGCGGGAGCGGAAGTGCCAGGCCGCCCAGCCGGTGCCGGCGACGCTCAGCAGGGCGAAGGCGACATAGAGGATCAATGCGAGAGCCATGGGAGAGGGATCCTACTCCGAGCCTGTCGGGCGCCCTGCGGCGCGCTTCCTGCGCCGCCGCTCCAAGATCAGCGTCACCACCGGAAAGAGCGCGATGATGGGAAGAGCGTAGAACTCCGGGCTACGAAAGTCGAGGCCCCGAGGCCGATAGACGCCGCCGTGAAGGAGGCAAGTCAAACCATAGAAAGCCAAGATGGCGAAGCCGCAGAGGCGCCAGAGGGCGAGATCGATCAGCGCCGAGGGCACTGGCGCGCCGGGACGGGACAGGGTGGCACTTGCCGTCCGCTCGAGCCGGTTCGGGCGCAGAATGCCGATCCAGCGGTCGGCGTCCCACAGCAGAAGAACGAGGTTGCCGGCGAGCATGAAGGTGACGACCACGGCGGTGGGGACGACGCCGGTGCTCCAGCAGAAGACGGCGATGGAGGTGATCACCGGCAGGGCCATCACCGCGCCGAGGGTGGCGTAGGTCTGGGTCATCAGGAGAAAGGCGATGGCGAGCTGCACGGCGCCGACGAACGGGTAGAACACGCCGGTGGCGTAGAAGGCGTGAAGGAATTCATGGAAGGAACCGGAGTTCCCCGGGTCCGTGAAGGGCTGGCCGAGCACCTTCTTCAAGCCGGCGGGCAAGAAGGCGAAGCCGAGCAGGATGCGCAGGTTGACGACTGCGAGTTGGCTCCAACGGCGCCCCCTCCATCGGTCGATCCAGCGCATCGGCTCTTGCCTACAAGCTAGTGGAAGGTTTCGCCCTTGTCGGCCATGTCGCGCAGCAGCTGCGCCGGCCGCAGGCGCTCGCCGTGGCGTTCGGCGTAGGCGTCGAGGCGGTCGACGATCTGGCCCAAGCCCACCCGATCCGCCTCGCGCAGGATGCCGCCTCGGAAGGGCGGGAATCCGAAGCCGAAGATCACCGAGATGTCGATGTCCGCCGGATTCTCGATGATGCCGTCTTCGATGGTGCGGGCCGTCTCGTTGAGCATCTGGAGCCAGCAGCGTTCGGCGATCTCGTCGTCCGAGACGGAACCCTCGCGCCAGCCGAGCAGGTCGTAGACCTTCTGGTCGACCTTCTTCTCCTTGCCGTCGTAGAGGTAGAAGCCTTTCTTGCCCTTGCGGCCGGTGCGGCCGTCGTCGATCATCGCCTGGAAGATCTCCGGCGGCTTCATGCGGTCACCGAAGGCTTCGACCATCACCTGGGACACGTGGTGGCCGACGTCCAAACCCACCTCGTCCATCAGCGCGATGGGACCGACCGGCCAACCCCAGGCTTTGACGGCGCGGTCGATCTGCTCGATGGTGGCACCCTCGAGCAGGATGTAGGCGGCCTCGTTGACGAAGGGTCCGAGCACCCGGCTGGTGTAGAAACCCGGGCCGTCGTTCACCACCACCACCGTCTTGCCCATCCGGCGGCCGATATCCACCGTCGTCGCCAGGGTCTCCTCAGAAGTGCCGGGGTGGCGGATCACTTCGATCAGCGGCATCTTGTGCACCGGGCTGAAAAAGTGCATACCGACGAAGTTCTCCGGTCGTGAACTCGCCTCGGCCAGGCGGGTGATGGGAATGGTCGAGGTATTCGAGGCGAAGATCAGGTTGTCCGGCGCCACCGCCTCCGTCTCCTTGGTCACCGCGTGCTTGATGCCGACGTCTTCGAACACCGCCTCGATCACGAAATCCGTCCGCTCGAAGGGCTTGTAGTCCACCGTACCGAACAGCCGACCCATGGCGATCTCGCGCACCGGCGGCTTCATCCGCCGCCGCTTGACCAGTTCGTCGAAGCGGTCCGCGGCGTAACCCATGCCGCGGCCGAGGGAGGCGTGATCGCGGTCCTTCATCACCACCGGCATGCCCTTGTAGGCGAGCACCTGGGCGATGCCGGCGCCCATGAAGCCGGCGCCGAGCACACCGATCTTCTCCACCGGCCGGCCCTTCTCAGCGAGGGCCGCGGCCCGGCCTTCGACATCGTTCTTCATGAAGAAAATGGACATCAGGTTCTTCGCCGTCTCGGACACCACCAATTCCGAGAAGGCGCCGGCCTCGATGTCGAGGGCGCGTTCCAGAGGAAGCTCCAGGCCGTCCTTGACCACATTCACCGCCACCAGCGGCGCCGGATAGTGGCCGCCGGTCTTCTTGAGCACGTTGTCGCGCGCCTGGCTGTAGACCACCCGGTCGCCCAACGGCGTGCGAGCGAGGAAATCGCCGGCGCGCTTGGCGAAGGGCTTGCCCTTGCGCTCGATCTTCTCCTTCTTGAGCACCGTAAGGGCCGCTTCGGCGAGGTTCGCCGGGTGGCAGACTTCGTCCACCAGGCCGATGCGCAAGGCCTTTTTGGCCGGCACCTGCTTGCCGGTGAGGATCAGGTCGAGAGCGTCCGGCACGCCGATCAGCCGCGGCAGCCGCTGGGTGCCGCCGAGGCCGGGAATGATCCCGAGCTGCACTTCCGGCAGGCCGAGCTTGGTCTTGGGGTGCTCTGTGGCCACCCGCCGATCGCAGCACAGGGCCAGCTCCAGGCCGCCTCCCAGGGCGGCGCCGTGGATCGCCGCCACGGTGGTGCAGGGCAAGGCTTCGAAACGCCGGCAGAGGGCGTGGCCCCGCTGCAGAAACCCGAGCACCTGTTCCGGCGTCTCCACGCCTTTCAGCTCCTCGATGTCGGCGCCGGCGATGAATCCCAACGGCTTGCCGGAGATCAGCACCACGCCGTCCGGCCGCTCCGCCTCCAAAGTCGCGAGCTGCTCTTCGAACCACTCGAAGACCCGCGATGAAAGGGTATTGACCTTCTTGTCCGACTCGTCGAATACCAGCCAGGCCACGCCGTCGATGGTGGTCAACGTACCGGGCGGTGACGGCACCGCCGCCGACTTCGTCTTACCTGCCATGGTGCGACTCCTCTCGCGGGATGAAACGTGTCGTCGGAACGCCGTACCGGGGCCGGAAGGACCTACGAACTCAGGGCGTTCCCTGTTGTTGATCGTAAGGATCCATGCCGCAGTGTGTCAAGACTCCGTCGGACCTTGCCATGGCGCGGCAAGCCGATTGGGCGGCGGCTACAACGCCTCGGTATCGCCGCGGCCACAGATGTTCCCCGGCGGATTCAGATACTCCGCAGTGGCACCGGTCTCCATATCGGTGACGGTGATCCGGTACTCGACGTCCGACAGGGCGCCATAGAACACCCAGAAGCGACCGGTGACCGGGCGGCCGTCGATCATCTTGACCACCAGCTCGACGTTCGCCGCGTTGAAGAACCAGAAGAAGCCGGATTCGTCACTGAACGGAATGGCGGTGCCCACGCCCTCGTCGCCGTTGCGCTGATTGCGCCAGTCCACCTCCACCCGAAAGCGCTCGTCGAGCAGGCAGAGGTTCGCATCCCCTTCGCCGCAGGCGCCGAGCGGTTGTGCATCGGAACTGGCGGCGGATGGCATCGGGAAGGTCAGCCCGCCGGGCTCGGGGGCCACCGCCACCCGCAAGAGTTCGGAGCGGCCCGCAGAGCCCAGCGGGAAGGCCGTCGTGTCGCCGCGGCCGCACAGATTGCCGGCCTCGTTCGAGTAGAAACGCTTTTCGCCGGTGGCAGTGTCGGTCACGGCGATGGTGTACTCGACGTCCGACAGGGCACCGTAGAACACCCAGAAGTGGCCGTTAGCGGCCCGGCCGTCGATGATTTTGACCACCAGTTCAACATTCGCCGCGTTGAAGAACCAGAAGAATCCGGATTCCTCGGACCGTTCGATGGTCTTGCCGGTGCCGCTGTCGCCGTTCCTCTGGTTGCGCCAATCCACTTCCACCCGGAAACGGCCGTCCGCACCCAGGCAGAGCGTCTCGGGGCCGGCCTCGCAGGGCTCTTCGACAAACGGCAGCGCCAGGCGCCGCGCCAAGACCCGGCGGGTGAACTCCTGCGAACGGCGCTGCCAGGTGACGAGAACTCCACCGGCACCGGCGGCGACGCTCGGCCGTCGGTGATCCACCCCCGGAGAGGCGTTGACTTCCACCTCGGGTCCCGCCGCGAAGCCCTGCTCGTTGACCAGCCGGGCGAGGATGCGGCCGTTCAAGACCGACACCTCTTCCCAGGCGGCGACGAAGCGCCCGCCGCTGACGGCGGTCACCGAGGGCCGCGAGCGCTGCGCCGGACCGCCGCCGGATAGACGCGTCTCGGATACTCCCAGCGGCCCGGCGGGCTCGATGAGGCGAGCGTAGATCCCCGGTCCGGTGCCGGCTTCGGCGCGACTCTCCCACACCACCAGGGCGCCGCCACCGGGAGCGGCGGCGACCCGCGGCGTGTCCTGGATGTCGGCGTTCTGGAGCGGCACAACGAACTCCGGCCCGAGCGGTGCACCGACCGGGGAGAGCCAGCGCGCCAGCACGTCGTCGCCTTCGAGGTCGAACTCGAAGCTCTCCCACACCACCACCAGATCGCCATCCCCGGTCGCCGAAATGCGCGGGCCGCTGACCAGGTCCGGCGCCGGATCGTCCACCCGGAAGACCGCTCCGGCCGGTGCGCCGGAAACGTTGAGTAGCCGGCCCTCGATGGCCACGCCGCTGTACTGGGGAATCTCGTCGATCTCGCCTTCGAAGCGCAGGTTCTCCCACACCACCGCAAAGCCACCGGCGGGCAAGGCCACCACGTCCGGACTGCCAAGGAGACGGCCGACCTGGGCCGCCACCAGGGTCTCCGGACCCAGGGGATTGCCGGCGCCATCGAACCGCCGGGACACCACGTCGCCGGTGAAGCTGGCATCGAGGCGGGACCACACCACCAGCATCTCGCCGCCGGGCAGCAGGGCCGTCGCCGGCGGCGAGGGGAAGGCTCCGGTCGAGACCGCGCGTGGCGACTCCGGCCCCTGGGCGACGCCATCGGCGCCGAAGATCCGCCCGCACAATCCCGGCACATCGCACTCACCGGTCCAAATCACCGACACTTCGCCGGCTCCGCTGCCCGCCGCACCGGGCCCCTGGACGATGCCGCCCAATTCCCGGCTGACCTCGATCTCGCCGCCGACGGTAGAAAGCTGACCGGACACCGGCAGAACCACCGACACCAGCAGGGAGACAGACCACAGGAAGTGAAGAAAGCGCATAGATCAAATCCTCTGCGAATACGGAAGATTCTGACTTAGAAACCGTCGGGCTGTCAGCAGAACCGGGACTTCGATATGAGATGGAATCATAGACCAGATCGAGGGCCAACCTCCACCCGTCCCGCTCATCGCCCCCAGGAGAACCGAGAGAAGGACGTCAAAAAATCGTCCAAATATATACAAACAAATCACTTTTCTACTCTCTGACCAATCCACTTGACATACCACTTGGGATGAATAAAATATGTCGCATTAACATTTATCACCATCGTGAGGGGCCGGGAACTCGTCCTGCGATCACTCACGGTGTGTCTAGGAGGGGCTACCTGCCATATGAACCAACGAGCAAACTGTCGACCCCATCTCCCGACGGATCGCGATCTCCCAAGTCAGAGGCCGCGAGGGCACCTGCGCTACGGCCTGAGCTCTCTTCTCGTACTTTGGAGCTTCGCCTTCACCTACCCGATCGTCGGCGATCTCGCTCCCTTCGGTGAGGGAGATGAAGTGGCCGTCACAGACTTCGGTGCCGACTCCGCACTGACCGCCTTCGAAGATGATTCCTATCTTGTCGTGACCTTCCAACTCACTGATTCTCCCGTTTTCTCCTCGACACCTCAATGGGAGCCGGTGAGCCGACACGTGAATGCAGCGGACGAACTGGGTGAGCTACGGAGCCTCGGCTCTCTCACCGTGCGGCCGATCGCCGCGGCCGATACCAGCGCGGATCGCGCGCTCGCCGCCTGGACCGGCGGCCGCGGCAACGAAGTCGTCGGGCGTTTATTGGACTCGTCCGGCCTACCGCTGACTTCCGAATTCAATATCGGCAGCGTCGACGCCACCATTCGAAGCGTAGCCGTTGGCGGCCACCCGGAGGGATTCGCGGTGGCCTGGTCAACAGATCTCGAACTTTGGCTGCGCCATTTTGACCTCGACGGAAACGCTTTGGACGAACCGAAGTTTCTGCGATCACCCGCCTCCGCTGACTTTGTTGAGACCTTCGGAAGCACTACCGTAGCGGCCGATGCAGACAGAACTGTGCTTCTTTACAGTGAATTCGACGGCCACGACGTAGGCATTGTGAAGTCCCTCTCGATCGACCGCAGGACGGGCGACGAAGAGACCACGATCCTTCATAGGGTCCTCAATAGGATTCTGGCCCGAATCCGCCCCATCGCCCTCGCTCTCGCAAACGGCCCCGCGGACAGATTCGTGGCGGCTTGGGGGCCGCGCGACCTCGATGATTCCAATCTGGCGCTCCAGGTCTTGGATGGGCGGGGCCGGCCAGTGTCCAAGGTGAGGAGGGCTGTGGAGAATGGTCGCCTGCGGCCAGAGAATTCCATCGCCCTCGACGTTAGCAACGGAGGCAGCATCGTCGCCGGCTGGACCGAGAGCGCGTCCTATCAGGCTCCTTCGACCGCTCATTTTCGAGCCTTCGACCTCCGATTGAACCCCTTTGGCCCGGCCAGGCCTTTGAGTGATGTCCGCGGCACCTACCGGGACCCAGAAGTCGCATTCACCGGGAGAGATCGCCTGGTCGCGATGGCCCAAGTTCAAAAGGAAGTCCTCATCACGGCCCCGGAGGCCCCACCCTTTCTCTCTGCCCACCGCTCCGCCCTCACCTGCGGTTCGAGTGAATCCGTGGTCTGCCTGCAGGAGGGTCGTTTCAAAGTCTCCGTTGATGTGCAGGACGACATCTCCCCCAGCGGCCGCGCCGCAACGGCGGTGCCGGTCACCTCGGACACCGGCAGCTTCTGGTTCTTCAGCGAGGACAATGTCGAGTTGCTGGTCAAGGTGCTCGATGGGCGACCGGTGAACGGCAATTTCTGGGTGATGTTCGGTTCCCTGTCGAACCTCCCCTACACCGTCCGGGTACGGGACACCCTGACCCATATCGAGCGCGAGTTCACCAACCCTCGGGGCCGCCTCGCCAGTCGCGCGATCGTCGACGCTTTTCCGGACGATGGCTCGCCGCCCATCGCCACCGCTAGAGTTCAGGAAGCACCGTCCGGCGGCTGCGATGACACGGCGATGGCCCTCTGCCTCACCGGCGGCCGCTTCCGCGCGACGGTCGACTGGCTCGACCCCCGAAGCGGCCGCAGCGGCACCGCCACCGGCCAGCTGCTGGCCGACAACAGCGGCGCCTTCTGGTTGTTTGGGCCAGAGAATCTGGAACTGATCCTCAAGGTGCTCGACGGCACTTCCAGCAACGGCCACCACTGGGTGTTCGTCGGCGGCTTAACGGATGTCGAGCTGGACATTCGGGTGGACGATCTGTTCACCGGCCAGAGCTGGCAACACCACAAGGAGCCCTTCGAGCTAAAGAGTTTCGCCGATATCGAAGCGTTGCCGCTCGCCCCGATCAGCCCACCGAACTGAGTTCTCCCTCGCCGGTGACGGGGCCTGGCTCGAGCTAGGCCCCGTCACCCGGCTGCCGTTCCGCCTGCCGGCGCCTCGTGCGACAATGCGCCGATGCATCTCGATGAAGGGCTTTTGCGAGCCGTTTGGATTTTGGCGGCTGCTGTGGGGGTGGTGTTCCTCTCGGCGCGGGTACGGATTCCGCCGATCGTCGGCCTCATTCTCACCGGCATCCTGATCGGGCCTTCGGGCTTGGGGCTGGTCGAAGAGGTCGAGGAAGTCGAGGCCCTGGCCGAGATCGGCGTCGTGCTGCTGCTCTTCATCATCGGCCTGGAACTCTCCCTCGGGCAGCTCAAGGACATGGGCCGCGCCTTTCTGTTCGGCGGCCTCACCCAGGCGCTCCTCACCACCCTCGCCACGGCGGCGGTCGCCGCCTACGGCGGCATTCCCTGGTCCGAGGCGATCTTCATCGGCTGGGTGGTCAGCCTGTCGTCGACCGCCGTGGTCTTGAAGCTCTACGGCCAGCGGCGGGAAATGTCCACCCCCCAGGGCCGGGCGGTGCTCGGCATCCTGCTGTTCCAGGATCTGCTGATCGTGCCGATGATCGTGCTCACGCCGGTCATCGCCGGCACCGAGCAAGCTTCACCGCTGGCCCTCCTATTGCGCTTCGGCGGTGCCCTGGCGGCGGTGGCACTGGTGGCGGTCATCGCGCGCTTCGTCGCTCCGCGGCTGCTCCATCTGCTGGTCGCCGTGCGCAGCCGAGAGCTCTTTATCCTCACTTCGCTCTTGGCCTGCCTGGGCTTGTCGTACTTCACCTATTCGCTGGGCTTCTCCCTCGCTCTGGGCGCCTTTCTCGCCGGCATCCTGATCTCCGAAACCGAGTACAGCCACCAGGTGATCGCCGACGTCGCGCCCTTCCGGGACGTGTTCGCTAGCCTCTTTTTCGTCTCCATCGGCATGCTGGTGGACCTCGATTTCGCCCTCGACAACGGCCCCCTGCTGCTCGCCATGGCGGCCGGCGTGGTGCTCTTGAAGGCGCTCTTTGCCGGGGCGGCGGTGAAGGTGGTGGGCTACCCGGTGCGCATCGCCCTGGTCGGCGGACTCGGGCTGGCGCAGATCGGAGAGTTCTCTTTCGTCCTGATGGACGTCGGCCGGTCGAACGGACTGCTAGCGGGCAACATTTACCAACTCCTCCTCGGCACGGCGGTGCTGACCCTGCTCCTCACTCCGGCCTTCGTCACCTTCGCACCGGGGATCGGCCGCCGGGTGGCGGCTTTGGTGCGGGCGGCGGATCCCGAGTCGGCGGCGGAGCATGCGGGATTGTCATCCCACGTGATCATCGTCGGCTACGGCCTCAACGGCAGTCTGCTGGCCCGGGTGTTGGGCGAAGCGGGCTTGCCATTCGTGGTGATCGAACTCAACAACTCGACCGTTCAACAAGCCCGTCGCGAGGGCGTGCCGATCCTCTTCGGCGACGCCAGCCGGCAGGAGATTCTCGAACACGCCGGCATCGAACGGGCGCAGGCGGTGGTCTTCGCCATGTCGGACCTGCCGGCCATGCGGCGCAGCGTGCGCCTCGCCCGCGGCCTGGCACCGGCGGTCAAGATCATCGTGCGCACCCGCATGGTGCAGGAGATCGATTCGGTGCGCCTAGCCGGAGCCGACGAGGTGGTGGCCGAGGAGTTCGAATCGGCGATCGAAGTGTTCACCCTGGTGCTCCGCCACTTCCACGTGCCGCGCAACATCATCCGCACCCAAACCCGGCTGCTGCGCGGCGAGGATTACCGGATGCTGCGGGTGCCCGGCGCCTCCGAGGGAGTGTCCGAAACGGTGCTCCAGGCACTGGAGGCTGGAACCACCGATCTCTACCGCATGACGCCCGAGAGCCGTGCCCGCGGCGGCACCCTGCGGGACCTCGACCTGCGCAATCGCACCGGGGCGAGCGTCATCGCGGTAGTGCGGGGGGAAGAGTCGTTTCCCAACCCGTCGCCCACCATGGAGCTGGAAGAAGGGGACACGCTGGTATTCGTCGGCAGCCACGAGCAGATCGAGGCGGCCTTCGACCTGATGGAAGCGTACCGCGCCGGCGAGTCCTAGCCTGCCCGCCTTTGGTAGCCTGCGCGCTGATGCCATCGAGAACATGCTTTCTTGCCGCGCTGGCGGTTCTACTCGGCCTTACCGTCGGCGGTTTCAGCGGGCTGCAGGCGAGCGAGGACTGCCGGCCGCTGCGCCTCGGACTGCCCTACGACGCGCGATCCGGCGAAGTCCAGGACGAGGTGCTGGCCATCCTCGCAGAGGCTTGGCGCCCGAACGACCGCTGTCCGCGACGCGTCCAAGTCGCCCTCGGTTCGCCCTACCATCTACTCGATTGGTTTCACCGCAGCTCGCTGGATCTGGCCCTGCTGCAAGATCCGGCCATTGCGCTGCTCCTCAAGGACCACCCGGAGCGGCCGCTGCAGGAAGTCGTGGTGCCGCCAGAACGGGCGACGAGGCTCCATTCCAGCGCTTCGCCGGTGTACTGGCAAGCGACCTCCTCCGCGGCCTCTTCGACACCGCCGAAACGTGACGACTTCTTCGCCTCCTCAGTGCGCCAGGCACGGGCCGACGCCGAGCGCCAGCGGAAAGAAGAGTGTTCGGGCGGCAACCCCGCAATACGAGAAGCGCTGGAACCGGGGGACGGATACCAGGTGGTCGCAAGCTGGCATCTGGACCCGGGCTACCTGGCGCTGCTCTTCCGTTTCGAAGAGTGGTGGCGGAAACACGGCCCCGAGGACGTGCCGAAGGATCTCGTCTGGCGGGTGCTGCTGCGGCGCAGCCGCTTCCGGAGTCCCAGCCGGGTCGCCGCCGCGGCGGCCAACGGTACCGTGGCAAGGCCAACCAGCCTCGAACCGGTGCTGATTCGAGATCCGATCCGGCGCCGGCTGATCGCCCACCCCCAGGAGATCGCCTCTCGACTGCGGCCACAGGCTCTTCAGCCGGCGCACGGCTCCCTACCACCCGGGATTCGGGACCTCATCGAATCACCGCCGGAGCCCTTCCGACCGTCCATCGAAATCACTCCGGCCTTCGGCGCTCGCACCTTCTCCTTCACCCTCGGCGAGAGCATGGACCTACTGCGAGGGAGCCAGAATCGACGGCTCGCCCTGGTGCTGCCCGGCGGCGGGGTCAAGGCCGCCTACCAGTCGCGCCTGGTCGATGCTCTCTACGGCGAGCACTGGATTCACAACTCGGAATCGCGCCCCCTGAACGGGAATTCCCTCCCGGTCGACACCGTCGTAGGCACCAGCGGAGGTGCGCTCCTCGGCTACTTCGTCGCCCGCCTGAGCGAGCACAGTTCCTTCGACCTGGCCACCCTGTTGTGGAACGTACCGGAGACTTCACGCCGCTGCGCCCGCTCCGACGAAGCGAAGTCCCAGCCCGATGGCACACCTCGACCCGGTCAACAAAACGCGGCAGAAATCCGCACCCTGCGCAGCGGAGACATCTTCCCGGGCGGGGACTTCCTGCGCTACGCCAGCGTGCTGGTGGCCTTTCTCATCTTGAGCGCCGTGCTCTGGCTGGCGGCCTTTCCCCGCAAAAGCCCGCTACACGCCCATCCCATCCATCCGGATCGGCCGCCGGGACGCCGCCGCCTGACCTTCGGCGCGGCCTGGTTTCTGTTCGTCATTCCCCTGCTGGTCAAGGCCATCCACGGTCCGGAGCTGGCCGAACATATTCCCGAGATCGAGGGGCTCGTCTACGCCCTCGCCACCTTCCTGGCGGTCACCGCCGACCAGATCCTGGTGCGCCTAGAGGGGGACCCCGAAAATCCGCCGCCGGTCCACCCGGCGGGCGTCTGGAGGATCCCCGCCGTCTTCCTCGCGGTGGGCACGGTGATCGGCGGAATTCCCTTCCTCGTCCGCATCGAGAGCCTGAAGATCAACCATCAGTGGCTCGACGCTCCGGCACCCTTCGCGCTGGCGGCGAGCCTGCTCTACGGGCTGTTCTTGGCCGTCGGCTGGTGGATGATGCGGGGCCGGCGTCGATTCACCAAGGGTCAAATCGCCCTCTTGGTCAGCGGCATCGTCGCGGCCCCCATCGTCATGCTCGTCACCTCTCGCTTCTGGATCGCCGCCTTCGAGTTGTTGGGGGAAGCCGCTCTCTTCTTCCTCGGATTCTTGCTGGTCGCGCTGCTCCTGCTGCTGCGCGAGCTAGTGCCGGATCGATTCGAGCAGCCGCTCGCCGGCGGGCCGGTCGCCGGCTATCTCCTGCTGACCAGCACGGTGATCCTCAGCCTCACCCGTCCGGTGGGAGTTTGCGACCTCGGCCCGAATCTGATGGCACCCTCCGGCCTGGGACTGTCGATCGGCGCCCTGATGGTCAGCCTCGGCTCCCTCGTCTTCTTCGCCGGCTTGATCGCCGTCGTCTTCACCTCCGACCGCAGGTATGTGATCGCTCGCCGCGACGATCTCTTCGCCGGTCTGGCGGTTGCCGTGGGACACATCCTGCTGGTGTACCTGGTGCTCATCGGAGGAGCCTTCGTCGGCGGCCTTTCCAACCTCGAGCTGACCTGGGGGTTCTGGTTGCGCCTGATCGTGGTGGCCTTCGCCTGGAGCGTGCTGCTGGTCACCCTCGGCCTCTTCGGCCGCATTCCCTACCTGCAACGAGGCCTCAAGTTTCTCGCCTCCATGCACCCCAACGGCGCGTTGGTCAAACGGCGGCTCTTGCGCGTCGCCGGCATCGCCTTCCTCGCCCTGGTGTGGTGGAACCTGACCGTCGCGCCGGCGATCTACGGCAACCGCAAGGCGCGCTCTTATCTGGAGGCGGCGATCGCCCGCTTCGACCGACAAGAAGCTCCACGGCCGGCTCGCCTGAACACCCGCTTCCTGGTGCCCACCAACGTTCTCGATCAGTCGGAAGTCGGCTCGGAATCGGAACCCGACGGCGCCTCCGAGAGCACCTATTTCTTTCTCTTCTCACCGGGGGAACCGGCCCTGTCGCCGGGCGACGGCAGTGGCGCTCGATGGCTCTCCTACGGCACCGACTTCAGCGGGACGGCGTCCGAGAACCCGGACATCTTGACGGACCGTGAGCTCCTCGAAAAGGTGATCATGGCCTCCGGATCACCGTTCCCGATCTTTCCGGCAACCCGCATCGACGGCCTGCCGGGCAACGACGAAACCTATTGGATGATCGACGGCGGCTTCTCCAGCCTGGTGCCGGTGGACGCCGCCCTCAACGCCGAGAACGAGCAGATCCTGATCGTCCACTCAACCCACCCGTTGGGCCACCCGCGAGCCCCTTCAAGTTTCGGCGGTCTGCTCAAGAAGGTGCCGGGCAACCTCACCCAAAATCTTGGCCGCCTGCCGGCACATCTGTTCGGAGCGTCCCAGCGGGTGGATCAGATCAGCCGCCGGGAGTCCCTGGTGATCTCCTTGGCGCCACCTCAGCGGCGCACCCCTTGGCCGCCGCTCTTCGACTTCCGCAAGCGCACCGTCGACTGTTTGATCCACTGGGCGGAGGAAGACCTGGACGAGCGCATCGGCCTGGTGGAGAGCTGGGGCCAACCGAACTTCAGGGCGCCGGTGAATCTGACGCCACCCGCACCTCCGCGGACTCCGTGAAGAAGCGCTCCACCACATCGATGAACCACTGCGGATCGGACCCGGGAAAGCCGATGTGGCCGCCGCCGGGGGTTGCCAGCAGGTAGGCGGCGGGGTTTTCGGCCGCCGCCCGGCGCAGCTCCTCGACCACCAATCGCCCGAACAGCGGGTCATCCTCGGCCGCCAGGATCAACAGAGGACGACTCGCCCGCTCGATCGGCGGCACCGGATCCGACAGCGCCAGGGCGAGCGGCCCCGGCACGCCGGTGCGCCGCTCCAGGTGGGCGAGCATCGAGGCGAAAGGACCCGCCTCGGTGACGGGGATGTCCTGATCTTCGAGACGGCGGGTGAGCAGCTTGCGAAAGCTCCGGTCGATCAGCCCGAGGAGCCCGCGATCCTGCCAGTAGATGGGACCGCTGAAGGAATCGAAAACCTGTTCCAGGGCGGCCGGCGGTGAGACCGCCACGGCGCCGGCCCGCGGTGGATCCGGACGGCCGAGGGCGTGGAGCACATCGAGCGCCCCGAGGGAGAAACCGAGCAGCCCGACGGGCCGGTTCGTCTCGCCGGCGCCGTCCTGGGCCGCCCAGCGCCCCCAGCGAACGAGGTCGCCGCCTTCGGCGAGGCCGAGGGTGGGCAGCCAGGCGGGTTTCAACAGGCAGCCGTGCCAGCGCATGTCCGGCACCAGCACCCCAAAGTCGCGGGCTGCGAGAGCCTCCGCCGTGCGCCGCACGTAGGCGCTGTTGCGGCTATCGAACAGACCGTGCACCACCACCACCAGCGGCTTGTCCGGTGAGCCGGCGAAGCGGTAGCCGTGGAGCGGCGGCGCCCCCTCGACGGAAACACCCCGGAGATCCTCGAAGCCGTTCGGCGGATCGCTCTCGCAAGCGGTGGCGGCGCGCTGGTCAGCGCGTTTGCGGTCGAGGTCTCCTCGCACTACCCGGGAGGTACTGCGGAAGGCTCCTTCGGTCTTCGGTGGAATCGGTCCGGCGGCGTCGATACAGTGCCAAAGGTCCGCCGGCTCGGCGCCGCCTTCGCAACTCCAGGGCTCGGACTCCGGCAGCGGTGGCAGACTGCTGCAGCCGACGCCGAGCAAGGCGAAGGCGAGGAGTGCCGCCAACGCGGTGCCTCCGGCCACCCAGGTGCGCCGCCTCCAGCGCCCCGCCGACCTCATCCTCCGACGACCCGTGTTCATGACCGCAGTATCGTCCGCCGAAGGATGCGGCGCAAGGGGTCTCTCGCTCGACCTACCCCGCCGCTCCGAAGGAACTCACAGATAGGCTCATCCCTCCATTCCGATGTGCTAGCCTCGCCTCGCCTTGACCCTGCCGAATGACGGATCGACTCCGCCGCTAGGGACTCCAGAAAGCGAGGTCCCGACAACGCGGGAGCCCTCTCCAGACGACCGGACCTGGGGAGCCCTCGCTTCCCTACTGCTGTCCGGCGCCGTCTTCCTCTTCTACAGCCTGGTGCAAGGCTTCGGCATCGTCGCGGTGCTGGTGGTCCAGCCCTACGGCGAATTGAACGCCTTCGAGCCCGAACGCCTCATCAACCAATACTTCGGCCAGATCCTGTGGGTCGGCACCCTCATTGCCTTGCCCGTCGCCCTCGTCGCCCTGTGGCTGCTGACTCGCCTGAGGCGCCCCGGCGGCGTGGCCCAGTACCTCGGCCTGCGGGGGTTCCGCTGGTGGCAAGGATTGCTCTGGCTGGCGGCCACCTACGCCTTGGTGACCGCCATCACCTACGTCGCCACCGTCTTCGAGCGCCCGCCGATCCCGGACTTCATAGAGCAGGCGATGACCACCGCCGGCTTCATGCCTGGTCTGGTGTTGGCCGTTGGCCTGGCGGCGCCGATCATCGAAGAGTTGCTGTTTCGCGGCTTTCTCTACGAAGGGCTGGCCAAAAGCCGTTTGGGTGAGGTGGGCGCCATCGTGCTGATCAGCGCCCTGTTCGCGGTGATCCACCTACAGTACGACGCCTTCGACATGTTCTCGGTGTTCCTCCTCGGGCTCCTGTTCGGTATCGTCCGCTGGCAAACCGGTTCGACCTGGCTGGCGATCCTCCTGCACGCCGCGATCAACCTTTTCGCCCTCTTCCAGTCGCACCGCTACCTGGAGAGCATCCTTTGAGCCTGCTCGCCGTCGCCGGAGTCTTGATCACCCTCACCGCCTTGCTGGCATGGCTCAACGAGCGCACCCTGCGCCTGCCGCCGGCGATCGGCGTGATGGTCGGTGGATTCCTGGCGTCCTTGGCGGTGCTGGGGCTGGGAGCGGCGGGCTTCGGCACCCGAGAATGGGCCGGCCAGCTCCTCGCGCGGGTGCCCTTCGACGACCTGCTGATGGAGGGCATGCTGAGCTACCTGCTGTTCGCCGGGGCGCTCCATGTGGACCTCTCGGAACTGCTCCGCCAGCGCTGGACGGTGCTGACCTTGGCCACCGTCGGAGTGGTGTTTTCGACCTTCCTGGTGGGCGGAGCCATCGTCTTTCTGCTGCCGCTCCTCGGTCTGGCCCTACCGTTCGCCTTTGCCCTGCTCTTTGGCTCGCTGATCTCGCCGACGGATCCGATCGCCGTTCTCGCCATCCTCAAGAAGGCCGGCGCGCCGTCGGAGCTGCGTTCGCTGATCACCGGCGAGTCCCTGTTCAACGACGGCGTGGGCGTGGTGGTGTTCTCGGTCATCGCCGGCATCGCCGTCCACGGCCGCCAACTCGACCCGGCGAGCATCGGCCTGCTGTTCGTCGAAGAGGCGATCGGCGGGGTGATCTTCGGCTTGGGCCTGGGCTTCGTCGCGTACCACCTGCTGCGCCGGGTGGATGACCACTCCGTCGAGGTGTTGATCACCCTGGCGACGGTGCAGGGCGGCTATGCCCTGGCCCTCGCCCTCCACACCTCCGGCCCCATCGCCATGGTGGTGGCCGGCCTGTTCATCGGCAACCGCGGGCGAATGTTCGCCATGTCCGACAACGTGCGCCGCCGTCTCGATGAATTCTGGGAGATGACGGACGAAATCCTGAACGCGATCCTGTTTTTGATCATCGGCCTCGAAGTGCTGGTGCTCGATTGGAGCCCGGCCAAAATCATCGCCGGCCTGGTGGCCATCCCGCTGGTGCTGGGCGCCCGCTGGCTGACCGTCGGCGGCGCCGTCACCGCCCGCCGCCGGCGGCGGACCTTCCCGCCGGGCACCGTTCGCCTGATGACCTGGGGCGGACTGCGCGGCGGCATCTCCGTCGCCCTCGCCCTGTCGCTGCCGCCGAGCTCGGAGCGCGACCTGATCGTCGCCATCACCTATGTCGTGGTGTTCTTCTCGATCCTGGTGCAAGGGCTCACCGTCGGTCCGCTGGTGCGGCTGCTCTCGCACCCCAAAACCGTCCCGGGAGGGACTGCGGCATGAAGGTCCGCCGTTTTCTCACCTTCGCCGGCGCCGGGTTGCTGGCCCTCGGCGCGATCGTCAGCGCTCCGCTGGCGGCCCAGTCGATCGACTACGGCTCGGAATCGCCCATCCCGTCGGACGAAGCCCTGGAAGCCTCCGAAGCAGTGATCGGTGAGATCGTCGTCCGGACCGGCAACGTCTTCGATACGGACGATCCGGCGGAATCGAAGGTCCTGTTTCGCTTCGCCAACCGCGTCCACCGCACCACCCGCCCGGCGGTGATCGAGGATTTGTTGCTGTTTCGCAGCGGCGATCTCTACTCGCGCCGCATCCTCGACGAAACGGAGCGCCTGCTGCGCTCGAAACGCTACCTGTATGACGCCCAGATCCGGCCGATCCACTACGGCGGCAATCGCGTCGACCTGGAGGTGGTCACCCGCGACGTGTGGACCCTCACCGCCGGCCTGGGGTTCTCGCGCAGCGGAGGCGAAAACTCGACCCGCTTCGAAGTGCAGGAGAGCAACTTTCTCGGTACCGGTCGCGAGATCATCGTCGAGCGCACCGAAGACGTGGACCGCACCCGGGAACTGGTGGCCTTCGCCGACCGCTCCCTGGGCGGCACCCACGCCCAACTCGAACTGTGGCTCGCCAACATGAGCGACGGCTCCCTACAGCGGCTCGAGCTCGAACGCCCCTTCGTCTCCCTCGACGCACGCTGGGGTTCCGGTCTCTTCGTGCGGGTAGAGGACCGGGTAGACCCGTTCTACCTCGCCGGCCGAGAGGTCGATCGCTTCCGCCACCAGCGCACCTATGCGGAATTCTATTGGGGACGCTCCAAAGGCTTGAGGAACGGCTGGACCCGCCGCCTGTTGACCGGCTACACCTACGACGAACGGCAGTTCGGCAACCGGCGGGTCGAGTCCTTCAGCCGCTTCCAGCCGAGGGACCGCACCCTGTCGTATCCCTGGCTCGGCTTCGAAGTGATCGAAGACCGGTTCCTCGAAACCAACGACCTCGACCAACTCCAGCGCACCGAGGACTTTTTCATCGGGCGCCGCTTCCACGGCAAACTGGGCTATTCGCCGGAGGCCCTCGGCGGCGACCAGGAGCGGTGGGTTTTCGACAGCGGCTTTTCGAGCGGCCATCCGATCGGCGACCAGCGGATGTTGCTGCTCTCCGGCGGCCTCACCTCGCGCTGGGCCGACGGCCAAGAGCAGAACCTGATGGCGAATCTGCGGGCACGCTTCTACCAGCGCAACTTCGGCAACAACCTGTTCTTCGTCTCCGCCGAAGTGGACGCCACCCAGCAGGCGGACATTGAAACGCAGCTTCTGCTCGGCGGCGATTCGGGATTGCGCGGATACCCTCTGCGCTACCAGGACGGCAACCGGCGCTTCCTCGTCACCCTCGAACAGCGCTTCTACACCGACTGGCACCTCTTCCAGCTAGTCCACGTCGGCGGCGCCGTCTTCTTCGACATCGGCCGCGCCTGGTTCGACGGCGAAGATCCGCTCCTCATCCGCGGCCCGGAATACACCGACAAAGTGCTCAAAGACATCGGCTTTGGCCTGCGCCTCTCCTCCAGCCGCTCCGGCCAGGGCTCCATGATCCATCTCGACGTCGCCTTCCCCCTCGACCGCGACGACTCGATCAGCGGCGTGCAGTGGCTGATCTCGACCAAAGAGACGTTCTAGACCTACCCACACGGCCCCAAAGTGGACTCAAAGCCTCGGTTCTGTTATTTTTGTGCGCATGAAAATAGAAGTCTGCTTGTGGCTCATAGATCATCCGGAGCCTGCCAAAGCGGGACCCCGCGATGAATGACCGTCTTCCGCTCCCGCCCAAGAACGGCGGCGCGCTACAATTCCCTGAGGATGAAAACAAAGAAAGCCGGCCCCGGCCGACCTCGCACCCGGAGCGAGGACATCGTGGTGTTCAACGCGCAGCTCACCAGCCGAGCACGCAACCGCCTGAAAGCCCTCGCCCAGGTCGAAGACGACTACGCCTACAAGATCCTGGAGAGCGCCTTCTGGTCGATGTGGGAATCCCTGCCGCCGCGAAGGAGGGAAGCGGCGGAAAAGATCGCAAAGGCCCTGGAGTCCATCCGCGAGACGAGCAGAGCCCAAAGCCCGGGAAAAAACGGCTAGAGAACACGCCCAAGAAGAAACGCGCCGTGCCCTCCCCGCTCACCTGGGGCGGAGGTATAACCGAAAGTTGTGTATGGCGGGATGAGACAGGCGGCATATCCTGGGTCTGAAATTCGGATCCATGACCGCCCGGTGGCTGCCGGGCAGGAGATATGCCGCCATGACCGAGTGTAGCTCGAAGTTGGTTTCCTTTCCCCAAGAAACGGCTGTCGATGCGCTGAGCGAGGTGCTTCGCCGCGGTGCTCGGGAGCTTTTGGCCCATGCGATCGAGCAGGAAGTGACGGAGTACGTGAGTGCCCGGCATGATCTGGTCGACCCGGAGGGTCGTCGTCTTGTGGTTCGCAACGGCCATCTGCCGGAGCGTGTGCTCCAGACGCCTCTCGGCAGTCTTTCGGTCCAACAGCCTCGGGTGCGAGATCGGCGTCCTGCGGCCGAGCGGGAAGGCTTCC